>JAZLIW010000064.1:0-26066 GCA_045617585.1 Eubacteriales bacterium
GACCCGCAGGTCTTTGTCCCGGATCTCTACCAGTTCCGCTTCGTCCCGAAGGAGGAAGGCGACGGCATCCGCGTCTTTCTGTACGCGGCGCACGCAGAGTCCATGCGCGGCGACAATAAACTGCTCAGCCGTGACTATCCCGGCGTGCTCGTCGATACGGTCAGAGAAAAGACCGGAGACCGCGGCATCTTCCTGAACAGTGCGATCGGCTGTCTCGTCATGACCGAGGTACAGATCCCCGAGCCCTTCGACGCCGTAAAAAACCGTGACGTCACGGGGACCATGCTTGCCGACCTTGCCATTTCCATCGAAAACGAAACGCTCCTTCCCCCCTCTCTCACCGTGACCACGGTCGGCGTTGAGCTGCCGCTGGAAAACATCGTCTTCCAGTATTACAAGTTCCTCGGGATCCTCGGTTCCGAGATCAAAGGCGGCGATCCGGACGGCAAATACGTCATGGTGAGCGAGCTTTCCGTGATGAAAATGGGCAAGCTCGCGATCGCGCTGATCCCGGGTGAGATCTCCCCCGAGCTCGTCCTCGGAAAAGAACTGAAAAACGCGGACCCCGAAGCGCTGAACGTCATCGCCGAAAACGCGGGATACGAAAAGCTGCTGGTCGTAGGTCTGTGCAACGACGAGGTCGGTTATATCATCCCGCCCTCCCGTTTCCTCCTCAATCCCGACGCGCCCTATATCGACCGCATCCGGGATGAAAACGGTGAAGATCACTACGAAGAGACGAACTCCGTCGGTCCCGAGACCGCGGAAAAGATCGCCGAGGCGTTCCGGAAAGCAATCAGCGGAAACTGATCTCCTGTTTCCGCGAAAAAAGCCCGTCCTTCACGGATCCTGACGGTTCCGGAAGAACGGGCTTTTGGTTTGATCCTGTCTGATCCTGACGGGCAGGCTCAATCTGCGCTTTCCTTCAGGAAGACCTCGATCACGGGAGAGAGACCGTAGGGCTTCACGGTCGGGAGCGTGAAGACGGTCGTCGGGACGTCGCAGGAGGAATGGTCCGCCATGTGATCGCTGGCGACCGTGGAGGGCGCTTTGGCACGGTAAC
Organism: Eubacteriales bacterium; assembly: GCA_045617585.1. GTDB lineage: Bacteria > Bacillota > Clostridia > Oscillospirales > CAG-272 > CAKRZE01. The sequence goes on from JAZLIW010000064.1 coordinate 1,064, forward strand.
GGACCTCACTGCCGTCCGAAAGGAACTGCGCGTATTCCAGGCGGGAGGCGTCGAGCCCCGGGAACTGGAGCGCACCGAATGGATAGGTCTGGAGGTGGATATAGAGGCGCCTGCCGTCCTCGCTCTGCGTCAGCCGGGTCCCTTCCGGCGCTTTGAACTCGGGCTCCGCCATCGTGCAGCCGTAGATCGAGCGCCCGTTGACCTTCATCCACGCGCCGTAAGCGTCAAGCGCCTCGGCAGCGCGGTGATCGAAATAGCCCCTTGAGGTCGGTCCGACGTTCATGATCAGATTTCCGCCGAGGGATACGGTATTGACGAGCATATTGATCAGCATTTCCGGCGATTTCCACGTGAATTCGTCGCGGTAGTAGCCCCATGAGCCTGAGAAGGTCTGGCAAGCCTCCCAGACGACCTTTTCTCCGGTCTGTTCGTCCTTCACCCATTCGACCGGCTGGAACTGCTCGGGCGTCCAGAGATCCTGCGTGAGATCGGCGCGGTTATTGATGATGATCTCCGGCGCGATCGAACGGACGGTTTCGATCAGTTTTTCGCTCTCCCACTGATCCTTCCCTTTCGCGCCGCCGTACTGCATCCATGCGGGAGCGTTCCACTTTTCCGGATAAGACCAGTCGAGCCAGAGGATATCGATCTTGCCGTATTTCGTCAGCAGCTCCGTGACCTGATCGCGCATATATTTTGCGTAGACCTTCATATCCCTGCCCCGGTCAAGCTCAGGAGCGTTCGCGTCGTTGCGGCGGGGATGTAACTTGTCGATCGGGAACATCGGATGGTGCCAGTCGATCAGCGAATAATAGAAGCCGACGCGGATCCCCTCGGCGCGGAACGCCTCGACGAATTCCTTCACGAGATCGCGCCCGAACGAGGTGTTCGTGATCTTATAGTCGGTAACCGCGGAATCGAAGAGGCAGAACCCGTCGTGGTGCTTGGTCGTCAGGACCGCGTATTTCATGCCGGCTTTTTTTGCCGTCTTTGCCCATTCGCGCGCGTCGAAAAGATCGGGATCGAAATGATCGAAATACTTCTGATATTGCTCTTCGGGCGTGCTCTCGTAGTATTTAACCCATTCGTGACGGGCCGCCATCGCGTAAATGCCGAAGTGGATGAACATACCGAAGCGGTCCTTGACGAACCACGCGGTATCGCCGGGTGTTTTTTTCGTCTGATAGGATGACATATTGTTTCCTCCTCAATCGGGCTTTCTGCCCGTTTTCGTCAGGTAATCACGGCAGAGCCACAGCCAGTCGGTCTGGATGACGTCAAAGCCGCGGTCGGCGAGCCAGCCCCAGCCGCGTCCGGGGTCTCCGATCACGGAGACGTCGTCGTTGTGCCAGGCGGAAAGCACCGTCTTATAGTTATATACGATCGCGTTGGACCATACAAGTTTCCCTTCCGAGTGCATCATGTCAATGAATTCGGGTGATGCGACCGGCATCCCTTCGTCTGTGAACAGGACCTCCGCTCCGACGTAATTGATATTTCTCCGGTTCAGTTCGTCGTGGACCGCGTTTTCTTCCTTTACGATCGGCATATAGGCAAAGTCGGGGGCGTATTCCTCGACCGCGTCGAAATACTGCGGCTTCGGTGACGTCTTGATCAGGATCTGATCCTCCATCCCGAGGCGGCGGACAAGAGCGGATATCTCCGCCGGATGCTCCCAGAACTTGTCGATATTGACGATCGCCTTTCCACGCAGCAGGATCAGCGCTTCCTCCAGCGTCGGGATCAGGTACTGCGTGCGGACGAGGTCACAGTTGGACTGCGGGAACTGACGCACGACGCCTGCGGGATAATGCCGGATCGAATCGTTCATGCGAAGATGCACCTTTTCCATCCCCGGATGCTGGACGAAGAGAACGCCGTCCTCACTCATATCGGCATCCAGCTCCACGATCTCCGCCTTCATTTTAACGGCTGCCTGAAATGCGGCAAGCGAGTTGCAGGGGATATTGCCGCCGCAGACGCCGCGATGCGCGGCAAGCAGAACGCCTTTTTCTTTTCTTGCTTCGAGTAAATTCATTTTATTTCACCTCAGGAGCAAATCTACGCACGAACTCAGTCAGTATCTTCTGCGTTCCCTCGAAATCGGGATCAGAGGTCTTCCCTTCGACCATCGGCTCAAAGCAGTGTCCGCCGTAGACCGAGCCGCAGAGCTCACAGGGCGCGCCGACCGAACGGCATTTTTCATAGAACCGGACGCTGCTTTCCGCGTAGACGAGATTATCGTGCGTACCGTAGATCATCAGCGTCGGGACGGAAAGAGGCGTGATATAGTCGTAAGGTGAGCCGCGGTGCGCGGAAAGCGCGTAATCGTCCTTCGGGAACAGATATTCCGTCCCGAACGGATCGGGCAGGAAGCCGACGGAATCCTTCCACAGGATCGTGGGGGCGGAAAGAGGCGCCGACGCGACGACGCGGAAGCGGTCCTTCACGGCGTCATACGGTGAATCAACGGTAAACGCCTCCTGCGGCGCGAGCGCCATCATCAGCGCGAGATGCCCGCCCGCGGAGTGACCCGAGGTCACGATCCTGTCGGTATCGATGCCGAGCACTTTACGGAACTTGGCAAGATATCTCGCGGCATCCATGACGTCGGAGATCACGGTGTCCATCGTCACGTGATTTTCCGCGACGGTACGGTATTCCAGAGAAGCCACCGCCCAGCCCTCGTTCCGCAGCGCCTCACAAGAGAGCGCGGAAAAGCCGAGCATATCCTCCGGCACGGCGACGTTCCAGCCGCCGCCGGGGATAATGAGGTAAACGGGTGCGGCGTCCCATACCTTTTTCAGCGGTTCCCGGAATAGAAGCCTGACGTTTCTTTCCTTCGTGTATTTGTAAACGAGCGCGTCGGAACCCGCGCCGAGCGGTCTGTCGTAGCGTTTCATCCGATGTATCCTTTCTGCTTCCCTTATTCATATACCCGGACCGACGTAGCCGGGTCTTGTTTTCATTATAGCCGAAAACGTCGGAATTTTCAAGGTGTTTTTGTTTTTTCGGTCAAAAGATTGACAAAGCGGGCGTTTTGTGGCATAATAATGTTGGATCATTAACGTTCAGGAGGCGAATGAAAATGGAAAAAGACCGGTATTTTTCCCGGTATTATCTCCCGCTTTTCCTTTCCCTTCTTCTGATCCCTTCTGCCTCTCTCTATACGCTGTCCATCTGTATCCCGTCGTGGTTTCCGCAGGGCTTTACCGTCCTTATCGTCACTGCGGTCACCGTCAACCTGATCCCGATCCTCTTCAGTATCGGTTTCTCGTCCTTCCGTCTCCGCGTCCTCGGTCACGGGCTGACAGTTCTGCGCACCTTTCTGTATTCCTCGATCGGAACGACGCTGCTTCACCTGATGCTGGCGCCATTCCTGCTCCCTGACGACTGGAAGAGTTTTCTGATCGGCGCCGCGATCTGCCTCGGGATCGAAGGGATCACCTTCTGGAACGGGATCACTGCCGTGTATCTCACCTCGGTCGGACTCGGCATCCGGACGCGCGTCGCCTGCTTCTTCCTCGGTCTCGTGCCGATCGTCAACGTCCTCTGTCTTTTCCGCATCATCCGTACCGTCGATTACGAGCTGCGGACCGAGCGTGACAGAGTCGACCGCAACAAGGAAAGAAAAAGCAGGCAGATCTGCCGCACGAAATATCCGATCCTGCTCGTCCACGGAGTCTTCTTCCGTGATTTCCGCTTCATCTCCTATTGGGGCAGGATCCCGAAGGAACTGGAAAAGAACGGCGCGAAGATATATTACGGCAACCACGATTCGGCAGAGCCGGTCGCCGTTTCCGCCGCGCACCTCGCGGAACGCATCCGTCAGATCGCTGCGGAGACGGGATGTGAAAAGGTCAATATCATTGCCCATTCCAAGGGCGGTCTCGACTGCCGCTGCGCGATCCACAACGAGGGCGTCGCACCGCTCGTCGCCTCTCTGACGACGATCAACACACCGCACCGGGGCTGTCTGTTTGCCGATTATCTTTTGAAAAAAACAGACCCCGATTTCAAAAAGCGCGTTGCCGACGCTTATAACGCCGCCGCGCGGAAGCTCGGTGACCGGGAACCCGATTTTCTCTCCGCCGTCGCAGACCTGACCGACGAAAAATGCCGTGCGTACGACAGCGAATGGACGAAACCGGAGGGGATCCTCTGCCGCAGCGTCGGCTCCGTTATCAATCACCCCTCGTCGAACGTCTTCCCACTCAACCTGACCTATCACGTTGCCGCGCACTTCGACGGGCAGAACGACGGTCTGGTCTCGGAGTCCTCGTTCCGCTTCGGTGACGAATACACCTTCCTCCGCATCCAGGGGAAACGAGGCATTTCCCACGCCGATATCATCGACCTGAGCCGTGCGGATTTCCCGGGCTTTGACGTGACCGAATTCTACGTCGGGCTCGTCTCCGATCTGAAGGACCGCGGTCTCTGATGATAGGTATCGTTTTCATCATTACATAAACTGGAGATAAATTGAAATGAGTGACATCCTGAACCCCGCTCTTGCCCCTTCCGGGTACGATAAGATCAACTGGGTCGCGTCCTATATGCCGATCCTCAACAAGATCAAAAAGGAATTTGAAGAGAAAAAGCCGCTTGCCGGAAAACGCGTTGCCATGTCCATCCACCTTGAAGCAAAGACCGCGTATCTCGCCATGACGCTGAAGGCCGCGGGTGCCGAGGTCGCGGTGACCGGATGCAATCCGCTTTCCACGCAGGACGACGTTGCCGCCGCCCTTTACGATCAGGGCTTTGAGGTCAACGCGCGTCACGGCGTCACGATGGAGGAATACGAAGAGCACCTGAAAAAGACGCTTTCGATCCGTCCTCATCTGATGATCGACGACGGCGGGGACCTGACCTCTCTGCTCCACGGCGAGTGCGCCGATTACGCCTCCGACCTGATCGGCGGCTGTGAGGAAACGACGACCGGGATCCACCGTCTCTTCGCCAGACAAGCGCAGGGGCAGCTCCTCTTCCCGATGATCGACGTCAACGACGCGGACTGCAAGCATCTCTTTGACAACCGTTACGGGACCGGTCAGTCAACGCTGGACGGCATCATGAATTCCACCAATCTGATCATCGCCGGAAAGACCGTGGTCGTCGGCGGCTACGGCTGGTGCGGCAAGGGTCTTGCCATGCGTGCCAAGGGAATGGGCGCCGTGGTCGTCGTCACCGAGGTCGATCCGATCAAGGCGATCGAAGCGGTCATGGACGGCTTCACCGTGCTCCCGATGGACGAAGCGGCGAAGGAAGGCGATCTGTTCGTCACCCTGACCGGGTGCAAAGACGTCATCCGCGGCGCGCATTTTGACAGCATGAAGGACGGCGTCCTGCTTGCCAACTCCGGACATTTCGACGTTGAGATCAATAAATCCGATCTGGAAGCGCGCGCGGTCCGTGTCTGGCAGAGAAAGCCGAATATCGTCGGCTACGAAATGAAGGACGGCAGGATCCTCAATCTGCTCGCGGAGGGGCGGCTGGTCAACCTTGCCGCAGGAAACGGACATCCTGCCGAGATCATGGATATGTCCTTCGGCATTCAGGCAAAATCGATCGCTTACCTTGCGGCAAACGCCGGGAAGCTCGAAAACCGCGTCTATCAGGTCCCGCGTGAGATCGACCGCGAGGTCGCGGCGATCAAGCTCTCCGCGCTCGGCATCTCGATCGACCGTCTCAGCGAGGAGCAGACGGCATATCTTGCCGCGTTCAACTGACCGGATCGGATTTCCGTTCCGCGTCGGACTGAGGTGACACGGTGAAAAAGAAAAAACTCCTCGTCGTCGGCATCCGGATGGAACCCGCGGGGACCGAAAGAGCGCTCCTTTCCCTGTTTGACGCCATAGACGAACGGCAATACGACGTCACGCTCCTTCTTGCGCGCAAAGAAGGACTGCTCCTGCCGCTTCTTCCTTCTTGGATCCGGGTATGCGATATGGGAAAGGACGGAGAGCTCTTTCTCCTTTCGGCGCAGAACGCGCTCCCGCTCCTATTCCGGTTCCTTCTGCGTCATCCCACGTCGTTTCCGGCGATCACGGGAAGCTTTTTCCGTCAGGCGCTGCTGCCTGAAACGAGACGGGAGGAAGCGGCAAAGCTATTTGTCCGTTTGATGAAACGGTATCTTCTTCCCTTTGAGCCGGAAGAGCGGTACGACGCCGTTCTTGCCTTTTACGGCGGCAGGACCGTCCCGTACGCCTGCGAAAAGGTCCGTGCCGGTCAGACCGTCGCGTGGCAGCACTTCACCTACGCGCCGGAAGACGGGTCGCCGGAAGACGATCGTTCCTATTTTGAAAAGGCTGACCGGATCGCCGCCGTTTCGGCGCCGGTACGGGACAGCCTTCTTTCCGTTTTTCCGTCGCTTTCGGAAAAGACCGCTGTCGTTCCCAATCTTCTTGACGTTTCCATGCTCCGGCGGCTTGCCGGGACCGGAGAAAAACTGCCGTCAAGGGGGATCCCGCTTCTGACAGTTTCCCGGATCAGCGTCAGAAAGGGCGTCGACCGGATCCCGTTCGTTCTTTCGGCGCTGGTCGAACGCGGTCACGACATCTTCTGGTACGTCGTCGGAAAGGATGAAGGAGATCAAAAGGCGATGCTGCGGGAAGCGGTCCGACTCGGCGTAGCGGACCGGCTGATCTTTCCGGGTCCGACCGCGAATCCGTACGGATATTACGCGTCGGCACGTCTTTTCATCCTGCCCTCCGACAAGGAAGGATATCCCGTTTCCGTAGAGGAAGCAAAGGCGCTGGGGCTGCCATCAGTCGTTCTTCCCTACGGTGCGGCGAAAGAGCAGTTGCGGGACGGCAGATACGGTATCGTCACAAACGATATCACCGACGCCGTCGACGCACTTTTGAAGGATGAAAAACGCCGTCTTGAGATCATACGGGCGCTTAAGGAGATCGGAACGCCGTCCCCGGAAGACGCGGACGTCCTCGGCAAACTGATTGTGTAAATAATTTATGAACTTCCAAAAATCACTTGCAATCGCAACGACTCCCTGCTATAATTGAAATGTTGCAATACGGGTGGTCCTCTGCGAAGCTCTGCACGAACATCCGAAAATAATAATGGAGGCCAATCATGGATTTAATCAAGGCTTTTACGAATGAGCAGCTGAAAACCGAGATCCCGGTTCTGAACGTCGGTGATACCGTCCGCGTTCACAACAAGATCAAGGAAGGTAACCGCGAACGTATTCAGATGTTCGAGGGTGTCATCATCGCCAAGAAGGGCGGCGGCATCTCCGAGACCTTTACGGTCAGACGCATTTCCTACGGCGTCGGCGTCGAGAAGACCTTCCCGGTCCATTCCCCCAACGTCGAAGCGGTCGACGTCATCCGCAAAGGTAAGGTCAGACGCGCAAAGCTCTACTACCTGCGTGATAAGGTCGGCAAGGATTCCAAGATCAAGGAAGATCTGTAATCCGAATCAGACAATAAAGACGCCCGAACGGTCCTCCGTCCGGGTGTTTTTATTGTCTCTTTTTCTTGACAACGGGTCCCCGCCGCGGTATAATTGATTCAAAGTATAATTTCTGAAAGGAAACCGCCATGAAGAAAACCATCCAGCAGACCATCCCCACGATCGCGTACGGTCTGCCCGACGCCGTCCGCGCCTTTCACGAGAGCGGATATTTTGACCGGGAGATCCGCACCATCGACCGTCTTCTCGCCCGAGACGACTGCTCGGAGGCGATGCGCGATCGGCTGAACCTGCAGCGTTCCCTTGCGGAGCAGATGAAAGAAGAATACGAACTGACGATGGAGGAAGCGCTCGAGGTCGTCAGAGAGGATATCCCCGATTTCACGATGGAAGAAATGGAAGGGATCGTGGAAGACTCCCTCGTTGACTGGCACATGGTCAACGGAGAACCGCGTCTCCAGAGCTATTTCATGGAGTCCTTTTATACCCGCCGACCCGATCTGAAGGAAAGACGGGCCGGTCACAGAGAGACCGGAGACCCGAACGTCTACCGGGAAGACAATCACGCCGTCATGGAAACGAACGGGTACCGCGCTTTCCGTCACCGCGTTCGTCTCGAGATCGAACCGCGCCGGGAGGCAGCGATCGACGGAGAGGAGATCCTCGTCCATCTTCCCTTCCCTGCCATCTGCCCGGAGCAGAGCGATATCGTGATCCACGACATGACGCCCGGCGGCACCGTCGCGGGCGACGTGCAGCGGACGATCTCGTGGAAGCAGATCTATCACACCGGAGACAGGTTCTTCGTTGACGTTTCCTTCACGAACCGGGCACCCTACGTATCCCTCGATCCCGACGCCGTCAGCGAGGAGCAGCCGGATTTCCACACCGGCGAGCTGCCGCCTCATATCACCTTCACGCCCTATCTGCGCGCACTTGCCGCGGAGATCGCCGGGGACGAAACGAACCCGCTGATCCTCGCCCGCCGCGTTTACGATTATCTTGCCCATCATCTGCACTATTCGTACACGAGAGAGTATCTGCTCCTCGAACCGATCGCCGATACCTGTGCGCTCAATCTGCGCGGCGACTGCGGCGTGATGGCGCTGACCTTCATCACTCTCTGCCGCATCCTCGGGATCCCGGCAAAGTGGCAGTCCGGTCTTTCGGTCCATCCGGGTCATATCGGCAGACACGACTGGGCACAATTCTTCGTTGCTCCCTACGGCTGGCTTTACGCCGATCTTTCCTATTCCGTCGGTGCGGTCTCGGTCGGAAGCGAGGTCCGTCTCAACCACTATTTCGGCAATCTCGATCCCTTCCGTATGGTCACCTGCAACAACGTGCAGGCGGAATTCGTTCCTCCGAAGAAGCACCTCCGCGCCGATCCCTTCGATAACCAGCGCGGCGAGATCGAGTTCGCCTCCCGCGGGCTGAACTCCTACGAGATCCGCGACCGCAGGACCCTGATCTCCTGCGAGGAGGTTTTCGATCAATAAGCGAAAACCGTCACCGCCCGAGCGGACGAAGAAAAACGGCAGACCGCCCCAACCAACCGTCTTAACTGAAATCGTTTATGGAGAATCAAAATGTTCAATAACATCGGAAGCAAGATCAAATCGCTCGCTGAAATCGTCTGCCGGATCGGGATCGCCATATCCGTTCTCATCGGGGTCATCCTTCTGTTCCAAGCCGATTCCTACGGCATCCTCGGTCTTCTCGTTGGCGCTGTCGGTGCTCTTCTTTCATGGATCGGCGCCTTCGTCCTGTACGGATTCGGGCAGCTCGTAGAAAACAGCGATATCCTCGTCGAAAACAGCAGGAAAAACGGAAAACAGTAAAATCACGTTCCGGTTTTCCCACGTCTTCCTCTTAATGACATCACCATATCGGGCAGACCCGCGGCTGTCGGATCTGCCCGATCTCTTCCGAATCGTCCGATTCACGCAAGTGACCGTTCCCATGAAATAATTTTTGCTACCCTATTGACAAAACGACAGTCTTGTGCTATAATGTTTATCGTTGTTCGGGGTGTGGCTCAGTTCGGTAGAGCGCTTGGTTCGGGACCAAGAGGCCGCTGGTTCAAATCCAGTCACTCCGACCATATCAAGACTGTGATCTGTTGATTGCAGTCTTTTGTTTTTCCCGTGAAAGGAGGCGTTTGAATGAAAGGTGAGTTCATTCCGCGAAAGTTCAGAATTGTGAACCTTCTGTTTCTCGTCGGAGGGCTGTGCTCCATCGGTTTTTACATATATCTGGTCGTTGCCGTTCCGGAAGACGCCGGTCTGCTGTTTTTTCCGATCCTCGGGGTCGTTTTGTGTTCCCTTTCCGTCCTGACGTATCTGATCACGAAAAACGGAACGGTCGCCGTTGACGAAACGACGATCAAGGCGCGTTACGGCACGTTCTGGAAGATCGACTGTGCGCTCACGGACGTTGCCTTTGCCGGAGCACAGGGGAACGCCCTGACGGTCCGGCTGAAAAACGGCAAGGTCCATACGATCATGAATCTGACGAACGCAAGACAGCTCGCCTCCTACATCAGGAAAAGACTTGCGCCGGAAGACAAGGAGCCGCCGGATGCGCTGATCGAAAAGCGAAGCCTCCTGATGAAAACGCGAAAAAAGGATATCTTCAGGATCTGCGTCGGATTTGCGTTCATGCTCTTAATGATCTTTCTCACCGTCTTTCTGACCGACGGAAAAGAGCTGAACGAATTCGGAAATACGGACCGGATCATTTTTGCCCTGATGATCGTGACGGAGCTTATCACGGTCGTCCTGATCTTCCGGCTTGCGGGGAGGGCCGGAAACAGTTTCGACCTGATCGGTCACCTCCAATATACCATCCGGAAAAGAGTGGTAGAGACAGCGGAACTTCCGCCGGGGAACGTGATCAGGGTCCTGACCGACGAGGACTGCGACGGCCGCCTTACGGTATACGGATATCCGAACGACGACAGAGTCTATTACGTCGTGCAGCATTTCGACAAGGATTTTTCGCTCGTCACGACGTTTGAATCAGATATCTTTGAGAACGCCGGTCAACTGCCCGACGGATTCGATTCCCTGACCGACGTAACGGAAAAATTCATATCAAATCATGACGTGACAGCGTGATATCCATCCCGATCAGTCAAAAAGCCGCCTCCGACCGGAAGCGGCTTTTCATTATTTCCGTATGTATATATCAGAGGATCACGCAGGTACCGGCGTCGCCGTGCAGCAGGGTCTTTCCGCCGACGACAAGATCTCCCTCCTCGTGGAAGACTGCCATCACGGTCCCGTCGGAAAGCGAGATCGCCTGAAGGGCAGGCGTATTGGAAAGCACCTTTGCCCCTGCCCTCTTTCCTCTCGGAGAAACTGCGTAGGCATAGGAATCCTTCCCCGGCTTGACCGGGATATACGCAAGGAAGACCTTTCCGGTCACGGGCGCGTATACTTCCTCAAAGCTGTTGCGCTTCCAAGCGCCCTCTCTCTCCACGACACCGGAAACGAACTCGGTCTCGGGATCAAGGTTCTCGTAGGAGAAGCCGCCGTTGGACGCACGGTGCTTTCCCGGTCTCGGCGAAACGGGATGGCACTGATCGACCGTCGTCGTTAGCGGCAGACCGCCCTCCTTTTCGTCGCGGATGCCCGCGCCGAGGGAGACCATGCAGCCGTCGAATACGAAGAAAGCGGTCATCAGAGAGATCCCGTCGTGCTCCGGCTTTTCAAAGATGATGCCGCGGTCGCCGCTTGCCAGCCCGCCGATATGACCGTTCGGCAGCGGCAGATTCCACCAATTGCGGTGAGAAAGGATCTCCGCGTCGTTTTCGACCCTTGCCGTCGTTCCGGGAACGTGCGCCCAATCGTAGATCGGGTTCAGATCATAATACTCGTTGCCGCGGCGCATCAGGCAGTAATGCGTGCCGTAGGACATATTGTAGCAAAGCTCGCCCTCGGAATTGCAGATCTCTGCGTCGTACTGTGCGGGAGCATGACATTTGATGCCGAAGTAGCTTCCGTTCTTTCTCTGGGAAAGGAACGAAATGCTCGGGAACCAGTTGGTGCCGGAGTAGGGATCGGTCTCGTCCTCGACCGCGCCGCGGTCGATATCGTGAACGAAAGCAAGAAGCTCGTCACGGCGCGGCAGATCCATGACCTCGGTGAGCAGACGGATGCCGTAAATCATCTCCACGCGGTTGAGCGTACCGCAGCGGGCGATCTCTCTTCCGACGCCGCCGTAATCGAAGAAGCCGTGGAGCATCATACGTCTCTGCCCGTCAAGAACGTGCTGCAGGAAAACGTCGATCCGCTCCCGCGGGAAGGCGAAGGCCGTCCCGGAAAGGAGCCATACGAGCTGGGAGAGGTCGTAAGTATAGGAGGCGCCGTATCCTCCGGAATACCATCTCGGACCGTGCTGATAGAACGCGCCGTCCGGCTGGATCCCCTCCTGCGTATACGCCATTTCCTTTTCAATGCGTTCCCTGGAGATCTGAAGAAGCTCGGTATCCTCGGAAAGAAGGGCGTGGCGGATCGAATTGTAGATGCCCCAGATCAGATTGGCGCCGCCCCAGCGATAGATATCCGCACGGTTTTTGATCGAGCCGCGGCCGACGAGCTCAAGCGTCTTTGCAAATTCTTCAGGCGTCAGATATTCACGGAGCAGCAGACCGATATCGCCGATGTGGCTGGGCATACCGATGTCGTTATGCCACCAGTTCGGGTTCCTGTAATCGTGGATCAGCCAGTGACGGAGCGTTCCGATCAGCTTTTCACGGAAGGCGGCGTCGTTCTTCAGCCGTTCCTTTCCCCCGTTGACGATCGCGGATTCCAGACGGGCGTAATGACGCGCGGCGCGCCATTCGTGGCGGCGGGCGTCGGTGTATTCGATGTCCTGCCACACGTAAGTATCTGGATCGGGACCGGGAACAAGACTGTTCACCAATTGGTCTGCCGTGTCTTTCATGACACCCTGCACGTTCTCACGGAATGAGCCGCGGTACAGCAGATCGACGTAGCGTTCCCTGATCGCAAGAAGGTCCTTCAGGTTCTGATCGTTCATATCCTTTTCCTCCGTTCCCGGTCAAAAACCGGAAATGATTTCGTTATTACGATTATAACACGGTTCCGCCCGAAATGCAATACCGGGATAAAAAGAAGAGCGAAAAAGGCAGTATATCGGTACGGGACCGCATCAGATAAAGTGTCCTGCCTTTTTCCGCCGCCTTCTTTTGAAAAATAGCGATACCGATCTTATCCCTGTGTTCTACGGTGTCGGGAATCACGGCGGCGGACCGACGGTCAGGAATCTTGAGCTTCTGCGGGAATACGCGGCGGCTCACCCAGAAAAGCGGCTGATCTCAATCCGCTTCGAGGAATACAGCGGCTATATCACCTCTTTTTACGATAAACGCACCGGAAAAGAGCGTATCTGTTCCCGTGCCGCCGTTCCCGTCGTCATCGACGAATATTATCACGATACGTGGAGCCACGGAAAGACCTTCTTTGCGGATGAAATGGCGCGTTATTCCGACGCGGAGGTCACGGTCACCGAAAGCGGTCCCGTCCGCGCCTGCGTCAAGATCGTCAGCACCTATAACCATTCGACGCTGACCCAGTATTTTTCACTCACGGCGGATTCCGACGTTCTGTCGATCCGTCTGGTAGCCGACAGACATGAAAAGCACAAAATGCTGAAGATCGCTTATCCGATGGCTGTGACCGATCCGGAGGCGTTTTACGAGATCCCCTTCGGAGCCGTAAAGCGTCCTGCCGACGGCGAAGAGAAACCGGGTTTACGCTGGACTGCCGTCCGCGGACGCGAAGGAAACCTTCCGCGCCGGAGGAACGCTCTTTATCTGCGGCAACGGAGGCAGCTCCGCAGATGCCGATCATATCGTCGGTGCGCTTGCCAAGGGCTTCCGGAAAGCACGTGCGCTTTCTGCGGAGTTGAAGGAGAAGCTTGACGCCGTTGACCCGACCGGAACGCTCTCTTCCTCCCTGCAGGGGTCTCTCAACGCCGTCTACGCGCAGGCCCTTCTTTCACTCGGCAGACCGGGTGACGTCTTCCTCGGGATCAGCACCTCCGGCAATTCGGAGAACGTCGTCCTCGCGGCAAAGGCCGCGAAAGCGCTCGGGCTGAAGGTCATCACGCTGACGGGGGAAAGCCCTGCCGACTTGACGACCTCTCCGACGTGATCCTTCACGTCGGCGCGACCGAGACCTACCGCATTCAGGAACTGCATCTTCCGTCCTATCATTGGCTCTGTGCCCGTGTCGAAGAGGAATTCTTTTCATAAAAACCCCAACCAAAAACCGACCTTCCACGCGTGAAAGGTCGGTTTCATTTTTGCCGTACCGAACAGATATTGTCAGATATTGCCGATGCAGGAAAGGATCATCGGATCCTTGATTTTCTCATCCTCCGCGAACAAAAGGACCTTGGAAAGGATCTCGGCGGTCTTGGGATCCTCGTCCACAAAGGGAAGGAAGATCCTGCCGCGGTGCTGGGAATGGACAGGCAGGACGGGGATCATCGCACCGCCGATCTGATGCACGACGCCGCTGCCGAGATGGACGGAATATTCGCCGCGCTTGCCCGAAACGATCGCGTGGCTGCCCTCCACCATGACGTTCATGAGGCGGAACATGGGAAGGACGAAGGAGAGGATCGCCGCGCGCATTTCCACGGTGGAATGGCTCGTTTCGGGATCCACACCGCCCGCGTGCGCGGTGCTGACGGCGAGGTCCACGTCCCGCATGACCTCCGAGAACAGAAGGTCCGGGACCTCGGAAATGCGCAGTTCTTTTCCGGTTCTCCGGTCGCTGAAGCAGACCCATTCGAGCGTCGGCGCCTCGATATCGGCGGGAGAAAACCAGTCGGCGAGCGCGTAGATCTGCGCCACGACGTTTTCCCTGTAATAGATCTTCTGAAGACCGTTCTCCACGTCCGCGACCCAGCGGCGGCTTTTGAGCACCGCAGCGGTTTTTGCCGGCTGGATCTGATTTCCGGCATAACGGAGAGAATGGAACGCTTCCGTTTCGTCCTCCGTTTTGATATACAGTTCACGGAAGACCTGGCGGAACGGCTGCGTGATCCTGCGGTCGTAGAGATACGCCTGATACGCTCTCCAGCTTCCGTTCCGGTACAGATCGAGCGGATGGGCGATCCGGACCGGCGCCTCCGCGTCAAGCGGCTGCACTGTCCCGTCTGCCGCGGCGAGCCCGTCCTCCGTGAGGAAACCGACCGTCCCGCCGCTGATCATCACGAGGGTCTTCAGCATCGGTTCGACCACGGGGTGCGCGGACAGTGCGCCAAGCTCACCGAAGGGAAAGACGGAGGAATCCTCCATTGCGTTCTCAAGCATCAGCCGCGTCCGGCGGTACTGCTCGGTCAGGGTCCTGACAAACTCCGTCATCGCCTTCACGGTCTCGTTCTTCTTCAGTTTTTCCGGGACGTTCTTCAGCGTCTTGCCATCCTTCTGGCAGAGGATCGACGCCTTTCCGCCCTCGTCGACCGTTACGCGGACGGATACGCCCTCCACGGTCTGTTCCTCAAGCAGGGCTCTGCTGTCGTCGATCACCTTGATCTCCATCCGCAGGGTCAGACGGAGCGGGTCGGAATATCCGGCGTTCAGCGCAAGATTGAGCAGCGCCATATCCGCTGCCTTCGCCTCATTCGCCGCGCGCTGGGAACCGAACCCGCGGCTTTCCTTCCGGAACTGCTGAATGAACAGATACCGTCGGCAAAGATCATCCTCCCCGTCAAGCGGGATCAGGGCGTACGCCATCAGGAGATCCTTGTTCCGCTTTTCCGCGACGGTTTTCCGGGTCTCCTCCGCGTCAGTCCTGCCGAGGGCGGCGTCCGCGTACTTCCGCGCGCGGGAATGCTTCGCGCCGTCGGTGACGTATTTTGCCGCGTCGTAAATAAAGTTAAAGTCCTTTTCCCCCACGGCGTCGTAAGCGGAACGGAACCAGCCGCGGTCGAACGCGCCGAGGTTCAGCTCCTCCTCCGTGAGAGGCGTATAACGTGCGATGATCGCTCTGCGCTTATCGTCAAATTTCTCGTTCATGTGCGCCATAAAGTAATAGCACACCGATTCAAAAGCGTCGATCCCGAGATACCGTCCGACGATCGGGATCCATTCGGGAGAGAACATCGCCGCCTCGATCAGGCGCTTTTTTCCGATCATTTTCCCGTCGAGCGCCGCACGGAGCGTTTCCTCCGTATCGTTCTCCGCCGGGATACAGACCGACAGAAGCGTGGAAAGCGAATGCCTGCGGTCGAGCGTATTTCCCCAACCGCCCGCTGCCGAGCGGTCGAGCGTATCGTTTCCCAGCGCGGTTAGGATCCGCGCAAAGACGTCGGCACCGTATACGCGCACGATCCCGTGGATCCCGCCGGAATACTCCGCGGGACTGTCGCCGCGGCTGAGCTCCGAGGAAAGGACGACCGGGATCAGGGTCCCGTATACGCGCGTCACGAAGGAGATCAGTTCCAGATCTTCTCCGATCGGTTCTCCCTCTTTTCCGAGAAAGTCGCGGATCATCTTCTTGTTTTGATAGTTCAGATAGTTCTCCCGCCCGGAGACCTGTCTTCCCTTCTCCGTATATGCGGAAGTGACCGCCGTCACGACGCGGAGGGAATCACTGAGATTCCGGGGGCGCAGAAGATACTCGTACGTTTCCGCCTCCGTGATCACGCCCTGATACGCCGCGTACAGATACGCGTTGATCCCGACGAGCGTTTTGTCCTTATAGAACATTCCGCTCTCCGGGTCGATCAGGGCTCCCGACGGTTTTTCGGGCATCACGCAGAAAGGTCCCGTGCCTTTATAAACCTGCTTCGGGAGACGGTCGTACGCCTCGTCGCAGCGGCTTGCGGCAACGGCGGAAAGAGGAAACACGTTTTTCAGTTCCGCGTCGTTTCCGATCTTCATCAGGCAGCAAATGGCCGAGAGCTGCGGATGCGCGAGCAGATGCGCCTTTTCCGGTTTCCCCGGCATGGGAGGATCGGACGGTGATTTGATCATCACCCGGTCGTCGGGAACGCAGCGGCAGAACCAGTGCAAAATTGCCGCGCAGAGGCGCGTCGTTTCTTCCCCGGGAAGAGATGCGAGCCCGCACGTAAGGATCCGTCCCATGACCGCCGCGTACGGAAGTGCCTTTCCGACCTCAAAGCCGGGACCGAACACGGTACGGACGTACGCCGCACATTCCTTGGAATAGACGGTCTTCTTCTGATACGCGCGGAACATGATCAGCGCCCGAAGAAGACGCTTTCCGGTGACCCCGTTATCACGGAACCAAGTCTGCCATAGTTCGGCAAGGGGCAGCTCGCCGTTTTTCCCGCGGAAATGATACTCAAACCGCACGTCGCCGACGAGCACCGTCTCCCCGTACGAGGTGGGAAAAGGATCCGTCCTATGCCGGTCGATGAAGTCGGAAAGAGACATCAGGTCCGCGCAAGCCTGCACGGAGGAAGCGCACGCGATTCCTTCCGAAATAGCGCTCTTAATCTTTCCGAAAAGCCCGCCATCCTTCTGTTTGCCGAGGATCAGACCCGGCAGAGCAGAATCCGGAAAATAATCCTCAAAGGTCTTTGCGCAAAGCACAAGATAATCCGCGTCGAATTCCGTCGGCGCGTACCGGTCATCCGCGGTATACAGCGGTTTTTCTTCTTTCTCTACTTCCGCGGGCAGGAGAACGTCAAGGAGGAGTTTTTCTTTGGAGGAGAGATCGGGTGCCTTTGCCCGCTCTTTGAGAAGCGAGGAAAAGCCCTCCGTTACAGCGGCACGGTCAGGATCCTTTTTCAGCTGCGTGATCATATCCAGCCCGCCGAGACGGATCTCCTCTTTTCCGCTCCGAAGGAGGTCGGAAACGCAGGCGGTCAGCGCGTCGTCCTCCTGCTTCAAAAGCAGAGCGATGACGTTTTTGCGGATATCGGCACCCTTGAAACGAAGGTATCCCTCAATGAGACGGTATTCATCCTCCGTCAAACGGAGCTTCGACGCGATCTCAAACGCCGCGTTCCTCGTGGAGGTCTCCTTATCCGCAAGTCCCTCGAGCACGGTTTTCCGCTGAAGCGCGGAGCGTGGGTCCCGAAGGAGCAGGGTAAAGCAGGTCTGGCGGTGCATCGTATCGCAGTCGCGGATATAGGCACACGCTTCCTCCATCAGGCCGCGCTCCCCGGAGAGAGCGGCAAGCGTGCAGAGGATCTCCGCGAGCGCGCTCTTTTCCAGCTTCACACCGTACCACGGGAAAACGCAGGGAGAAAAGGTCTTTTCCTTCCCGGCAAATGCGTGATACAGTTCTTTGAAACGCTGATAGAAGCCGTCAAGCTCCGCACGGTCGTCAAACCATTCGTTCAGGTCAAGCCGGGCATCGCTCCGTGCGGCGTTCCACATGGCGTCCCCGTGCGTCTTCATAAAGGACGGGAGCCAGACGGCAAGGATCTTTTCTTCAGCGGAATGCCGTTCCAGCACTTTTTTTGCAAGAAGGTTGGACATCCGCGGCAGGTCGAGATTCTCCGAGAAATAGCCGGAAACGAGAAGCTGATGCTCCGTCCCGCTTTCCGCGCAGGAAAGGATCTGATCCCCGGCGTCCTCGATCCCGTCAAAGCCGTAACTCCAAAGCGCGATATAGATCTTCATCGCGTCCCCGGAAGCGAGATATTCCTCGCGGAGCGGCATGTTTTCAAGACAGTCGATGATCAGACGGACGCTCTTATCGCTGACGCGTTCGAGATCGTGCGTATCCTCGGCAATGAGCCCGAGCCACGTTCCGACCGCCCGTTTGACCGAGGAATAGCGGATCAGGCGGTTCTCGTCGATCACCTTCAGGAGCGTCAGGAAAGCCTCCTTCGTCCCCCGGTCGGCGTTCTCACAGATCGACTGGCGCAGTCCTTCCTGCAGCTTTGCCGCGAGGAGCAGTTTTCCGAGCAGTTCGTGGAATTCACTTCTGTGGCTGATGACGATCCCGCCGATGAGCGCAGCCGTCATCCTTCCCGATCCGTTTTCCTCGGTCAGGATCCTTGTCACCGCGTCCTCGACCTCCGTATCGTGCCGGTCGAGCGCGTACGCCACCTGCCACGCCGTATAGCCGCAGCCGTTCCACGAATAGACGTCAAGATAGGCGGAGATCTCTTCGGGAAGCTCCCGGTTCAGGATCTTGTAAAGCGGCGCTTCCGTCGGATCCGTTTCGATCGTTGCATAGCTGCGGATCAGGTTGACCAGCTTCAGCACGTAGGCGCCGCCCGACTTTGCGCGGAAGGACCTGCGCACGTAGGAATCCGAATAGGGATATTCCCGCAGACGGTCCGCAAAATAGAGAACGACTTCCTTTTCACTCCCGGGGATCGCGTCCTCAAACAGCCAACCCATTTTCCTGGTCAGATACTCCGAGGGTACGGTGTCCGGATCCTTCATTGCTTTCAGTAAATCGTTACGGATCGGGATGTCTTCGCCCAGCCAGTCTTGTTTGACAAGCGCATACTGCGCCGGCGTCAGCTTGCTTTTCAGTTTTTGGCGGCGTTCGTCCACTCTTTCCGCATAACGTGCCGCGAGCGTCTTTTTGCGCGCCGCGTCTTCGATCCTGTCTCCCATTCGTTCTCCTCCTTCACCACATCCTGCCGGAAAGCATCGTCAGCCTGACGAACGTGAATTCGTCCCCCTCGACGACGGTCAGCACATCGTCGGGTCCGGTCAGCTCTTCCCCGTTCAGGAACACGCGCACCAGACCGTCCTCGTACGCCTGCATCGCCGTTCCGATCGCCTCCGGTTCACCGGGCACGTTCCCCGGATCCGTAAAGCCGAAAGCGAATTTGCCGATCTCGCGCATCCCTACGTACTGTTCTTCGGTCAGCGGGCGCGGATCCTTTGCTTCCTCTGCCCGCGCAAGAAAGGCACGCAGGCAGGAACGGGCCGACAGAGCGATCAGTTCCCGCAGCGTCCTCGGCGTTTCTTCCAGCGGAAACGGATACGCTTTCACTCTTTTCGTGACGTTTCCCAAATGTTTCAGTGAAACGCGGATCAGGATGCCCTTCTTTTCTTCCACCTTCAGATACCGTTCCTTTCTCTGCGGATCGTATTCTATCGGTATCTATTATTACATAATGCCGCCGTTTTGTCAAGTCTCACACCGTCGTACTGCCGATTCATATCAGCGAACGCGCCTCAAAATCTTTTTTCTTTTTTGAAAAAAAGGGTTGACATCCGCGGGAACTTGTGATATAATATCAACCGTTGTAGGGCAGTAAGCCGTGGAGAGATGGCTGAGCTGGTCTAAGGCGCACGACTGGAAATCGTGTAACGGCTAATACCCGTTCAAGAGTTCGAATCTCTTTCTCTCCGCCAACATCCGGACGGTCAATCGACCGTCCGGTTTTCTTTTCGTTCCCTTTCCGACTCCTTCTTGACAGCCGTTGCCGCGGATGTTATAATGAGAAAAACAGCGCAAAAAGAAAGGCGGGAAAAAGCACATGGCATTTTTTCAGATGAATTACCACTCCGACGCGGTCGGCATGGGCGTTACGGTCAACGTCGTCCTTCCCGAATCCGCGAAAACGCTGATCGGTATGACCGCGAACGGTGCCGACGGCGCGTATAAGACCCTTTACCTGCTGCACGGACTTTCCGACGACCACAGTATCTGGGAGCGCAGGACCTCGATCGAGCGGTACGCCGCCGACCGCGGGATCGCCGTCGTGATGCCCACCGTCGGCAGAAGCTGGTACACCGATACCGCCTACGGTCCGAAATATCTCACCTTCGTCGCGGAAGAACTTCCTTCCGTCTGCCGCGGCTTCTTCCGCGGGATGTCGGACAAACGGGAAGACAACTTCGTTGCCGGTCTGTCGATGGGCGGATACGGTGCGGTCAAAGCCGCGCTGACCTATCCCGCAGCCTTCGGTGCTTTCGCTTCCCTTTCCGGCGCACTCGATATCGCCCACCGGAACGGGCCTCTTTCCGAGGAGTGGAAAGGGATCTTCGGTTACGGTCTCCGCGATCACAGCGAGCTGATCGACACGAAGCATAATCTCTTCCGCCTTGCCGCCGACTTTGCGAAAACCGGGTACTCCTTCCCGAAGGCGTATCTCTGGTGCGGCACGGAGGACCACCTGATCGGTGACAACCGCCGCTTCCGCGATCACCTTGCCTCCCTCGGTTACGCGTTCACGTACGAGGAATCAGAGGGGAACCATTCCTGGAAATGGTGGGATCTCCACGTACAAGACGCGCTCCGCATTTTTACCGGAGCATGAAAGCAGTGGACGATATGATAAAAAAGATCCTGTGTCTTTCTCTCCTGCTCCTTCTTGCCATCCTGCCAGCCGTCTCCTGCGGTCAAGAGCCGGAGAACGGGACGGAAACGAAGCCGGAGACCCTCCCGCCCGAAACGCTCCCGGGCGAAACGGAGCCCGCGACGGAAACCGAAGCGGAAATAGAGACCTTGCCCGGCACGGAGGCGGAGACCCTTGCGGATCCTTCCGATCCGTCCTACTACCATAAAATGGTCGTTTTCGGCGATTCGATTGCGCACGGCTACGGGCTGCGCGATATGACCAATACCCGTTATTCCGCTCTGATCGAAGAAAAAATGAAGACCCTTCCCTGCGAATTCACCTCCTTCAATTACGCGGTAGACGGTGCGACGAGCGAAGACCTCTACAACCTCCTGCGCAACGGGGTGCGGGAGTTGAAGGGCGCTGACCTCGTGATCATCTCGATCGGCGCGAACAATATCCTCCGTTACTCCTATACACTGCTCGGGCAGTTCCAGAGCGGCTCCCCCGCGGCTGCGCTGGAGATCATGAACTCCGATGAGTTCGCCGCCAATATGCAGTCCGGCATCGACAGACTCGGGAGCGATATCCCGGAGATCCTTCGTCTGATCCGTGAGACCGCGTCGGACGCCGACGTCGTATTCCAGACCATCTACAATCCCTACCGCGGCGCGCTCGTCTATCTCGGCGTCAACGGCTTTGAAATGAAGATCGACTTCGGTGCGAAGATCAACGGTTACGTGGAGGGTCTGAACGAAAAGATCCGTGCGGGTGCCGCGGAATACGGTTACACCGTCGCGGAGGTCCATGGCGCGTTTGAAGCGCATTCCGGCAATCTCGTCAACGTGATACTCGCGGATAACGGTTCCCTGACGAAGGACCTCGACCCCCACCCCGACGCGAACGGGCATAGGGTCATCGCGGAAGTGATCCTTGATACACTGAAAGACCTCGGGAAAAAGCTTCCCGCATAACCGCATAACGAAACAAAAGAAGAACGGCAGCAGAGAACGGAAAAGATCCCTGCTGCCGTATTTTGCCGTTAATCAGAAAATGATGCCATCCTGCGCAAGATAAGGGCTGACCGGCGTCTCAAAGACGTACAGACCGAAGGAATAGCCGAGCATATCGCTGAAACCGCTGGTCCCGGTCGGACCGAGCGCGTCGCCCTTCTTCACTTCCGCGCCGACCGCAACGGCGGGAACGCCCATGCAGCAGTAGACGCTGCGCAGACCGAGACCGTGATCGATAACGACCGTATTGCCGGACATTTCCGTCGTTCCTACGAAGACGACCTTACCGTCCATCGCGGCTCCGACCGAAGCACCGGTACCGAGATTGATATAGCTGACCCACGGGTTGCGGTATTTCACGCCGGTCGCGTTGACGGTGCAGTATCTGCCGAATCCGGCACGGATATTGCCGTCCGCGGGGAGCGAGAAGCTGTCGTGTTCAAAGTGACGCGGTTCGCCGGTCGAGGTGAGTACGCCGTGAAGCGCGTCAAGGTACGCTTTTTCATTGGCGGCGGAACGGAGCGCGGCGGTCGCGGATCCCATGTCGAAGGCGGTGCTGCCGAAGGTCTTGTCCTCCAGTACGATATCGCAGGACGCGGTCACGTCCTCAAACGTCATCGTGATACGGTAGGTTTTCCCGCCCTCTTCGAGACCGAAGGGAAGCAGCGCGCGGTACCAGTCACCGTCCTTCAGGAAGACGGGAGAGGCGGTGATCGCCGGCTCGCAGGTAAAGACGATATCGGCGGGATCGACGATGTTCTTTGCGGAAAGGACGACGAACTCACCGGGACGGATATCCCTGTCCTTCACCTCAAATTCGGCGGGAGCGAGGATGGTCTCGGAGATGCGGTAGGTCGCTTCCCCGTATCCGGAACGGGTCGCGTCCTCGTACCACTTGGCCTTGATATCGACCGTGTAGTCCGCATTCTCCGTAAAGGAGGAAAGGTCCAGCTTATCGAGCTGACCGTCGTAAACGGTGACGCCGCCTTTTTTGATCACGACGTTCAGATAATCGGGAGCGATATCGAACTTCAGTCCCGGCGTGCCGCGCATCACGAAGGAGGAGACCACGTCGGTGACGTCGATCTCGGTCTCGCGGTACACGTCGTTATAGCTCTTATAGAACCACCTCATCTCTGCCGGAACGACCGTCTGATCGCCGATCCGCATTACGGGCGGAACGGAGGAAGCGTACAGACACTCGGCAAAGGAGGACTGAAGGAAAGCAAGGGCGTCTTTTTCCGCGATGCGGAACACCTTGCCCTCGTAATCCTGATAGAAAGCGTAAGCGGAATCCGAGGTGAAATAGTAAACGTAGGGATATTCCTTCCGGTATCCGGTATAATAAGCGCGGTAGACTGCCGTTTTCTCCGGATCAAGATCGGGGAGTTCTTTCACTTCCTCGGCATTTGCGTTGACCTTCAGGAAGTACGCAACGGCGTCCTCACCGATCGACGGTTCCTCGCAAAGCGTTTTCCGGTCGTAAACCTTTTCGTTCCCGTCGGGAAGGACCAGCTTCAGCTGCGACACGGAACGGTCCGACACCGGCGCTTTTTCCACCGACCGGTAACTCGTGACCGCGATCACGGTCGGGATAACGGCGATCACCGCGACGACGACCCAGATCAGGATCTTTTTAACTTTATTTCCGATTTCCATATAAGGTCCTTTCCGCCGAATTTCAGTTCGGTCATTTGATTACTGCCCTTTTTATTATACAACGGTTTATTTCCGCGGTCAAGAGCAACGGACAAATTCCGTCAATTTTTTTCGGCGTCAAAAAAAGATCATCTCAAAAACCGGGAATCTTCATGAATCGTTAATTGACAAGGGGCGGGGACGGTGCTATAATAAATAAGAATACACGGGAAACGGAGGGATACAGACTGAAAATCAAGTGGAATAAAAAATATACGGGGATCGCGCTTTCCTTTGCCTGCGTTTCCTGCCTCCTTATCCTGATCACGTGGCTCCTCATCAACCTCGGGAAGGTCGGAGAGGCGTTTTCTACCCTGTCCTCCGTCTTTCTGCCCGTGATCCTCGGTTTTATCATCGCATATCTTCTCAACCCGCTCCAATCGTTCTTTGAAAGAAAGATCTTCGCGTTCGTAGAGAAGAAAAAGCCGCATCCCTGGCTCAGGCGATGCCTGTCCGTTGCGGCAGCGTATCTCTGCGCGCTGATCCTGATCGGAGTATTCCTGATCTGCGTCGTTCCGCAGGTCATCGCATGCTTCAACGACCTGACGACGAAAGCGGGAAGCTACGTCTCAATGGTCAACGGATGGATCCGTTCCGTCGTCGGCGACTCCGGCTTCCTCTATGAGGAATACAGGAAGCTGCTCGCCAAAGTCGACCTGAACAGGATCCAGGAATATATCAACGAATTCGTACAGAATTCCTCCGACCTGATGATCTCGGGCGGCGGAACGCTGCTCTCGTTCTTCGGCAGCTTCCTCGGCGGAACGCTGAAGGTGATCCTCGGGATCTTCATCTCCGTCTATATGCTGCTTGGCAAGGAGCACCTGACGGAAACGGTCCGGCTGTTTCTCCGGTCGGTCCTGCCCGTGAAGATCAAGAACTGGCTGTCCCACGTCCTGAAAGAGGCGGACGACCGTTTCGGCGGCTTTATCGTCGGTCAGCTGATCGACGCGCTGGTCGTCGGCGTGCTCGTCTTCGTCTCCTGCTGGATCCTTCGCATCCCGTATTATCCTCTGGTCAGCGTGATCTGCGCGGTCACGAACGTGATCCCCTTCTTCGGTCCGTTCCTCGGCTCGATCCCCTCGTTCCTGATCATTTTCGTAGCCGACCCGCTGAAGGCACTGATCTTCGTCGCCCTGATCCTCGTGATCCAGCAGGTCGACGGGAACTATATCTGCCCGCATATCCTCGGCAGTTCGACCGGTCTTTCCTCTCTCGGTGTCATCGTTGCCATAACGGTCATGGGCGGACTGTTCGGCATCACCGGAATGTTTATCGGCGTCCCCGTCTTTGCGGTCCTGATCGCTCTGATCTCCGAAAAGATCGAAGATCTGCTGAAAAAGAAAAAACTGCCGGTCACGGAGGAAGCCTACGGACCGGATGCCGATCCCTTCGCGTCCGCAGAACGGCAGTCCTCCGTTCCCGACCCCGACGAATCGGGGTCCTGTGAAAGCGTCCGTACGGACGTGCCGGAAGCGGAAATGAACGGTGCTTCCTCCGATCGCATGATGCCGGAGCCCCCGGATCACGCGGCTTCCGCCGCGCCGGCGGCTTCCGCCGCGCCGGCGGCTTCCGCCGCGCCGGCGGCTTCC
>JAZLIW010000065.1:0-12788 GCA_045617585.1 Eubacteriales bacterium
TATTCGGTCATTTCATGGTCCTTATCGAGTTCATCATAGGTATATAAGGGACAATACTCCATAATGTAGCTTTCGATAAGGTTCAGCTCACGGTCGGTCGCATACGGGTCGAACACATAAACTGCCATCTTCTGGGTGATCTTGAAGGTTGCCTGCATTTCCTTGATACCACGTTCGGTGAGGGACGGGTCCTGCGGGTCCTTGAGGGAGTAGAACGCATTCATTTTCTTGAGTGCGAACTCGTTGTCCTGCATGTTTGCAAGGATCTGGGTCTCGAAACGTTCCTTGGAGATCATCTTCGGAACGAGCTTACGGGTCTCTTCACGTCCGATGGAATATTCCACACGGATACCGTTCTTGATGTTCTTGATCTTGATCTGCTCACGTTCTGCAGCTTCGGTGAAGCTGTAGTAGTAGCATTCCTTATCGTTGTCAAGATACTTGACGATAACCTGGGACATCAGCTTTGCCTTGATATCCTTGGAGGAAGAGTTGGAAACATCGTTGATGTTGTAGGGGTTGGAGAATGTCGTCTGACCGGTCACGTTGTCATGATACGCGATCTCACCGGTGTAGGTCTCGGCGTAGATGGAATATCTGCCGTCCTCGGTGGTGAAATAGTTTTTCATGGTCGCCAGTTTTTCTTCCGGCGTCTTGTAGACCTGGGTCATGTAATCGATGGTGCCCTCTTCTTCTTCTTCAGCAGGGGAAACTGTGATCGGAAGGACAGTGAGAACGCTGAGCAGCATGAGCGCTGCGAGGAATCCGGAAAGCAATCTAAATTTTCTCATTCTTTACACTCCTTTCCGTTATACGCGGTACGAAATTTCAATGACGATGCTCGTTACGAAGCTCACGATATTGTTTGCAAGACCGGACAACAGGACTGGAACGAACATGATGAACGCCATACCGACGATAGTACTGATGCAGATGATGAGGTTTTTGCCGAAGGAATAGTCGTGAGTCACCATGGAGCCGAAGAACACCAGGAAACCGGTCCAGATGAAGGAGATCGTCAGGAGCAGGTTCACGATGGAGATTTCACCCTGAATGAGGAAGTGCGTGCAGATGGTGACGGGGATCATGAACATGGGGATCGGAACCAGTGCGTAGCCTGTTGCGACAAAGATATCCTTGAAGGAGCCTTCGCCGTCGAACAGGGTCGTCAGACACCAGTTTGCCGTGATCCAGAGGAAGACGGGAACGACCAGGGAGATCGTCTGCTGGAAGATCGAGGAGTAGCTTGCTCTCGGGTTGAAGATGTAGCCTCTGCCGATCGCCTGATAAGTGAAGGTCAGGACCGCGAGTGCGAGGTAGAAGATACCGCCGCGGACCGAGCCTCTCTTTTCATGCTTCAGATCCCAGAAGCCGTCAAAGGGATGGAAGATCAGATGGAAGGCGTACAGCAGTTCCTCACCGAAGGTGCGCTTCTTGCCGGAAAGAGCAACGCGTGCGTTGACCTTGGCGGCGTAGCCGAAGAACTTGACGATCAGGAAGCAGATGACCACGATGGCGATCGGGACCAGGATGATATACTTGGTGACGATGTCCTTGCGGTACATCTTGTACGCGTTCGAGTAGTTCGCGGTGTCGTAGGCGTACTTGAAGTACTCCATAGCGTCTGTCCACTTATACTCGCGGTAGTAAGCCTTACCGATACCGATGTAAGCCGAGTCGAAGTTGGAGTTACGCTGCAGGATGTTCATCCAGTCGTCGACCGCTTCGTCGTACTTCTGCTCGTTCTCGTTGTGGAGAGCGTTGATCAGAATGTCGCCGTACTCGGTACGGGTGTAGATCGTGAGGTTGTTGACGTTGGTATCCAGAAGGATCAGGTCGGTACCGTGATAAACGATCGCGCCGAGGTTCTGGACGTTGCCGAGCTGGGTGCCCTTATCGCCGAAGGCGAAGAGGAGGTTACCGTCGGAATCGTAGGTGAAGGTCTTGGAGCGCTTCTGGTCGATGATGGACCAGGTGCCCTCGGGACCGACCGCCGCGTCAACGATGGTGGATGCGCCCGTGACGCTCGAGTTGACCGTGGAGTAGTTGACCGAG
Organism: Eubacteriales bacterium; assembly: GCA_045617585.1. Taxonomy (GTDB): domain Bacteria; phylum Bacillota; class Clostridia; order Oscillospirales; family CAG-272; genus CAKRZE01. The sequence continues at coordinate 2,056 of JAZLIW010000065.1, forward strand.
ACTTCACCGCCGGGGCCGAAGAAGCCGTTGCGGCGCATGATGTCGTCACCGGAGGTGTTCAGCTTCTTGACCGGGGAGTACGCGCCGTTCTTGGAACGGATCGCTGCCTGCTGGTCGCCGTCGGCGATCGAGGAGGTGGTCACGTAAAGGAAGCCTTCCTCGTCGATCGTGATGTTGTTGAACTCGGTGGAGACGAGCGTCGTGGTACGCTTTCTCTGCTCCTTGGTCTGGAACATACGGAAGAAGATGTCGATCGCGCTGGCGGAGACCTTCTGGGCTCCGATGAAGCCCTGGAATTCACCGTCGGCGTTCAGGGCGATGATACCCTGATACGTGGTGGCGGAAACGACGTAGACGCCGCCCGCCTTATCGACCGCGATCGCCGCGGGCTTGTAGATCGCGTCCTTCTCGAAGACCTCGGACTGCGGTTCCTGCAGGATGCGGAGGAACTCGCCGTTCGTATCGAACAGGACGATACGGTTGTTGCCGGTGTCGGCAACGTAGATCGTGCCGTAGAATTCGCCCTCGTCGTCGTATTCACCGGTGACGAAGACGCCCTGCGGGCCGTTCAGCGCATCGGCAAGTCCCTGCTCGTTATAGAAGGAAGAAACGTAAAGGTCCGCCTTGAAGAAGGAGTCGAGGACGACGACGCGGTTATTGCCCGCGTCCGCGATGTAGAAGCGGTCGTCGGGACCGACCACAAGGTCTTTCGGGTTGTTCAGCGGAACGTCCAGACCCATGTAATCGGAGTCGATCTGCATATTCGGGAAATACGCGGTAGGCGAGGTGAGCATATTGCCGTCGATGGAGTAGGTGTAGGTGCTGTAAGGAAGCGCGAGCGTCGGGAGGGCGGTAAGAAGGGTCATCAGGACGAGCGCCAGCACGACAGTGATCTTGAGTACTTTTTTCATGCTTTTGTTCCTCCTTAGTCTTTCATACCGGAAGATCCCATGGTCTCGACGATCTTACTCTGGTTGATCAGGAAGACGATGATCGGCACGCTCATCATGAGCAGGATCGCCGCCGAGCCAGCACCGGAGCTGACGCCGGAAACCGCTGCGATCGCGGTGTTGAAGGTTTTCAGCTGTTCGGACCAGACGTAGCCGGACGCACCGGAGTTCCAGACGCCCTGGAAGGTGGTGACGATCAGGGTCAGCCATGCGGGCTTGACCAGCGGCATAACGATGGACCAGTAGATCCTCAGCTCGGAAGCACCGTCGATACGCGCCGCCTCGATCATTTCATCCGAAACGTTCGAGTCTATGAACTGCTTCATCAGGTACAGACCCAGTGTGGAAGCCCAGACCGGCACGATCGAGATCGTGTAGGTGTTCAGCCATCCGAGGAAGACGAAGATGAAGAAGTTGGTGATACCGGTGACCGTGGAGGAGATCATCAGGGAGTAGCGGATGACGGCGAAGATGAAGGCGTGACCCGGGAACTTGATCTTGGACAGTGCGTACGCCGTCAGAGAACCGAGGACCAGGCACCCGAAGGTAGCGGCGACCGAGATGATGATCGTATTGAAGATGTATCTCGACATCGGGACCCAGGTGGAGTTCATGTTGGTGAACAGGTCGATGAAGTTCTGCAGCGTGGGCTTGATCACGTAGAAGTTAGGCGGGGTGATGGAACGTTCGCCGAGGGGCTTGAACGCCGTGACGATCAGGTACCAGACCGGCAGGAACATCGCAACACCGAGGATCGCAAGCATGACCGTGATGACCGCGTCGCCGCCGACCGAACGGTTGAGGACGACCGCGTGTTTTCTTGTTCTCAGTTTTTTCATATCACGAACCTACTTTCGACAGGAGCTTCTGTACCAGCGAGTTGGCGCCGATCATCAGGAAGAACAGGATGACGGCGATCGCGGAAGCGTAGCCGTACTCAAAACGGGTACCCATGTACTCGGAGAGGTGGTGGGTCAGCGTCCATGCGACGTAGTCGGTGGAGGGGTTGCCGCAGAGGTCGTTGACGATACCGCCGAATCCGAAGGAACCGGTGATGGCAAGCACCGCGCCGAAGAGCAGGATCTGCTTCATTTCAGGCAGGGTGATATACCAGAGTTCCTGCCAGCGGTTCTTGATGCCGTCAATCGCGCCCGCTTCGTACAGGTCGCGGCGGACACCCTGCAGACCCGCGATGTTTGCAAGGAAGCCGGTACCGAGGGAGGTCCAGAGCGCGACGACGATACAGATCGGAACGATGTAGGTCGTGTTCTGGAAGAAGATGATCGGGTCGGTGATCAGACCCATTTTGAAGAGCCAACCGTTGACGTAACCGTAGATATCGCCCTGGAAGAGGAGCTTCCAGACCAGATATGCGGAACCGGAAATGGAAGGCGCGTAGAAGATGAAGGTAACGAGTGCACGGACCTTCGGGGAAAGCTCGTTGATGAACCATGCGAGAACGAAGGACAGGATGTAGGATGCGGGTCCCGTCGTGATCGCGAACATCAGGGTATTCTGAAGTGCCGTCATGAACAGGTCGTCGTCAAGGAACATACGGATGTAGTTGTCCATGAAGATGAACTGCGGCCACTGCAGCATATCAAAGGAAGTAAAGCTCAGAAGGATGGAAAGCACGACCGGTGCGACAGTGAACGCGAGGAACATGAGGAGGAAGGGCGCCACCATGACGTACCCGACCCAGGTGCGCTTCATCTGGATACGGATGTACTCTCCCTTTGTCATGTCCTTGCGCGATTTGTGCTGCTGTTCGACCGGAGCTTCCTGCTTGACTTCTTCAACCGATGCGTTGTTAGTCATTTGCATTTCTCTCCTTATTATTATATATTGGCGTTATTTCTCGTCGTTGTCCTCACCGGCGGCGTTGTAGGAGATTTCGTAGTAGTCCAGTTTGAACTCCTTACGCTTTCTCGAGATCTCCTTGTTGATCTCAAGGATACGGTCGAGCATCGCGTTGTGGGGCTTGCTGTTGGTGTTGTACACCGTGTTGAACGCGTTTGCGACGTAGACGCCGACGATGTAGTTGCCGGGATACTCGGGAACGGAAGCAAGCTCGTTCAGCTGCGTGCTGATCGCCTCGAGCTCCTTATCGGTCCACGCCAGTCTCTTCAGCGCGTTGATGTTCGGGGTGTTGTACTTGGTGGTCGGGTTCGCCGCGACGTTCAGCTGTTCCTTTGCGAGTCTGAGCTGCATATCCTCGGAAACCATCCACTTGATGTACTCCCAGCTGGACTGTTCGTTGTTCGCGCCTCTCGGGATAACGTAGGAAGTAACGGTGACAATGGAGGTGCGGTTGACAGAAGTGATCTTGCCGTTTTCGTCCACGGTCTCGATACCGGGCAGAGGAGCCATCTCCCACAGACCACGGAGTTCGTAGAAGCCCATCAGCGTGTTGTAAGTGCCGATCGCGTCCGCAATGATGATCGGGATCTCACCGGTACGGAAACGGGTGATGTCGTAAGACACCGGGCTCTTATACTTCGTGAACATGTTGGTCAGCTTTTCAAAGGCGGCAAGCGCCGTGTTGCTGTCGAGGTTGATCTTCCAACCTTCGTGACCCTCTTCCATCGAGTAAAGGGTCGTATCCATCTGATAGAGGAAGATATTCAGTCCGCCGAGTGCAGTCGGGAATCCGACCTCCAGATGACCCTTCATCAGTGCCGGGAGAATGACCTCTTCCAGTTCCGTCCAGGTCTGAGGAGCGTCGAGCTTATACTCGGCAAGGACGTCGGTGCGGTAGAACATCATGGGGAAGGACATGGCCTGCGGGATACCGTAGGTGATGCCGTCCATCGTCAGGGGCTGGGTCGCGGCGGGATCGAACCAGGTCATGACCTCGTCGAAGCCGGCGAACTTTCTCTGTCCGATCTGAGAGGCATCGGTGATGACACCGTTGTCGTAATCCTCCTGCGTCCAGGAGTAACTCAGCTTGGAGATCGCGTTACGCATACCCCAGGTGATGGTGTCGTTCGAGCCCATGCCGGCAAGGTCGGGTCCGATACCCGCAAGGATCGCCTCGGTCAGACCCGCGGTGATGACCTTGATGGTAACGCCGATACCGGTTTCGGGCGTGAAGTAGTTGTCGATCAGGTGTCTCTGAATGAGCGCGTCCTCACGGCCCGCGGCGGAGACGATCCACAGCTCGACGGAGGTGCTCGGATCGACGGCGGCGTCGGACTTGAAGCCGATCGTCGTGTAATCCATGAAGAAGGACTGGATAAACGCCTTGATCTCAAAGAACGCAGCCTGGAAGAAGTTGGCCTTGCCCTGCGGGATGTGCTTCAGATCGTCGGTTCCGAGGATCACGTACTTATCGACCTTCAGCGGCTGAGACAGAGAGGAGTACAGCCAGTTGGAAAGGACGATGATGTAGTTCTTGAAGGTGATGAGGTTCGGCGCGATCTCGTACTCGTCCTCCGCCATCAGCTCGAACAGAAGTCCGACGGTGTTCAGCGTAGCGACCTGGTCGCCGAGCTCGCCGGTGACTTCCTGCAGTTCCTCCGCCATCGCGAAGAGCTCGTCGGCGGCAGCGCCGATGGTCTTGATGGCGTCGGGAGCGATGCGGTTGAAGTTGTATTCGCGGTACGCGTCGGGAGTCGGGCCGGTGATCAGAAGGATCTTCTGGTACGCCGCGTTCAGGCGGGTGACCATCTGCTCGATCTGGTAGACGTACTCGGTCATATCGCCGAGGACGACCTCGATGCGCAGGTCGTTTTCGCCTTCCTTCAGGTAGAAGAGGAAGCCGTCTTCTTTCTGATTGTATTTGCCGTCTCCGTTGATATCGGAGCCGTCGGAAAGAAGGCGCGTCTGCCATTCAGGATCGTACGGGAAGCGGATGTGGCTCGCCTCGTCGAACTGGACCTCACCGTTGACGTACAGACGGCGGGAGGAGAACATACCGATCAGGGAGTTCTGACGCTGACGGCAGGCGATGTAGTAGAGGCCCGCCTTCGGCACGGTGACCTTGTAGTTCATCCAGTGGTTGACCACGGAGGTATCCAGCATGTTGTAGCGGATGACCGAGGGGTCCTGCGGGGTGGTCAGCGAGGAGGTACGGTCGTTTGCGGGGAACAGGCAGGCGTTGGAAACGGTCTCGGGATTTTCCGCTTCGATCACGATCGGGTCGACCCCGGTCGCTTCGGTGATGCCCTGTGCCTTGCAGTTCGCAAGGAATTCCTCGTAGGTGATGTCCGCCGCGTAGGGATAGAGGCGGATGGTGGAAATGGCGATGGGCTCACGCGCTGCCTCAAAGGTAATGGTGTGCGTGCCGGCTTTGAAATAGAATTCAAAGGGCTCCATCGTGTAACCCAGCCAGTCACGGAGATAGTAATCGACCCATTTCGGCTTTTCGTTACGGCGCGGACGGATATCGTTGCCGTTGACGTCGGTCGAGAAGAGGGGATTGCCGTTCTCATCGTAAGAGTCGTATTCGTACTCCCAGGAACGGGGGAAGTAGAAGTAGCTCGCCTCGGAGAAGGGGAGCTTGCCGTCTACGTACAGCATACGCTCAATGGTAGTGAAGGTGCCTTCGGGAGAGTAGTAGTTGATGGAAATGCAGTACATTCCGTCTTCCGGGACCGTGAACGTCCAGCTCGTCTTGCCTTCGTCGGGCATATAGAGGAACTTGGAGTCGCAGCCGAACTCTCCGGCGTTCCTGACCTCGACCTCCGCCGTCGTCTGATCGGCGTCGTATTCCCATGCGTTCAGGACGATCTGTTCCTTCGCGCGGGGCACGTCGGCGTATTTGTCCTGATAGTCAAGGTAGGGGTCGATACCGAGGTACTTTTCAACGTCTTCCAGCTTGGTGAAGCCGTCGTAGTAGCCGCGGTACGGTGTTTTGCCGCTGTCTTCCGCTTCCGGCGTTTCCGTGTCGTCCGCTGCGGCCGGAATGACGATCGTCATCGTTCCGAACAGCATCAGAGCGGCAAGAAAAACCGAAAGCAGTCTTGCCAAAAGCGGTTTTTTCATGAAAATCTTCCTCCTGTAAGAATATATGGGGTGCTTTGACCGGTTTCGTTCCTCTGAACCTGCCCGGTCGGACAGACAAATGCGGCGGCGGCGGTTTCTCTGCCGTCGGTAACGGGAAATGCCCTGCCCTCCTCCGGTCTCTCTCCGGGCGGAGTTTCCCACGCTCCGCGGAAGGGGGGTCATACGCACCGAAACGTGCCGAATGAGCCGTCGCGCATCAGATCTCTTTTTTCCGGTCGGGATCCCCGTTCTGCGGTTTTCCCGGCGGAAACCGTGCCTTTCTCCGTCCGGTTTTCCCATCCGGGCGGCGATGCGGCACAGAATTTGTTCTACAATGATACCATAAGATACCGGAAATGTCAAGGGACGCGCGTCCTCCTTTTCCCTTCCGGGATGCCTCTTTCCTCGATTTTTTTCTACCTATATAGGGACCTGTTTCCGTTTCCCCGCGGGACGCCTCCCGGGGAGCCTTCCGCGGCCTTTTTCCCGCCGCTTTTGTGTTCAGCGAAATTGACCTTTTTGGTCGGTTTTTGCCGGTTTTTTCGTAATTTTCCCTATGTTTTTTCATTTATGTCATTTTTGTTGACCCGCGTCGAAGGCACGTAAGGCATTGTGAAATCGTTCACAACCTTCACTTTTTGTGCATGATATACAGTTTTTTGATCGAATTTTTTACCATTGTGAAAAACCAACAAACTTTTTCGATTTTTGAGAGTTTCAGCCGATATCAACATTTTCGGACTGTTTTCGCCGTTTCGGCACGCATTTTCCCGTTTTTTCATTGACACGCGTGCCGCCGGATGCTATAATAAAGATAACGGTAATTTACCGGAATGAAGGCGTACCGCGCGCCGTTTTTCGGAGTCGGAAACGAGGGCGGTACGGGAAGGATTTCTATGGACGACACCTTTTACGCCCTCCTCTTCCGTCAGCGTCACATCCGCAGATGGAGCCTGATGCGCGGCTCCGAGGAGGAGACCCTTTCCCGGCACAGTATGCAGACCGCGATTCTCGCGCAGGCGCTCGCGCTGATCGGGAACCGCTATTTCGGCAAGTCCTACGACGCGGACCGCGCCGCGAGCCTCGCGCTCTATCACGACGCGCCCGAGGTCATCACCGGGGATCTGCCGACCCCCGTCAAGTACTACTCTCCCGCCCTGCGGGACGGCTACGCCGCCATCGAGCGGGACGCCGTCGCGCGCCTGCTTTCCAAGCTGCCCGAGGAACTTCGGGAAGACTACCGGGCACTTCTCGCGCCGGAGGAAGAAGCCGACCGGGATCTGTACGTCCTCGTCAAGGCTGCCGATAAGCTCGACGCTTACATCAAGTGCATCGAAGAGGCAAAGGCGGGCAATTCCGAGTTCCGTTCCGCGGAGGAAACGCTGCGGAAGTCGCTGGACGCGATCTCCGGGCGCTGCCCCGAGCTTGCCTTTTTCAGAGAGCGGTTTCTTCCCGCGTTCCGCGGAACGCTCGACGAAATCTCGTAATGAAATATTCCTATCATATAAAGGAGGGATCCCCATGGCGGATCTGATCTGCCGTCTGTACGACAGAGACTTTTCCACGTCCGAGGCGGAAATACGGCTGGCGGAGGAAGGCATCACCTTCAAGCGTGCCCATCCCGTCGACAAGGAGCGCATCCTCGCGTTCGTAAAAGAGACCTTTTCGGACGGCTGGAAGAACGAGTGCGAGCACTCCTTCTCCCAGCCGTATCCGACCTGTTACATCGCGGTCAAAGAGAAGCAGGTCATCGGCTTTGCCTGCTTTGAGGCGACCGGACGCGACTTTTTCGGTCCGATCGGCGTTGCGCCGGCATTCCGCCGGATGCGCGTCGGAGACACGCTGACACGGCTCTGCCTGAATTCCATGCGGGAGATGGGCTACGCCTACGCGATCATCGGCTGGGCGTCCACCGGAGCGCGCGCCTTTTACACTGAGGGCTTCGGTGCCGTGGAGCTGCCGGATTCCGGTCCGGAGCACAGCATCTACCGCAATCTGATCAACGTCGGGTGAAGCCATGCTCGGGATCTTTGACAGCGGACTGGGCGGTCTGACCGCCCTCAAGGAGGCGCGCGTCCTGTTCCCCGGCGAGGACATCGTCTACTTCGGTGACACGGGAAGAGTCCCCTACGGCACCCGTTCTCCCGAGACGATCCGGAAATACGCCGTGCAGGACCTGAAGTTCCTCACCTCGTTCCCGATCCGTGCCGCGGTCGTTGCCTGCGGTACGGTCAGCACTACTTCCCTTCCCCTGCTCCGTTCCTCGTTCTCCCTGCCGATCTTCGGCGTCGTGGAGGGAGCGGCGGAGGCAGCCGCAAGGGAAACGAGAAACGGCACCGTCGCGGTCATCGGGACGCCGGCGACCGTGCGCAGCGGCGCCTTTGAACGCGCGGTGCGGGAGCACGGCAGGGATCTGAACGTAATCTCCCTCGCCTGCCCTCTCTTCGTGCCTCTGGTCGAAAACGGCTTCGTCGCCGAGGACGATCCGATCACGCTGCTCACCTGCGAGCGCTATCTCGCCCCGATCCGGGAGAGCGGCGCCGACACCCTGATCCTCGGCTGCACACACTACCCGATCCTTGCCCGCAGCATCGCGAAGGTCCTGCCCGGCGTCACGCTGATCAACACGGGACGCGAGGCAGCGCGGCTGGTACGGGACCGTCTTCCTGCCGGCGCGGGTGAAAACGAGACGGGAAAGACGCTCTTTTTCGTCAGTGACCGCACCGAGTCCTTTACCGAAGTCGCGTCCTGCTTCCTCGGCTCCGTACCGGAGCACGTCGAGCAGATCGACATCGAACGGTATCAGTAACGCCATGTACGAGCCGAATCCTCTGACCACCGCCGGGTTCTTCTCCCCTGAAACGGTTTTTACCGCCGTGACGGCAAAAGACGCGAAGACTCTGCCCGCTCTGCCGGGAAAATTCCTGCCGCCCTTTTATCCCTCGGCGTTTGCCTCCGGCGCCCGTGACGCGTACGCCTCTTTCCGGGCGGGAAGGCTGCGGCAGACGTTCCTCCCCTTTCTGACCGACGAATTTGAGCCTTGCGTTCTGTTTATGCGCCGGGAAAGCGAGGGGATCTACGTCCTCTGGCTCTTTTCCGCGCCGGACGAAAGCGTCTGCCGGGAACTGACCGAGCTCGCCGAGGCCACCGCCATCCTCACGGCGGAAGGAGAAACGGATCTGCTCAAGCGCATCCGGCGCGCCGGGAAGGCACTGCGGAATCTTTTCCGGGAGGACCGCGGCTGCACCTCCTGCGACGATCTGATCTCGTTCTTCGGGCGCGTCGCCTTTTTCCGTCAGGTCTTTCCGATCTGCGAGATCGCGGACGAACTCCGTTTTCTTCCCGCCGCGCCTCACCGGGGAGACGAACTGTGGTTTTTCTTCCTGACCTGCGCCGGCGCCGCCCTGACCTGCTGCGCGCGCACGGAGGAACGCACACTGCGGCTGACCGTGACCCTCCCGCGGAAGGATTATTTTCTCTTTCGCTTTGAAGTCCGCGCGGCGAAAAGCGCGGCGCTGCTCTTTTCCCGTACCGCAAATTATCTGAACGAGCGCGGAAAAGACTTTGGCTGGACTGCCCGATACGAGATGGTCTCCCCTTCCTGCGCGGCACTCTCCTTCCTTGCCGTCACCGAGCCGGAGAAGCAGGTGAACTGTCCCCCGCCGGACATTCTTCCCGGCTGCCTGAACGCCCTGCCGACGGTCGCCGAGATCTTCGCCGCCTTCCTCACGGGAGAACCCGCTGACGATCCATCCGAAAGATAAAGGAGAAAAAACGAATGAACGGCAGATATAACCCCAAGCTGTTTTTCCTTGGCTTTTTGATGAACGTCCTCGGGAAATTCCCGCTCCTCCTGGCAGCGTTCGTCCTGGCATTGATCGGGATCAAAAGCCGGGTCTGCGGCTGCATCGCATTTGGGATCCTGATCCTTACTCTGGTATGGTCCCTGCTCCAACAAATCCGGATCAAATACACGGTCGAGCACAGCCACGATTCGGATTTTGAGCCGTTTGCCAAAGCAATGACGAGCGAGAATTGGGGAGAAGAAATAAACGGCATCGTCGAACAAAGGATCCGGGAATCGGATGAAATCAAAGGATCCCGAAGAGTGACCGCCCATCCAAACGAAAAACCGACCGAAGAGATCAGATTTCTCTTCGGTCGGTTTCGTTTTGCATATCGGATCATCCGCGCGCGCAGAGCAGGGAGACCCCGTATTCCGCGCAGGCAAGCGACCAGGCGGAAGGGTCGGGCGTGATCAGCCGGAACGGCGTGGAGCCGGGTGCCGGAGGGACGGCAGGGACCGCGGTACCGTCGGGCAGGACGGACGCGGCGCGGACCGGAACGGGTCTGCCGTCCGAGGTACGGAGGCGGAAGGGCAGGAACGCGGGAGCGTCGTCCTTCATGCGGCGCAGCTTTGACGCGAGCCGCTTCGCCTCCTCGGGAGAGGCAGGCTGAGAATCGATCTTACGGAATCCCGCGGCGCAGAGACAGTCGAACGAGGCAAGAAGTCCAGCGGGCGAGAGAAGTCCCGCCGCGGCGCCGGCATCCCGTACCGCGGCGGTCAGGGACGGATCGGGCGTACCGTCAAGTGCCGAAAGGAAGACGGTCGTCTCACACGCGGCGCACAGAGCGGCGGAGGGAACGGTATCGCGCAGCTTCAGAAAGACCTCCGCCTCCGGGACCGACGCGCGCACGGCGCGGACAGCGTCCTCGGCTTCCGCGGCTGAGACCGTCCCGCGCTCCGTCAGATCGAGGATCACTTCGGTCTCCCGGAGGCCGGTCTAAGTCGGATCG
>JAZLIW010000066.1:0-4983 GCA_045617585.1 Eubacteriales bacterium
GGGCGGACCCCCCCCCCCCGCCGGGCAGACCTGGGCGGCGACCGACAGTCCCGGCCAGCCTAGCGCCGCGGCGGCAAGCACTGCCCCGGTCTCCCCGCCCTTCGCCGCGCAGGCGGCGCAGCCGCAGGTGAGCTCGAGGAAGGAGGAGACGAACGGAAACGCCGGGGAGGATGCCGGGACGAGAGCGGAAAGCGAACCGAAGAAGACGACCGCGCCCGTGATGCGGAGGGCGGCGGACGCGCCGGCGCCGATCGCACGGCTGAGGGCGGGAAGGAAGCGGAAGGGGTGCGTGCCGTCGGCTCCGGGTGCGTTTTCTCTGCTTCCGGGCGTGGTTTCTCTGCTTCCGGTCATGCCGCTTTCCGGTGCCTCTTCTGCGCGTCCGGCTGCCGTGCTCTTCGCCCGGGCGACGGTCGCCCGGGCGGGCGGGACGCGCTTCTCCGCGCGCAGGAGCATGACGCCGCCGATCAGCAGCAGGGAAGGGAGCTGCGCGGCGTAAAGCGTCCTGCCGACCGCCGCGCTGCCGAACTCCCCCTGTCCGACCGCGGCGATGAGGAAGGCGGGGGAGGGGGCGTTCGAGAGAAAGAGCAGGGTCGCCGCGCGTTCCCGCCCGATCCTGCCCTTCCGGTACAGGGCGGCGGTCATCTCCGCGCCGACCGGCGCTCCGGCGAGCAGACCGAGCACGGCTGCCGCGGCGGACGGGTGCTTTTCCGTCAGGTCGCCGCTTTCACAGAGGAGGGAGGTGAGAACGAGGAAGGGGAAGAGCGCGGGGATCAGTTTTTCCCCGCAGAGGAGCAGCGCCGTCCGTGCGCCCCCGCGCACCGCGGAGGGGAAGAGGAGCAGCAGGAGGCAGGCAAGGAGCAGGAGGCAGGAGAAGAGACGTCCGGTATGAATCGCGATCACCCCGCATACAGTATTCCGTGCAGTTTATGAGAAAAGGGCGGGTTTGATTCATGGGGAACGCGGGGAAGCGGCTGGCGGCGCTGTTCGGGCTGCCGGAGGAATACGGGAACGGCGGGAGCGCCGTGCTCTTCGAGGAGGGGGTCGCGGTGACGGTACGTCCCTGCCGGTCTCTGCTCTCTTACCGGGAGGACGAGGTCGGGCTGGAGACGAATCTCGGCGTTCTGCTGATCCGGGGGACGGGGCTGACGCTGAAAAGCTTCAACGGCGACGTGATGGAGGTGCGGGGCGGCGTGCGGTCGATCGGCTACAAGGCGGGAAGGGAAAAACGGGGAGGGAACGGGAAATGCTGACGGTATGGCTGCTCGTCCGTCTCTGGCGCTGGCTTTCCGGCTCTCTGGAGGTCGGCGTCTCTCAGGCGGATCTGATCCCCGCCGTGACCGTGATGATGCGCCGCTCGGTGCCCTACCGGGATCTGAAGCTGACGGAGAACGGCGCCGTTTTCACTGTGCCGCGGCGGGGATACCGGGAGCTGACGCGCGCGGCGGGCGGCGCGCTCCCTTCGCTGACCGTCCTGCGGGAGGCGGGACTGCCCGGGCTCGTTTTCCGGTACCGGCGCCGGCCCGGGATCGCGGTCGGGGCTTTGCTGTTCTTTCTGCTCTGCGCGCTTTCGGAGCGCTTCCTCTGGGAGGTCGACGTCACGGGGAACGACGCGATCAGCGACGTCGAGGTGACGGAAACGCTCGCTGCCCTCGGCTGCTCGATCGGTTCGCCGATCGGGGGGATCGACTTTTTCTCCCTGCCCGACGCGTATCTCGCGGTGGAGCCGCGGGCGGCTTGGGTCTCGGTCAACCGGGAGGGGACGACCGCCCACGTCGTGATCCTCGAAAAAAAGGAAAAGGGGGAGGCGGGGATCCCGGAGCGGAGCGCGCTTTCTCCTTCCAATCTCGTGGCGGCGGAGCACGGCGTGATCGTCTCGGTCGAGATCGTCTCCGGGCAGGCGCAGGTCCGTGCCGGGGACACGGTGGAAAAGGGGCAGCTCCTCGTCTCCGGGACCGTGGGGAAGAAGGGGGATCCCGCGGGCGTCACCCATCTGGAGCGCTCGGCGGGGCGGGTCCTCGCGGCGTGCGAGCGCACCGTGACCGTCCGCGTGCCCCTGACAAGGGAGGAAACGGTCGTGACCGGGGAAAGAACGGTCGAAAAAACTGTAATATTCTTCGGAAAACCCATAAAAATTTCAAAAACCAGTAGAAATTCCGGCCCGATGTATGGTATAATAGAAGAGAACGATCGGCTGGTCCTGTTCGGCTTCCTGCGCCTGCCGGTCTTCGTCAGGACCGTGACCGAGGTGACATATTTCACCCGGACGGTGACGCTGACGGAGGAGGAAACGGCGGAGGAGGGGGAGCGGGCGCTGAACCGCGCGATCCTGCGGGAGACCGGGGACGCGGAGCTGCTCGGGCGGACGGATACCGTCACCCGGGAGGAGGACGCGCTCGTCCTGACCTCGGTCCTGCGTCTCATCGCGGACGTTGCGGAGGAGCGGCAGATCACGCTGATCTCATGACGAAGGAGATTTCATGACGAGATTCATCGAGACGGACAGCATGGAAGAGACCGCGCGTCTCTTCGGAAGCTACGACGAAAACGTACGGATCCTGGAGGAGGCGTTCGGCGTGACGGTCAAGAACCGCGCGTCCGACCGCGGCTTCGGCGATACGGTGGTCATCGAGGGGAACGAGGCGGACGTGAACGACGCGGCTGCCGTCCTTTCCTATCTCCGGCGCACCGCCGGGGAGCTCGGGACGCAGACCGTCCACTACGCCGTGGACATGGTAAAGAGCGGACAGGGCGCCGCGCTTTCCGGCTTTGACGCCGATCTGATCACGCTGACCTCCCGCGCCAGGCCGATCAAGGCGAAGACGGTGGGGCAGAGGGAATACGTCGGGCTGATCCGGAGCAATACGGTGACGCTCGCGGTCGGTCCCGCCGGGACCGGCAAGACCTATCTCGCCGTGGCGATGGCGGTGCGCGCCCTGCGCGAAAAGACGGTGAGCCGCATCATCCTGACGCGTCCGGCGGTGGAGGCGGGAGAAAAGCTCGGCTTTCTGCCCGGTGATCTGCAGGACAAGGTGGACCCGTATCTGCGGCCGCTGTACGACGCGCTGTACGACATGGTCGGCATGGAATCCTTTTCCAGATACGTGGAGCGGGGCATCATCGAGATCGCGCCGCTCGCCTATATGCGCGGACGGACGCTGGACGACGCCTTCATCATCCTTGACGAGGCGCAGAACACGACCCCCGAGCAGATGAAGATGTTCCTCACCCGCCTCGGCTTCGGCTCGAAGGCGGTGGTGACCGGGGACCTGACGCAGACCGACCTGCCCGACGGGAAAAAGAGCGGGCTCGCCGACGCGGTCGCGGTCCTCGACGGGATCGAAGACGTCGCGATCCATCACTTTACGGAGCGGGACGTGGTCCGGCACCGGCTGGTGCAGAAGATCATCCTCGCCTACGAGAACCGCGGGAAAAAGAACGCGAACGATAAGACCGAAAAGAAGGAAAACTGAAATGAAAATGCATCGGGTATCCATTGTCAACGGGCAGGAAAAGTGCCCCGTGACGAACGAACTGCGCGCGCTGATCAAGAAAGCGGTCAGGACCGCGCTGAAATACGAGGGATTCGGGGGGATCGCCGAGGTCTCGGTGACCCTGACGGACGACGAGACGATCCACGACCTGAACCTCCGCTTCCGTGAGGTGGACAGGCCGACCGACGTGCTCTCCTTCCCGACCTTCGACGACGAGCCGGACGGAGAGGGGTATATCCCGCTCGGCGATATCGTGATCTCGATGGAGCGGGCGGCGGAGCAGGCACGGGAATACGGTCATTCCTTCGAGCGGGAGACGGCGTTCCTCTGCGTCCACTCGGTCCTGCATCTGCTCGGCTACGACCACGAGCTGTCGCCCGAGGATGAAAAAGAGATGTTCGCGAAGCAGGAGGAGATCCTGACGCAGATGGGACTGACCCGGGGAACGGAAAACGATTGAGGTAAAAAGAGAATGAGAACTGCATTTTACGCGGTGGTCGGCAGACCGAACGTGGGCAAGAGCTGCCTTGTGAACGCGATGACGGGGGAAAAGGTCGCGATCGTTTCCTCCAAGCCGCAGACGACGAGAAACCGGGTGACCGGGATCCTGACCGAAGGGGAGGATCAGTTCGTCTTTCTGGATACGCCCGGGCTGCACAAGGCGAAGAACCGTCTGGGCGATTATATGATGAAGACCATCTCGACGACGATGGCGGAGGTGGACGCGGCGATCCTCGTGGTCGAGCCGCTTGCCAAGGTCGGACCCGCGGAACGGGAGATCATGAACCGGCTGAAGAACCTGGAGCTCCCCGCGATCCTCGCGGTCAACAAGATCGACCGCTACAACGCGAATCAGATCGGCGACACGATCCTCGCTTACAGCGCCGAGTTCGATTTTGCCGCCGTGGTCCCGGTCTCCGCGCAGACCGGAAAGAACGTGAAGGAGCTGATCGGCGAGGCAAGACAGTTCATGCACGAGGGCGAATGGGGCTTTGACGCCGACGACTTTACCGATCAGCCCGAGCGCCAGCTCGCCTCCGAGATGATCCGTGAAAAGATCCTGCGCAGCTGCAGCGAGGAGATCCCGCACGGCGTCGCCGTCGTGATCGAGGACTTCCGCGAGGAGGAGGGACGGCTGACGATCCGCGCCGTCATCCACTGCGAAAAGGAATCGCATAAGAGCATCCTGATCGGAAAGAACGGCGAGATGCTGAAAAAGATCGGGACCTACGCGAGAGAGGACATGGAAAAACTCTTCGGCTGCCACGTCTATCTCGATCTGTGGGTCAAGGTGAAGGAAAACTGGCGTGACAGCCTGACTTACCTGAACTCCTTCGGTTACAATCCGAAGGATCTGGAGTGAAAAGCGCGAAGCCGCAGATCCGCGAGACGGTCCGCGCCCTCGTCATCCGGGAGACCGCCTACGGGGAAAACGCGAAGATGCTGACGCTCCTGACCGCGGAGGGCTTACGCAAGGCGTCCGCGCACGGGG
>JAZLIW010000067.1:0-1845 GCA_045617585.1 Eubacteriales bacterium
AGGAAAACGGGGGAAGCGGGGAAGGGACGCGGGGGAAGCGGGGAAGGGACGCGGGGCGAGGCGGAGGCAGGCATATATGGCGGAAAAATCCCTGAAAAAGCCTTTTCCTTCTTGACTTTTGCGGGTGGGAGGCTTATAATAGAGGAAGGATCGCCGTGAAAAGACGCGGCGGCATTGAATGGAGGGACCGGATATGGTTTCTGTTGCGACAAAAATTCTGACGGAACGGGTCAGACCCGGGCAGATCGGATTTTTCTTCATGGGGCAGGCGGGCTTCATCCTCAAGGACAGTGAGGGAAGGCTGACTGCGGTGGACCTCTACCTTTCGGACGGGACGGCGCGGATCGCCGGCTTCAAGCGGCTGATGCCCCGCGTGCTGGAGCCCTCCGAGCTGGTGTTCGACACCGTGATCACGACGCACGCGCACCCCGATCACTTTGACTACGACGCGATCCCGCTGATGACCGAGGACGCGCGCACCGCGTTTTATTCCTCCGCCGTCGGCGTTGAGGAAGCGAAGAAGCTCCAGATCGAAAAGACCAGGCTGCTGGAGCGCGGCGGCGTCTACGAGGAGCCCGGGCTCCGCATCGAGGCGGTCTACTGCGACCACGGCGAGCTGGCAAAGGACGCCGTCGGTCTGATCCTGACTCTCGAGGGCAAGACGGTCTACGTCGCGGGCGACACCGCGTTCCGCCCCGAGATGATCGGCGATATCGCTGCCCGCAGGATCGACCTGATGGTCGCGCCGATCAACGGCGCGTTCGGCAACCTGAACGAGCGTCAGTGCGCCGACTACGCGAACCTCGTGAAGCCGGGCCTGATCGTTCCCTGCCACTACTGGTGCTTCGCGGAGCACGGCGGCGACCCCGGCGTGTTCGCCGCGATCATGAAAAAGGACTACCCCGAGATCCCGTATCTCTGTATGTACATGGGTGAATCGGTCATCCTGTAAGTCCTCATACCCCCGCTCATACGTCTTCCGGTCACGGGAAACCGTGATCGGAGACGGAATTTTTTCAATGAAAAAACGGTTTCCCAACTTCATCAATCAAAAAAATAAACATAAAAAGGAGCAACTATCATGATTTCCGAACTGAACAAGTACGTCGACCACACCATCCTGAAGGCTTTTGCCACGAGAAAGGATATCGAGACCCTCTGCGAGGCGGCGAAGAAGTACGACTTCGCTTCCGTCTGCGTCAACCCCATGTACGTTTCCCTTGCCAGAGACCTGCTGGAGGGCACGACCGTCAATATCTGCACCGTCATCGGCTTCCCGCTCGGGGCGAACACGACCGCGATCAAGGCTGCCGAGACCGAGCAGGCCTACATCGACGGCTGCAATGAGTTCGACATGGTCATCGCCGTCGGCGCGCTGAAGGAAGGCAGATACGACTACGTCCGCAACGACATCCAGGCGGTCGTCAAGGCTGCCAAGGGCAGGACCGTCAAGGTCATCATCGAGACCGCGTACCTCACCGACGAGGAAAAGATCATGGCGTGCAGGCTCTGCACCGAAGCGGGCGCGACCTTCGTCAAGACCTGCACCGGCTTCTCCACCGCCGCCGACGCGCCGAACGTCGCGACCGTCCACGACATCGAACTGATGCGCGCGAACATCGCTCCCGAAATGAAGGTCAAGGCCTCCTCCGGCATCCGCTCCTACGAGGACGCGCTTGCTCTGATCAACGCGGGCGCGGCGCGCCTCGGCACCTCCGCCGGCGTCAAGAACCTCGAGGGCGCCGCAAAGCAGAACTGAACGACAGGAAAGGGACGCACAACCGAGCGGAATGAACGTATGAAGGCTTATTTTTCCGAATACCGCGGCGCACGCGCGCTGGCGAT
>JAZLIW010000068.1:0-4528 GCA_045617585.1 Eubacteriales bacterium
CTTACGGATCGGAATACGTTCGGTGGCGGCGGGAGCAAGCCCCCGCCCTACGGGATTGCGGGCGCGGCACCGGGTCGCTTTCAGCGAACCGCGCCTTACGGATCGGGATACGTTCGGTGGCGGCGGGAGCAAGCCCCCGCCCTACGGGTGGAATGCGCACAGTTCGCCTTTGGCGAACTGATCCGCCTTTCGGATCGGAACACCGGTTCCCTATTCAAAAAGCGTGTGCCGCGCATCCGGTGTCCCTTGGGGAGGCACTTTCTGCGCGGCACACGCGTAAACGGTCATTTTTTCTTCAGGAAGAGGAAGATCCCGCCGACGATCAGAAGGGCGGAAAGCAGGAACAGGAAGAACGCCGCGCCGCGCGACGCGCCTCCGCCGGGCTCGGTCTCCCGACTTCCGGGTCCGGTCTCACGGTCCGCGCTTTCCGTACCGGGCACAGCGGTCTCCTCCCCGGCAGGTCCGGTCACGGGAGCGGTCTCCGGTTCGGTCCCGTGTTCGGTCGCAGGGTCTGTCACCGGCTCGGTCGCAGGCTCCGTCACGGGCTCCGTTTCCGGCACAGTCTCCGGCTCCGTCACCCGTTCGGTCACGGGCTCGGTCACCGGTTCCGTTTCCGGCTCGGTCACCGGTTCCGTCTCCGGCTCGGTCTCGGGCGGCGTCTTCCCGCGGGCGGTCAGATGCTCAAAGAAATCCCCGCCCGCCTCGTCGTACCCGACGAGCGTCCGGAAGAGCCCCCAGCGGCAGGGCGAATACGTCGTGATCTGCGTCGCCGAGGTAAAGGACCCGTCGTCCCCGTTCAGCCACCGCGTGAACCACGTGTACTGCTGGGACGCGTGACAGGCGTAGCCGAGCTTTGTCATCTGATACGCCGTCTTCCCGCCGAATTTCGCGATCGGACGGTCCCAGTCCATCGTGATCGCGTGCTCCTCCCACAGATGGAGGTACGCCTTCGGCACGTCCCACGTCCCGTACTCGGCGGCGCTCTCCGGGTATTTCGACGCGTCCGCCGAGATCTCCAGCGCCTGCCGCAGCGTGTCGACGTTGACCTGATGCTGCGGGTGACCGTACTCCCCGTTCACGTCCTGCCCGACCACGACGAGGGGCTGAAAACGGCGGAGCAGTCCGACCTGGAACCCGACCAGTTTCTCTTTGGAAAACCCGTTCCACGCCGAGGTATCGTAGCCGAACTGCAGCGTCTTCGTCGCCCCGTCCCAATAGTCCGGCAGATCGCCGAACACCGGGTACCGGGTCACGCCGACCGTCCACAGCCCGTTCAGCTGCTCGTGCTGGCGCTTCTTTTCCCACGCGCGGTGGTTCGTGAAGTACGCGACCTGCACCTCGTAATCGCATTCCCCGGCGTACCACGGCAGGACGCCCGCGAAAAAGAGCTGTTCGTCGTCGGCGTGCGTCGAGATCAGGAGCAGATCGCAGGGCGCGTCGTTCTTCTTCCACACCTGGATCCCGTCCGGGAGCGTTCCTTCGGACAGCACGGTGATCTCACACAGCTCCGCCCCCGCCGGGAAGGTGAGCGTCAGCGTCTTTTCGCCGCCGGTCTTCACGTACTCGTGCAGGAATCCGTCCTGCCCGCGCGCCTCGCTGCCCGTCCCCGTCCCGAGCGTCCACTCGACCGCGGTGTCGAACACGAGATACAGCCCGCCGATCGGCGTCTCCGACGAGACGGTCAGCACCGTCCCCGCCGGCAGATTCACCGCCGCGTCCTCTCTGCCGTCGGTCAGCGTCCCGTAAGAGGGCGTCACCGTGACGCGCGCGTTCAGGTTCTCCGCCTCCGCGGCGTACACGCGCATTCCCACGCCGGGAAGTCCCGCGGCGAGGCACCCGGCAAACAGCACGAAGAGCGCCGTCACGGCAATACATAATTTCTTTTTCATCCTCTGGTCCTTCCTGCCGGTACGCTTCTTACAGAAACGTGACCGTCTCCGTCAGCGGCTTGTTTTTGAAGTGGAGCGGGCTCGGCGCCGTGCCCTCTTTCGGATATCCCATGACGAGGAGCGCGGTCGGTTCCAGCCGGTCGTGAAGATCGAACTCGGCTCTGACCGCCTCCGGGATATAGTGCATGACCCACGTCGAGCCGACACCCAGCTCCGCCGCCGCAAGCATCATGTGCGTGCAGACGATCGCCGCGTCGATATCGCCGGAGGACTTGCCGTCGTACTCCCGCTTCCAGCACTCCTCTTTGTCGTAGCACACGAGGAGCGCGAGCGGCGCGTGATAGTGCGACCCCGTGCATTTTCTGAGCTTCGCCAGCCCCTCTTCGCTTTCGATCACACAGATCCGCTGCGGCTGACGGTTGCAGGCGGTGGGAGCGACCTGCCCGGCGTGCAGGATCTTTTCCACGGTCTCTCTCCCGACCTTCTTCTCCGAGAATTCTCTGACGGAATATCTGTTTTCCGCAAGTGACGTAAAATCCATCGTTTCCTCGCTTTCATTCAAAAAACGGCGGCGATCCGCTCGCCGCCGTTTTTCTGTTGTCCGGACGCAGGTTTACTGCTCGTCTTCCCCGTCGGGTCCGCCGCACATATTGCAGTCGTCGCACTCGCCGGTGCAGAGCGCTTCGTCTTCGTCGTCCTCGTCGCCGAAGAAATCCTCGTCGTCGAAGTCGTACTCGTCGTCGTCCTCTTCGTCGTCGCCTTCGGTATCGAACACGACGGATTCGAGGTCGCCGAGATCGTGGTCGAGCTCGTCGAGATAATCGTCCACGCGCTCCGCCTCGACGTTGAGAGCGTCGATCTCGTCCGCGCAGACCTCGAGAATGTCAGCCATCATGTGAAGGACCCTGGTCTCGGGCTTGCTTTCGTCCAGCGAAAGGCCCTCGAGCAGACCCTTGAGATACGCGACCTTCTTGCTGATTTCCATGAGAGTCAGTCCTCCGGATCAGGCGCGTTCGAGATACTCGCCGGTACGGGTGTCGATACGGATCTTGGTGCCGATATCGATGAAGAGCGGGACCTTGATCTGCGCGCCGGTCTCAAGCGTTGCGGGCTTGGTGGTACCGGTAGCGGTGTCGCCCTTGAAGCCGGGCTCGGTGTCGGTGACAACGAGCTCAACGAACATCGGGGGCTCAACGGCAAAGACCTTGCCCTTGTAGGACATCAGTCTGCACATCATCTCTTCCTTGACGAACTTGAAGTTGTCGCCGAGGAGGTCCTTGGAGACCGGGATCTGCTCGTAGGATTCCATATCCATGAAATACCACAGATCGCCGTCGTTGTAGAGATACTGCATCTCTTTGCGCTCCACGTACGCGTTCTCGAATTTGTCGGTGGGGCTGAAGGTCTTTTCGATCACGGCTCCGGAAATGACGTTCTTGAGCTTGGTGCGGACGAACGCCGCGCCCTTGCCCGGTTTCACGTGCTGGAACTCGATGATCTGCATGACCTGCCCGTCCATTTCAAACGTAAGGCCGTTTTTGAAATCGCCGGCTACTACCATAATAATGATTCCTCCAAATAGTTATTCCTGATTTAACATCATAGTTATAAGATATTTTACCGCAAGTTTTCCGTTTTTGCAAGGGGTTTTTGCAATTTTTCTTACCTTTTTTTATCTTTTTTCTCTTTTTTGAGAAAAAGATCCCCTTGCTTTGCCCGGGCACAGCAGGGGGAAACGCTCCCGGCGGCTTTTTCTGCGCCGTTTTCTCCCCGCCGCTTGCTTTTTCCGACGGTCCGTGCTATACTGGAACCGGGCACGGACGGAGGAACGCCCCCCGAAAGGCCCGATCCCGAAAGAGAAAGAAAGGAAGCTTTCGCCATGCGAAAGCGATCGACAGACAATGAAAGACAAAGTTCTTCTGATCCTCGTCGACGGGATGCGTCCCGACGGCATCCTGAACTGCGGCTCCCCGATCCTGCCGGAGCTTGCGAAAAAGGGCGCGTCCGATTTCGCCTCCCGCACCGTCATGCCCTCCGTCACGCTCCCCTGCCACACGTCCCTGTTCTATTCCGTTCCCCCGGAGAGGCACGGCATCCTCGACAACACGTGGCACTCGATGGTCCGCCCGCTGCCCGGTCTGATCCAGGCATCCGCGTGGGCAGGCGGAAAGAACGCCATGTTCTTCAACTGGGAACAGCTCCGTGACCTCGGCTCCCCCGGCCAGTGCGCCTTCTCTCTGTTCGTCAACCTCCACTTCAAGGAGGACTCCGACCGCATCCTTGCCGACGCGGCGAAGGAATACATCCCGCGCGAGCTGCCCGATTTCACCTTCCTCTATCTCGGTGAGACCGACGAGGTCGGACACAAATACGGCTGGATGTCGCCCGAATACCTCGCCGCGGTCAAAAACGCCTCCGGGTGCATCGCCGACGTCGTCGCCGCGCTGCCCGAAAACTACACGGTCTTCGTCACCGCCGACCACGGCGGAAACGGCAGAGGCCACGGCTCCGACCGCCCCGAGGACATGACGATCCCGCTGATCGCCGTCGGTCCCGCCTTTGCCCCCGGCTCCGATTTCGGCCGCACGCCCTCCATCATGGATATCGCCCCCACCGCCGCGAAGATCCTCGGCTTCTCC
>JAZLIW010000069.1:0-6332 GCA_045617585.1 Eubacteriales bacterium
CGCCGAACCCCGTTCGCGACCCGGTTCGTAAGGCGCGTCCTTTCGCGCCGCGCATTCCACCGTAGGGCGGGGGCTCCCGCCGAACCCCGTTCGCGTCCCGATTACGAAGCCGCGGAGCGGCGCGGAATTCACCCTCGGACATTATGCGCGGCTTCGCCTTACTGATCCGGATACGTTCGGTGGCGGCGGGAGCAAGCCCCCGCCCTACGGGGTCGGGCGCGGCTCCGCCTTACGAATCGGGATACGTTCGGTGGCGGCGGGAGCAAGCTCCCGCCCAACCGCAGGAGAACGTAAAGCAGTGCAGGAGTGCCTGATACCGTCAAGCCCGAAGACGGTCTCCCCGATCAGGGCGTCACGCTGTTCTCCCGGGCATATTTCATTGCGGGGCTTTTTGTTCCCCCCTTTTGCTCTCCGGTGACCCGATCCGTGCCCGGCAGGAATATGGTCAACAGGCACAAAAAAAGACGCTGAAAATCGCAGTTTTTTTACGTTTTCTCCACTTGCAAAAACGACGGATGTATGATATAATATAAACCGTTCCGGGGGCGTAGCTCAGTTGGTTAGAGCGTATGCTTGACATGCATAAGGTCATTGGTTCGACCCCAACCGTCCCCACCAACAAAAAAGCACTTTTGTCGAAAGGCAAAAGTGCTTTTTTGAATAAAATGATTGATGAATATGATAAAACGTCCTTATGCCGATGTTCCGTTCCGGGTTCGCCGCCGCGTTTATCACAGCAGATACTGTTCAAATTTTCTCCGTACCGTCATCCGATCCGACTCGTACTGGCTTTTCAGGATGTGGAAATAGTCGGTGAAGGCGCGGCAGAGCGAGGGCTCGGTGATGAAGAAAGCGGAGAAGGGCGGGGAGCAGCGCAGGACCGCGAGCCCTTCCTTCGTTCCGGCGACGCGGATATCGCGGAAGGGAAGATCGGGCATCAGGATGATGTGATAATTCTTCTCCTGATCGAGCAGCTCGATCATTGCCGCCGCGTGCTCGGAGAATTCCTCGGGCGTGTAGGTCAGGTCGACGTCGAAAAGCTCGTGCCCGAAGTTGACGCGGACCTTGCCGGAGAACAGCTCCTCGTCGGTGGGGAGCCGGATCAGCTCGTCGATCGTGAAGCATTGCAGGGAGCGGAGGAGATTCTGACGCTGGGCGTCGTAGACCTTCATCAGCTCCTTTTGCTTTTCCGGGTCTCCGATCCGCTTCGCCATGCGGCGGAGCAGGGAACGCGGCATGGTCGCCGCGGACAGCGTGGAGAGGAAGAATTCCTGCTTTCCCTCGCCCTCCGGCAGCTCCCGGAAGAACGGGTCGGCGGAAGGATCGGCGCAGACGCGGAGCAGCGGCGCGGAACCGGAGAGCGTTTTGTCAAAACCGCTTTTGATCAGTGCCAGCCGTTCCCGGTCGGTCACGAATTCGTACCAGCGGTCGTTCCCGGCATCGGCGTCGGAAAAGCCCCGGACGCACGCCTTTCCCGGCTGGAGAAAGACCGTGTGACAGAAGCGCGTGTCGCGCGGGCGGCGGGAGGAGAAGGGAATGATCTTTCCCGACATATAGAGCGGCAGCCAGCTCTTGATCGCCTCGATCATTTCGGGGGTACCGCGGTCCACGTTGTGGATCACGCGGATCCGCACGCCGCGGTTGACGCAGGAGAGCATGAGGGAGGACCAGAGGCGGAAGAACGCGGGATCCTCGGTCATCCAGGTGATCGGCTCGTCACTGTAAAGGTACATTTCCCCGGTTTCCGCCTCGGAAAGGAAGCGGACGACGGCGTCGCGCAGTCCCGCGGAGCCGACGTAGTAGGGGCGGACGACCGCCTTCGGGAAGGGAAGGGGCTCGGAATCCGGCGCGGGAACGACCGAGTCGATCGATTCCAGCAGCCGTTCGATCTCGGAGCACTGCTCCTCTCCGTTGCGGTACAGCCAATCCCGGAAGGAATCGCCGTCCAGTCCGGAGAGCGGGATGGCGCACAGCTCGCCGAGCTCCGCAAGGCGGGAGGCGGAAACGGCGCGCAGGAACAGCGCGTCCGCCAGACGGACCGCCAGGCGCTCGTTGCCGAGCGGGGAACGGAGCCCGCCGCGGAAGCGGCTGATCAGGGAGTCGTCCACGTTGACCGTGCGCGCGAGCCTTGCGTTGGAAAAGTCCAGTAAGGTCATGACGCGGTCCAGTTTTTCGCCGAAGGTGCGGCATCTTGCCTCCCGGGAAAGCGGCCTGCGGAGCGGAAAGACCGCGCCCGGCGCGATCTCGGTCCCGAACAGGGTCGAAATGAGCGCGGGGAGCACCGTCTCCCGGTCGGTCTCGCGGACACCGCAGAATTCACAGAGGACGGAGAGCCGCCCCTCGTGCTCCGCGTAGCCGTAGATGCCGCCGACCAGACGAATGACCGACCTTCCCGTCGGCTTCGGCGTGCGGTTCCCGGTAACGAGGCGGGAAATATTGGAGGGAGAACAGCCCGCAAAACGGGCAACGTCGGTATTGCTGCAGGATAAAAGGTCAAAAAGAATTTTCAGCCGTTCGGATAACATGGCAGTGCTTCACTCCTATCATACAATACGGTATCAGGTACGAACGGTCTCTGCCGATTTCATTATATCACCCGTTTTTTGCCGTGTCAATCTTTTGGCACACATTTTTCATTGACATTTTTCGTGGGAATATTGCAAAAAAGTGATGCCTGTGTTATACTGAAAAAAAGAAAAACGGCGCCGGGATGATTACGCCGGACGCCGGGAAGGACGGATACAGTATGTTTTGTAATAACTGCGGAAAAAAGATCGAGGACGGCGCAGCCTTCTGCGAATTCTGCGGAGCAAAACTGACGGAGGAACAGCCCGCGCAGCAGCCCGCCGCGGAGCAGCAGACCGCGGAACAGCCTGCGGAGCAGCAGACCCCCGCGGAACAGCCCGCGCCGGAACAGACTTCCGGGGAACAGACCTCCGTGACCGCGCCCGCAAAGGAGGAGCTGACGTATCCGAAGGGGCCGCGCTATTCCGAGCGTCTCACCGATCCCGAGATCGTCGCCTACGTGGAAAAGATCCGGAAGACGGGGATCGTCTGGGCGTGCATCCTGGTCCCGCTCCCGCTCGTGATCACGGTCGTTCTCTCCTTCTTTGTCGAGAAGTTCCCGCTCTGGCCGACCGCGCTCGCCTCCGGCGGTTTCATTTCCCTCGTGTTCCTTGTCTGCAACCTCGTCTCCCTGTGGAAGACCAGTCCCAAGCGCGCGTGGGAGGGCACCGTGACCGGAAAGCGCAAGCGCAGCCGCACCAAGCGCGGCGATAAGTCCTCTCCTGCCGTGCATTATATGGAATACGTCCTCGAGGTCAGGACCAATAAGGGCAAAAAGAAGATCAGGGAAGACGACCGGGGCTCCACGGTCCTGCACTATTACGACTATTTCGACATCGGGGAACAGGTCCGCTTCCTCCCGATGCTCCCGTATCCTTACGAGAAGCTGGACAAGACGCGCGATACCGTGATCCCCTGCAATATGTGCTGCGCCTTCGTCGATATCCGCAACGACCGCTGCCCCAAGTGCGGCAAGCCCCTGTTCAAATAAGCAAAGGCTCATGATATCCCGCTTTTTCTGCCTGCCGGTGATCCCGGCAGGCATTTTTCAATGAAAATGCCCGGAAGGAACGGATCCTTCCGGGCAGAAAACACGGCGCTTTTCGGTCTTACCCGATCATCCCGATCAGGCGCAGGAGCGTCAGACGGCGGCGCATGAAGGGGGAATATTTCATGCAGTCGGAAAAGAGCCCCTCCGGCTTGCCGATGTCGGCAACGGTCAGGCGGCAGCCCGCCGCTTCCATCGCGCGGACGCATTCCGCACGGGAGGGGACGCTGCGGATGATCGCGCGGATCTCGGGCCAGCGCTCCTCCAGCACGCGGGGATCGACCGCGTCGGCGACGGTGTCCGGCTCGTTGAGCTTCCTGACCTCCTCTCGCATATTGCCGAAATAGGCGTAGATCTCCTCCCAGTCCGGGCGTTCCCGGGCGGCGCGGATCGAAGGACGGTCCGCCAGCGCCTCGTAGACCTTCATGACCTCAAGGGTGCAGACGCCGACGTCCTCGCCGTGATAGTTCGGCAGCTTGCCGTCGCGCAGCTCCACGCACTCGATCAGGTGGGCAACGATGTGCTCGCTGCCGGAGGCGGGACGGGAATTCTGCGTGAAGCTCATACCGATCCCGGTCAGGAGCAGGGACTCCATGACCTGCCCTGCCGCTTCGGGATCGTTTTCCCGGATGCGGGGCGCCAGACGCATGAGATCGTCGACCGCTCTGCGGGTCAGCGATGCGACGCGCTCGCAGTAATATTCCCCGGTGAGCAGATGGGAGATCTGCCAGTCCACGAGCCCGACGTATTTGGAGACCATGTCGCCGAAGCCCGCGGATTTCAGCCGTTCGGGGGAAGCGGCGAGGATCTCCGTGTCGCCGATGTCGATCTCGGGGCTCTTCGCGGGATAGCTTGCCTTGAAGCCGTCCTTCACGATCGGCGAGCTGTACGAGGCGAAGCCGTCCATCGAGGGCGCGGTGCCGAAGATGCAGAGCGGCTTGCCCTCTCTCGCCGCCGCAAGACGGCAGGGATCGTTGACCGACCCGGTGCCGACCGACAGGACGCCGGTCTCCTTTCCGCGGATCAGCCCGGCGATCTCATCGGCGTGCTTCATCTCGGCAACGCGGATGGAATCCCAGACGTGAAGGGTGACGTCAAAGCCGGAGAGCCCTTCGAGGATCCCTTCCGCCGCCTTCAGCGTTCCCCGGTCGGCAACGACGAGGAGCGAACGGGGAAAGCCGTTTTCTTTCAGGATCTCGCCGACGCGGCGCACGGTCCCGGGACCGATGCGGACGTCGCGGATCGTCGTATCGTGGACTCTGCCGCAGGGGCAGGGCGCACCGCGGAACGAGGCGATCACGTCCATAACGCGGGAATGGTCTGTCATTCGGAATCATCCTTTCTTTGCTTTGCCCGGATGTGAAATGAAATAAATCCCCGGCACGTCCGCCGCGCCGGGCACGCCCGCAGGCATTTCACACGCCGAAGGCGTATTTCACGCGCGAAGCGCATTTCACAGATCCCGCAAGGGATTTATTTCGTTGAAAAAAGCACTTGCATAGGCAAGTGCTTTTTTCCTGGCGCGCCCGAGAGGATTCGAACCTCCGACCAATCGGTTCGTAGCCGAGTACTCTATCCGCTGAGCTACGGGCGCATCGTTGCCCTTTCGGTCAACGCTTGATATTATACACCGCTTCCCGTCTTTTGTCAAGGGCTTTTTGAAAAATAGTTTTTCTTTTTTCATGGGGGAAGAAGGGACGGCTCCCACGCGGAAAGACGCGGGGCATTTCCGAGGAATATCCCGCGTCGTTTCTTCCCGGCGGCATAAAAACGGACGCCCGACCGTATAATGATCCCGGACAAGGGGGGAGAAAAAGGATGCGTAAAGGAGATACGGCAAGGGCGGCGGTCTGTTTTCTGCTCCTGTGGGCGGTCTTTTCCGGACTGCTGTGGGGAATGAGCGCCGGAGCGGCGGCAGGAGCGGGGAGAGATTCCGGCGCGGGCACGGACGCGGGGGACGTCCCACGCGGCCCGCAGGGAAAAGACGCCGCGGCACTCGACCCGCTGATCGGAGGGGACGGCAGGGGGAAGGCAGGGAAGGAGACCGCGCCGGAGGAGACCGGGGAGCCGATCACTCTTTCCGCGGAAACCCTTTCATCGGAAGACCCGCTTCCGGAAAGGAAAGAGATCCTCGTCTATCTTTCGGAGACCGGGGAGACGGTGCGCATGGATCTGGAGGACTACGTGGCGGGAGCGGTGACGGCGGAGATGCCGCTTTCCTTCGGCACCGAGGCGCTGAAGGCGCAGGCAACGGCGATCCGGACCGCGGTGATCTATCAGTCGGTCACCGGACGCTCCCACGGGGACAGCGCCGCCTGCGTCTGCGACGATTACCGGCACTGCATGGCTTATCTGCCGCCGGAGGAAGCGGAGGAACGCTTCGGCGCGGTGTACACGGAGGAGATCCGGGCGGCGGTACGGGCAACGGAAGGACTGATCCTGACCTATGACGGCGCACCCGTCGCGGCGATGTTCCACGCCTCCTCCCGCGGCAGGACCGAGTCGGCGGAGGACGTGTTCGGATGGGCGGCCCCCTGCCTCGTGCCGGTCGCGACCGGGGAGGCGGACCGGGTGACCGAGACCTTTCTGACGCTGGATACCCTGCGTGAGATCTTCGGGGTCTCCGACGGCGTCCCGTTCCGCGGGATCACGGTGACGCCCGACGCCGCGGGAAGGGCGGGGAAGGTGACGGCGTTCGGACAAGTCGGATCGTAGCCAT
>JAZLIW010000070.1:0-1994 GCA_045617585.1 Eubacteriales bacterium
CTTGCAGACTACAAGTTGATAGGTCGAAGGTGGAAGCGCAGTAATGCGTGCAGCTGATCGATACTAATAGACCGAGGGCTTGAACTACGATCCTTGCATACGTTTGACTGATTTGCTTATTCGGTTTTCAATGGACGTTCATTCAAATCTCCGAGAGATCGGAGATTTTTATTTTTTCCCGATTTGTTTACAGAGAGGTCTGCGATCGTTCTTTGATTTTACAAGATTCCGGGGTATAATCATAGAAAAACGACCGTACGGAGGAAAAATCATGAAAAGGATCAGAGCGGGGCGCGGCACGTCGGGGAACGGAAAAGGGAAGCGCTTTCTTGCGGCTGCCGGGATCGCTGCCGCGGCGGCGGCGCTGTGCGCGGGCGCGGTGAAGCGCGCGGGGCGCGCCGTCATCGGGGAGGCGATCGACCGCAGCGAGCCCGAAGCGATGAAGAAGACCAAGGACCGCATCGCCGGGAAGATGATGACCGGGGAAGAGAAGAAGCTGCTGGCGCAGGCGGAAGAGCTGCGGGACCGGCTGCTCGCCCTGCCCGCGGAGCGCGTCACGGTCACCGCCTTCGACGGGGTCACGCTCGTCGGACATATCCTGCGTGCCGAGCACGAGGAGCGCATCCTGATCGCGATGCACGGCTGGCGCTCCTCCTGGGCGTCCGATTACGGCGCGATCGCCGGTTTCTTCCGGGATCACGGCTGCACCGTCCTCTATCCCGAGCAGCGCGGGCAGGGCGAGAGCGGCGGCGACTATATCACCTTCGGGATCGAGGAGCGGCTGGACTGCGTTTCGTGGGCGAACTGGGTCCGTGATAGCGGCGTCTTTGCGCCCCTGCCGCTCTATCTGGTCGGGCTCTCGATGGGGGCGACGACCGTCCTCATGGCGGCGGGCACCGACGGGCTCCCCTCCGATCTGAACGGCGTCATCGCCGACTGCGGCTTTACCTCCCCCGCCGAGATCTGGCAGCACGTCGCCGAGGATAATATGAAGATCCCCTACCGCGTCTGGGAAAAGAATATCCTGCGCTCCTTTGAGAAAAAGACCGGGCGCAGCGCCGACGAGTGGAACACCCTCCGCAGTCTGGAGTGCAGCACCCTCCCCCTGCTCCTCATCCACGGCGACGCCGATACCTTCGTTCCGGTCGACATGAGCTACGCCAACTTTGCCGCCGCCCGCGACCCCAAGCGCCTCCTCATCGTCGAGGGCGCCGAGCACGGCCGCAGCTATATCGTCAACGCTCCCGTCTACGAGGAAGAGGTCCTCTCTTTCTTCCGCTCCTACGACTCCCCCTCTCTCCCCTACACCCCCATCCCCGACCCCATCCGCATCGTTCCGGGGGACGGGGGGGACAGGGACGCGTGTTCTTTCTCTTAGAGAAACAGGGGCTGTTGCATGGCATTAACAAACTGCGAACGGCTTGTGCAATTATTACAAGAAAATCCAGAGATGCAGGATAGACACCTCTGGATTTTTGTTTCTCTTGTATAGGGCAACCGCGCTAAAATTCAATTTGCAACAGCCCCGTACCAAAGAGGCTGCTGCTGAACATTATTCTTTGTACCTTCGGACAAAGCGAAATGATAATTGATAGGCGCGTTCTTCGCGCCGCGATCCACGACCCGGGAGAGGCCCGTACCTCTTCCGGGTTTTTCTTTTATCAGGCGCGTTCTTCGCGCCGCGCAGTTCATCCCCCCGTTCGCGTCCCGATCGCAAAGGCGGATCAGTTCGCCAAGGCGAACAGTGCGCCCTGTTACCGTAGGGCGGGGGCTTGCTCCCGCCGTGCCGCGATCGCGTTCCGATCGGTAAGGCGAAGCCGCGCTATCATACCGTAGGGCGGGGGCTTGCTCCCGCCGTGCCGCGATCGCGTTCCGATCGGCAGGCGAAGCCGCGCTATCATACCGTAGGGCGGGGGCTTGCTCCCGCCGTGCCGCGATCGCGTTCCGATCGGTAAGGCGAAGCCGCGCTATCATACCGTAGGGCGGGGGCTTGC
>JAZLIW010000071.1:0-6936 GCA_045617585.1 Eubacteriales bacterium
CAGTTTAGTTCCGATAAGGCACAAAAGCACGCCGACTGAGCGGAACACGAGCGCGGCGAAGATCATAACGAGTGCCATTACGCCTGCGTTCAGCGTATAGCGGATATCGACGGCAGCCCCGACGAGAACGAACAGTATCACCTCGGCGGCGAGCCACAGACGTCCGTATTTGGCGGAAAGATCGTCGGAAACCTCTTTTCTCGTACGCATCCGGACAACGCACGCCATGCTCATCACGGCAAGAAGCCCCGAAACAGAAACTATCCCGTCAAGCCATGTCTCGATCGCCATCAGCAGAAACGCCGTTCCGAGAGTCAGGATCACTTTCAGACTCTGACGGATGGAATCGTGTTTCTTGTGCGCGAACTCAAATACCCACGCAAGAACGAATCCGAAGATCGCACCGACGAGGATGCCGAGCACGATCGAAACGGGGATGCTCACGAAGTCCATGACCAGCGCCGTTCCGCCCTGCGCCATGCCGACGAAGGTGGAGAACAGAACGATCACGAAAACGTCGTCGAGCGACGCCCCGGCAAGAATGAGCTGTGGTATCTGCTTGTCCGTCCCGTACCCCTCTTCCATCAAACTGACCATGCGGGGGACCACGACGGCGGGGGAGACTGCTCCGAGCACCGCACCGATGATCGCCGCTTCCAGCAGCGTCACGTGGAGCAGAAGCGGAGCGAACGCGACGAACGCACCGATCTCAAAGAGCGCCGGAAGGAAAGACATCAGCACGGCGGGGCGACCGACCTTTTTCAGATCGGAAAGATTCAGCGACAGACCCGCCTTGATGAGGATGATGATCAGCGCCATCTGACGCAGCTCCGACGAGATGCCGAGGATCTTCGGATCGAGAAGATCGAGAAAGAAAGGCCCGAGCACAATGCCGGTGACGAGCATACCGATGATGCGCGGGAGCCGGATCTTCCGGCAGATAAATGCTGTCGAAAGTCCGACCAAAAAGATGAGAGCAAGTGAGGTAAGCATATGAGATCCTTTCAAAATGCAAAAAAGCCGATGGCTGTTCTGCAAGTATTTTGCAGAAGTCATCAGCTTTGATAAGCGGTTCAGGTTTCCCTTGGGAGAACTTCATTCCCATACGTTTATTATACTCTTTTTTTCGGAAAAGTCAATAGAGGAAAAACTGTTTTTCAGAAATAAGAGGGCAGGGAACAGCCCGGTTTTTTATTGCCCGTTTTGTTTATTCTTCATCCTCTGCCAGTTATAGAAGCCGTAAAGATCGTTGAAGAGAAACATGATAAAGCAGGCGACCATGGGGAGATAGGAAACGCTTTCGATCGCCGCCAGCGTCCAGAGGACGATCAGAACGACGTCGTTTGCCGCGTAGGCAAGCGCGTAGTATTGGCTTCTGAAAAAGGTAAGATAAGAGGCGATGAAGCTGGTGGTCACCGAGACGGTACTGAAGAAGAGATTCGCGTTCCCGAGTGCGGAAAGGATAAAGTAAAAGGTGACGGTGATCCCCGCCGTGAGGAGAACGAGAAGCGCCCACAATCCGGCGTTCAGCCGGTTGACCTTTACCTCTTTCGTCCCTTTATAGGGATGGCGCAGCCAGGAAATGACGGCGGCAAGAGCGCTCGGTGTCGTCATCCCGAGATAGGTGATCATTTCACCGTAGTAATGAAAATAAAACGAGACGATGCCGTAAAAGACGGAAAACACGACCGTCAGTACCTGACCGAGAACGTATCCCTTTGCCACGAAGATCAGTGCGGTCACGCCGATCAGGGAAGCGGTCATCGTCAGATAATCGCCGCCGCCGGACAGAACGAACGACAAAACGGTCACGGCGACGGACGTGACCCATAAGCACAGTTCAAAACGTGACAGATCGCGGAAGCATTTCAGGAGTTTCATGGATACCTCAAAAAAAGCATCCGCCGCACGTGTCTTCAAAGACCTAACGACGCGTGCAACGAATGCCGATGCATTCTTTCTTCCCGGTGGAAGTGTTACGATGATTATAGCACAACCGTCTGCAAATGTCAACCGGATGATTACGCGATTTCTTTCCCGGTACGGATGCAGTACCATTCGTGAACGGCGGCAATCGCTGCGACTGCGCAGTTCATTACGATCAGTACGGTGACCGACCTGCCCGGAAGAAAACCGACGCAGAGCGGGAGCGCAAACAGAAGAACGCCGCAGATCTTGTTTGGTACGGTATGCTCGGCAACGAAACGCCTGCGCATCACGAACCCGGTGATCACGTTGACGGCTTTCAGGACCGCGATGCAGACGGTCCAGACGATCACCCATGTCGGGATATCGACCGTCGGAAGCGTTTTCAATATGACGACTGCAGTAAATACGATGTCGGCTGCCGTATCAAGCTGCGCGCCGGATTTCGTTTCTTTGCCGAGGCATCTTGCGACGATCCCGTCAAGTACGTCGCTGACACCGCAGATAAGATAGAGAACGTAAAAAGGGATCGAAAAGGGAGGGCAAAAGGCCAGCCCCAGCGCACAGACGATCCGGATGCCCGTTATCACGTTAGCCAATTCGTTTTCGCTTTCTTCAAAAAAATCATTGATCAGATCGGATCCGCCGCTTGCGGATCCGGAAGAATCACGTCTCCGAGCCATTGGTCCGCCTCCGAACGGAACCTGAAAACGATGATCTGTTTCCCGGAATACTTTTCAAACAGACCGTAAAGCGTCGGGCGGTTTTCAGTCCGGTATGCTTTCACGAGTTTTTTTATCTGCTGCCTCTCAAAAACGTTTCTGTCTGATCACTTGGATGAATTTTGGAAAGAGTCGCCGCAGCGGTCACGTTACTATTACGACGGGTTCAGCCGGTCTTTCGCTCCAACTGTAAGTGATCTCG
Organism: Eubacteriales bacterium; assembly: GCA_045617585.1. GTDB lineage: Bacteria > Bacillota > Clostridia > Oscillospirales > CAG-272 > CAKRZE01. Next base: position 2,851 of record JAZLIW010000071.1, read on the forward strand.
TCGGTCCTCAGTTCTATTTCGCATTCCCGCCACCACGGTTTCCTTTTTCTCCAGATATAACCCTTGAAAAGGATCCCGTGATATGACCGGTAGGTATAAACGAATTCAAACTCGATCTTGCCGCGGTTGATCGCCGGGATGAATTTTTCGGTCCAGTCTTCGCGTACGGTCTGCCCGAAAAGGTTTTTGCGGTAAACCGAGACGCGGAAACCGTTTCCGTATTTGTCAACGATACGGCAGGTCATCTCCGCCTGATAGCTTTCCGTATGATCGCTCTCCGTTTTTTCATTGCGGATCCAATAGAATCCGTCCGGAAGGAAGAACTTTATGGACTCCTTTTCGTATTGGATTTGATTGGTTCTGCAATCATGCAGACTGACGTCTGCGTTTTCCCTGATCCCGTGATCCATATCGTTCCTCCATTAAATGGGCTTCAGCGATGAATATACATCCTTGACGGTTCCGTCTCGCCGTCGCTCCGGACCGTACACAGGAACTCCCACCCGTAACGCTCGTAAAAGCCGATATGGTCGGTGACGAGATAGAGCGGGGAAATGCCTTTCTTCCGGCACTCCTCAACCGCCGTTTCCAGTAACCGTCCGGCAATTCCTTTGCCGCGATGCTCTTTTTCCGTGTACACGGCGCAAACGTTCGGGGAAAGGTCCTTTCTTTCGTGAAAATCGTTTTCAATGACGCCGAGTCCCGCGGCGATCCTGTTTCCGTCAAGGCATATATACCAACCGAGCTCCGTCCCGCCGTTCAGATAGGTGTTCATGCATCCGAGATACGCTTCTTTCGGTACCTTCCACTTGCTGTGGAACCATTCCGCGGCTTCGTCCTTGATCGACGGTATTTCTTTCAGGTCAACAAACCGATAATTGCTCATTCTGTGATTTCCGATGCTCCTGTTTTCGGGGTCATAAAACCATGATCAGTGTCCCGGCACCGATCAGGATACAGCCGATGAGGGATTTCGCCGTGAATTCTTCATGCAGAAAAATGAAGGCAAGGACCAAAGTAATGACGACGCTCATTTTATCGATCGGTACGACCTTTGACGTCTCGCCAAGCTGTAAGGCTCTGTAATAGCATAGCCACGAGGCGCCGGTCGCCAGGCCCGACAGGATCAGGAACAGCCAGCTTTTCTTTCCGATCTCCGAAAGCCCGCCCTGCGCGTTCGTGAGAAAGACCATTCCCCATGCCATGACCACGACGACGACCGTCCTGATCGCGGTCGCGAGGTTGGAGTTGACGCCGTCAATACCGATCTTTGCAAGTATGGAGGTAAGTGCCGCAAATACGGCTGACAACAGTGCAAAAACGAACCACATATCAAAATTCTCGTATTTCTATCTTTTTTCGGTTGTGACAGAGAAGAAATGCCGCGGAATCATGCCGACCGGGACTGTTTTTCCGGTTAATCTCCCCGGACCGACCCGTATATTTCAAAGATGCAAAAATCGCCGGTCTCTGCCCAATCCTGCGACAGATAGTGACGGAGATAACGAACGGCTTCTTCCCGACTGCTGAATAAGCCGTTTTCGTTCAGCGCTTCAAATTCCCGTATGAATTCCGTGCCGTTTTCATCACAGCCGTGCCAGCGGCAAATAAACATACAGTCACAGATCGCCGAAAAGCCGTCTCCGTCAAGGGGATAACAAACGTCGTATCCCAGAAAAGACAGCCCTTCCGGTTCGCCCGCTTCCGAGCCCGCCGCCTTTACGTAAATGATCTCACAGCAGTCTTTTTCGGGGAGCGCCCGGAAAGCCGCGAAAATATCCGCAAACGAGAAATGCTCCGCGTTGTCGGGCGTATAGGACAGGGGCTCCCGGTCAAAACCGTAATACGGTCTGACTTTTTTCCCTTTCCCGGGCAAAGCGTACGGCGTATCGGCGGAAGGGAAGCGCTTCAGATTTCTTTCGTACAGATGCCCGTATTTTTCAACGATAAAATACTGTGCAAAAGCAGATCCGGCTTCCTCCTGCGACAGCGTGACCGGGACGATGCAGCCGGGGGTTTCACATTTGTAAACGGTAACAGACGTATGATCACCTCCGCAAAAACAGATCGGTATTATCGCTCCTGCACTTCTTTCCCGCTGACGTGTTCGATCGTGATCTCAAACATCCGGACGGCTTTCGCGGAGCGTCCGATCTCCTCGTCCGCCGTCTGCTCGTCGGGATAGTATTTCATCGCGAACCGCTTGAGCGTTTTCAGGGTCTCCTCCGGATTTTCGATCAGACGGCAGCGTCCGAAAACGACTGCGCTTCTGACGTAAGGCGCCCACGCTTCGTCCTTTACCGTTTCGTTTCCGAGTACGGTGAAGCAGATCTTGTCGCACTTTTTCAGGGAATCGACCTTGTGTCCGACACGCGAACCGTGGAAAAATATCTTCTCTTTTTCCTCATCGTAAAAATAGTTGATCGGGATCGCGTAAGGGTACCCGTCGTCGCCGTTTACGGCAAGGATCCCTCTGCGGGAAGAGCGGAGCAGCGCCTTTGCTTCCTCCGCACTGATTTCGTTTCTCTTTTTCCGAACCGGTCTGAACATCTTTTCCTCCGAATCATTGGTGTTGTTTTAGTGATACGATCTTCGTTTGAAACCGAGAATCGGTGTGCCAATTGATATTCGTCATTGCGTGTGATTTCCGGACATCCGTCCTTTTTCCAGACGTAATCGGGCTTCAGCTCCACATATTTCCGATACCGGATCCTGTAATCGGCAAGACTGAGCTCATTTGCCCCGCCTTCTTCAGAATAACCGTCATTTTCCCATCCGCAGAATTTGCATATATCATAGTCGCAGGGCTGTCTGAACATCGTTTTTCCGCAAACGGGACAAATCAGACTATTATCCACGATCCGAGCCCCCCTTTCCGCCTCCGTTTTTCCTATTCTAACACATAAACCGGTTTTTTTCAAGAACCGTCAGATTTTTTTGAAAAACTTTTATACAAAAATTCCGCGTGCCCAAATATAAAATGATGAAAAACGGCAATAATACTATTGGCAGGACAGAGTTTTATTTGAAAACAGCAGTCTCAAATTCTTTGGAGGTATTTTTCATGTTCAAACACGAAAAACAGTTATTTCACCCCGTAGAGGTCGAAAAACCGAATCCGCAATATGCCGTTTTGCTTCAGGAACAGCTTGGAGGCGGAAACGGCGAACTGAAGGCAGCCATGCAGTATATGTCACAGAGCTTCCGGATCAAGGACCCTGAGATCAAGGACCTTTTTCTTGATATTGCCGCCGAGGAGCTGGGACACATGGAAATGGTCGCGCAGACCATCAATTTTCTCAACGGTCACGACGTTGACGCGTCAAAGGTCCGGGCGGGCGAGGTACAGACGCACGTCCTGCTCGGGCTCAATCCCGGGCTCATCAATTCCTCTGGATATTCCTGGACGGGTGATTACGTCACGGTCACAGGCGATCTCTGCGCCGATCTGCTGTCCAATATCGCATCCGAACAAAGAGCCAAGGTGGTTTATGAGTATCTCTACCGCCAGATTGAGGACAAAAAGGTACGCGAAACGATAGATTTTCTGCTGAATCGCGAGGAAGCACACAATCAGATGTTCCGTGATGCTTTCAACAAGGTGCAGAGCAGCGGTTCCAACAGGGATTTCGGTACCACAAAGGCGGCAAAGGTATATTTCCCCATGTCGGAGCCCGGTCCGAATGCATTCGCGAGCGGCGAAACGCACGCACCGTCGTTCAAGTAAAGATAAGCAAAGAAGGCCACGGCAAGCAGAAATGACCTTGACAACGGTCTGAAATCCGCTTTTCTCATCCCACCATTTGCGACGCACGCGTTCCGCTGTCCGCGGAACGCAGACAAAGAAAGGGCTCGCGGGGAAATCCTCGCGAGCCCGATTACGTTCAGAAATAATATTTTTCTGAAGGCGCTGGGAAACGCCCCAAAACCGTATGTGGTCAGCGTCTATGGTAGAACATGTGGTCAAAGATATTCAGGGCAGAGCGATATCACCCGCAAAAGGCATAAACAGCCCGAAAACAAGAAAAAATCCGCGAAAATCGGACGATTTTCACGGATTTTTGGTCTGAGTGACAAGACTTGAAC
>JAZLIW010000072.1:0-25764 GCA_045617585.1 Eubacteriales bacterium
GCTCGCGGGTCAGCGTGCCGATCCCGGGACCGATCTCAAGGATCCCGTCCCCGGGCTCTGCGCCGCATTCCTCCGCGATCCTGCGCGGGATCGCATCGTTGATCAGGAAGTTCTGACCGAATTGCTTGTTGAACCGGAGTCCGTGCGCCTCCATGATGGCGCGCACCTCCGAGAGGTTGGTAAGTTTCATGTTCTGACTTTCAAAAATATTTTGATTTCCTATTGACAAAATCGGAGAAGTGTGGTATAGTATCTACTGTCGCTGGTATGGCTCAGCTGGTAGAGCAGTTGATTCGTAATCAACAGGTCAACGGTTCGAATCCGTTTACCAGCTCCACAGGTCATTGCAATTTGCAATGACCTTTTTCATTTTCCGTAATCGGGGTTCCGGACGAGCAGGAGCGAGTCGATGACCGCGCGCATCGAACCGTCGGAGGGCGAATTCGGGTAAGTGAATTCGTTCTTTTCGTAATCCTTGACGACGAGGACGGAGGAACCGCCGCCGTCGAGGTTGATCGCGTTCGTGACGCCGAAGGGGCGGAGCATGATGCCCATATCCGGGATCGAGACGCCGTTCGAGTAGCCAGCCTGTCTGCCGTCCACGACGAGGAGGAAGATCCTGCCCTCGTCGTCGTAGCCGACGGCGGAACGGGGATGACGGTAGTAGATCAGGTTGTCGCCCGGATTCACGTCGGCAAAGTCGCCGTTCTTGAGGATCAGGTATCTGCCGCCGACCGCCTCCTGAATTTCGGAAAGATCGATCTCCCGGTCTGTATCGTAGCCGATATAGAAGGAGCCGTCCTTTTTCACGGCAAAGAAGCAGCCGTTTGTCTGAGAAAGCCGGACCCCGTTGTGGTAGGGGCAGCTCGCGGGCTCTGTCGCGGAGAGATACAGGTCACCGTTGATCGCGGCGCAGATATCGTATCCGTACGCGTTTTCCGCTGCCTGCGCCTGACGCATGGGGTTCTGCTTGACGCCGATCAGGGAGTCTCCGGCGTCGGGGATCCCGAGGACGGGGGTCACTGTGCCGGGCTCGCAGATCAGCAGATAGGCGACGACCGGCTTGCCCTCGTAATCCGTGTATTCGAGCTTCATCTGCTTCACGCCGTCACAGACGGGCGATTCGCTCTGCGACACCAGCTTGAGGCCGTTCTCGTAACGGAAGGTCTCTCCGGTCGCCGGGTTTTTCTGGTTGATCTCGCGGCTCGCAAAGGTGTAGGTCTCAAACGGTTCTTCTGCCTTCAGATCAAGCTCCTTCGTGTATTTTTCGGGGAGCAGACTGCCGAGGAAAGCGTCGATGGCGAGCTTCATCGTATCGGCGTTCGTCGCTTCGAGCACGATGTCGCTGCCGTCGGGGAAGACGCGGATGGCGTATGCGGAGCCGCTCTTGTCTTCGGGTGCCTTCAGTCGGATCCGGCGGGGCGCGGAGGACGTTTTCAGCGCGACCGGGAGCTCTTCTCCGGAGGGATCGGAGAGGGAAAGGGAAAGGCCTGCGGCAAGGTCCGCCCACGTGGTGTTGTCGTAGACGATCGACCAGTCGGAGAAGGGAGAGCCGTTCAGGGTCAGGGTCTTGACCGGGTAATCGAAGAGATGGTTTTCGGCGGTCCCGGCGCTCAGCTCACGCTTGGCACCCGTACCGCTTCCGGTATAGCCGAACTGATCCTTCATGAAAGCCTTTGCGGCCTCAAGGCAGCTGTCTTCGTTGCCTCCGGTTATGACGATGCAGCCGTCGTCAACGACGCTGTACGCCCAGTCCTTCGCCCGCAGAGAGCCGTACAGCTCCTGTACGGCGGGACGGTTCGTCTTGCCGACCAGGATCTCGTGCGCCGCGGGAACGACCTCTTCGCCTCTGCGGACGAAATCGGTCGCAAGCTCGAGCGACAGTCCGAAAAGTTCGTTGAGCCCGTCGCGGACGTAGCGCGCCGCCTCCACGGCTTCGGTACTGTATTCGGAACGGATGATCAGAAAGTCGTTCGTCAGAGTGAAATTGGAATGGTCCTCGGTCTGCGGCACGGTTTCGGAATCCGCGGCGGGTCCTTCGGTCGGCTTGCAGGCAAACAGAAGGAGCAGGGCGAGGAGAAGCAGGAGGGAACGGAAGAGAGTACGCGTTTTCATGGAAAACCACCTCTTGTGATCGGGGATCATTCCCCGTAATTTTCATTCCGTATGAAGAGAAGGGAGTTGATGACGCTGCGCGGATAGCCGTCGGAGGGGGAATTGTGATACCTGAATTCCCCGGTCCCGTAGTCCTTGGTGACGAAGGTCGAGGAGCCGCCGCCGTCGATGTTGATCGCGTTTGTCGCGCCCAGCTCGATGAAGATCATCGCCATATCGGGCAGGGACGCGCCGTTGGAAACGGAGGGCTGTCTGCCGTCGACCACCATGATATAGAGCCGTCCCTCGTCGTCGAAGCCGACCGCGGTGCGCGGATGTCGCGTATAGGCGAAATCGACGCCCCAGCCGAGGTCGGTCAGTTTTCCGTCCTTCAGCATGAGATACCGCCCGCCGATCGCCTCGGCGACGTGATCGAAGCTGTCGAGATCGTCGTCGTAGCCGACGAAGAACGAGCCGTCCTTTTTCACGGCGAAGAAGCAGAATTCCTCGTTGTGGGAAAGGCAGACACCGCTTTGATAATTCGTGCCGCAGGGCTCGGTGGAGGAATAGGCAAGGTCGCCGTTGACCGCCGCGCAGAGGTCGTACCCGTAGGCTGCTTCCGCTGCCTGCGCCTGTTCGATGACGTTCTGGAGCCTGCCCGTGTGGATATCGGTATTCGCGTGCGGCAGTCCGCAGACGGGCGTGACCGAACCGGGCTCGCAGACGAGGACGTAGCAGACGACCGGACGCTTGTCGTAATCCCGGTATTCCAGCTTCAGGGACTTTACCCCGGGGCAGACCGTCGTCTCGGTCTTCTTTTTCAGGGTCAGACCGTTTTCCAGCCGCAGGACCGCGCCTGCCGCCTGGTCGGTAAAATCGTACGTACCGCCGATGAAGGAGTAGGTCCGCCGTTCTTCCGTAAACGCAAGATCGAGCGTTTCCGTGACCTTTTCGGGCTTCACGGCTTCAAGGAAGAGCTCCACCGCGCGCTCGAGCCCGGTTTCGTTCCCCGCCTCGAGATAAACGTCGCCGTCTATTTCGCGGACGACGATATCGTAGGACGAATACGCGTTCCCGTTAATGCCGCGCAGATAAACGGCGTGCTCCGCGCTTCCCTTGACGGAGGAAACGATCTTCAGCTGCTCGCCGGAGTATTCGGCGATCGATTCCGAGAGGCGGACGGCAAGCTCCTTCGGGGTCTCACCGCCGGTGACGATGACCCAGTCGGAGAGGGGAGAACCGTTCAGCGTGAGGTTTTTCACCTTGTATCCGTAGTCCCGGATGACGGGCGCGGAGGGAACGAAGGGGACCGGCGTGCCCGTGCCTTCTCCGGTATAGCCGAAGACGTCGCGGCAGAAGGCTTTTGCCGCCTCGAGATTGCTCTCCGCGTTCCCGCCCGCGATGACGACGCAGTGCTCGTTCAGGATCGCGTAGCGGAAGTCCTTCGCGCGCATTCCCTCATAGATCGGGGAGGCGTCGGGACGGTTCGTTTTTCCGATCAGGATCTCTTTTTCGTTCGGCACGATCTCCTCGCCGCGGCGGACGAAATCGGTGACGAATGAGAGTTCAAGCCCGTAGACGGAACGGATGGCATCACGGATGTACTGGGCGGCTTTGATCCCGTCCTCATCCGTATCGGAACGCACGATGACGAAGCTTTCGTCAAGCGTAAAACCCGTTCCTTCTTCCGTTTTGCTTTCGTCAGTCACGGCGTCGGAAGGGTTTTTCGTATCTCCGCAGGAGAAGGCAAACGTCAGGCAGAGAAGAACGGCAAGAAGCAGTATCGGTTTGCTGAATTTCATTGGCATCCTCCGTAGTTTATTCTTATCTATTATAGCATTCCAGCCGGGTTTTGTCAATCTCCTCCGCGCTATATATTGACATCGCGGCGCTTCTGTGGTACAATAACCGGAGTATCATGAAAGGACGCAACGATATGAAAAGAAAGTTCAAGAACACCGTCGCGGCGATGCTTGCCGGGCTGATGCTGCTCTCCGCGTTTGCCTGCAAGCCGTCGACCGAAGACCCTTCTTCCGGCACGGAACCGGGTACCGATCCCGCCGCTCCGCAGAACGGGACCGTGATCTTCGGCGGAGAGACCGATTTCTCGATCGTTTATCCCGATAAGGCATCCAAAACGGTCAAGGAAGCGGCGAACCGTCTGAAGCAGGTGCTGAACGCGATCTCGGGCAAAACGCTGGAGATCAGGACCTGCTCCAAGAAGGAAGAGGTCCCGGTCGGCACGAAGGAGATCCTCGTCGGCGAGACCAACCGTCCCGAATCGGAAGCGGCACGTGCGGGGATGGAGCCGAAGGATTTCATCGTGAGTAATACGGGTGACCGCATCGTGCTCGTCGGCGCGGACGACGGCTCCACCGCGGACGCCGTGGAGTATTTCATCGCGCAGTTCACCGGCTACGATGAAAAGAAGGTGACCGTGGTCCCGACGCTCGTGATCCCGGAGGGCTTCGTCTATCAGCGCTTCGGCAAGGATCTGATGGAAAAATTGGTCTTTGACGAGAACAAGATCTATGACGCGGTGAGCGAATCGCTCCAGCCCGCGTCCCGGAACGACGAAAAATACATCTGGAAAGACTCGTCGAACATCACGGTCAACTGCCGTTTCACCGACGGCGGTGCGTACCTGATCTATCATTTCGATATGGCGAAATGGGTCGATCCGAAGCTCGTCTTCACGCTGTCGCAGAACTACCGCGGGGAATATTCCTCCGACGGCGTCAATTTCACCGAGTTCGTCAACTACGCGGATATCGCGGACGAACCGATCCGCAATATGTCGAATAAGACCGACGTCCCGTTCTACCCGCACGAGCACGGGATCTATTTCGACCTCTATATCCGGTTCACCGACAACGATCCCTCCGACGGGCACGGGACCGCGGTCATGAATATAACGATTGATTATTACAGGGAGGTGGAGAACACGAATTCTCCGTATCTGATCGACGATTCCGTCCGCGGGACCGTTGAAAAACTGAGTGAGGCGATCGAGCCTCTGGCGGTAGACGGCTACAAGCTTCACGCCGACCGGGGTCTGATCTACAATCCGATCTCGAAGGAAAAGAGCGCAGAGCTGGACAAATACGACGGCAGCAAAACGCTGTCGGGTGAGATCAGCCTGGGCGGAGCGGTGCTTCGCTACGAGGTGCCGGAAAACGTGACCGCGTACGACGCGATCCCCGTGAAGTACACGCTGACCCCCGACAAGGACGGGACCTATCACGTGGAAGCGAACGCCTTTGAGGACCGTGCTTCCTCCGAGGGAAAGAATTATTACGACCTCGCGCTGCCCGGCAAGGTCGATATCGACTTTGAATTCCTCGGCTATGTTTCCGCCAAGGCCAATCCCGCGAACCGCCCGGTCCTCTCCGTCAAAATGAAGAAGGACAAGGTCGCCTCCGCGTATCCGAACTATACGCTGGGCGCTCTCACGAAATCCGGCAATATCAAGGCTTCCGACTATATCTGGTTCAAGATCGGTTACACCAATGTCGGCGATACGATCCTCGACGGCGACGGGACCGGTACCTTCTGCTTCGAGCCGCTCCTCTTCAAAAAGGAAGGCGGTTCCTATCAGCAGGTCAAGAAAGCGGAAAACCTGTATTACCGCATCGACGACGAGCTTTTCCCGGGGGAGAGCGGCGAGATGTGGATCTGCTTTGATCCCGCCGGGATCGGAGAGGGCGAATACAGGATCCAGATCAACGGTCTGGTCCGCAACGAGACCTCCAATCCCGAGAACTACGGCAAGAACATCTGGGGCGGCGAGACCTACACGGCGTCGACCTTCAGCTTCCGCGTGACCGCCTCCGGCGCGCAGACCGATCCCGAACCGTTCGTCAAGATCACAAAGAAGACCACCGCCTCCCGCAACAAATGGCTCCATACCTACGAGGAATTCATGACTTCCTTCGATTCGCATCTTTCCGCGAAGAAGGGCAAGGAGATCACCGGCACGCTGTATCTGCAGTGCGCGCCGTGGAGCGATCAGGTCGTCCTGAAGCTGATGCGCGGCAGCGACGCCGGCATCGCCTGCGCGTATCTTCCGGTCAAGGTCGAGTCCGATTCGATCAAGGTCAAATTCAACCCGGACAACGACGGCTACACGATCCTTGCGGACGGCACCCGCGTGCCGACGATCCAGGCACAGTCGATGGTCGATATGCGCGGCAATATCCAGCAGGGTCCGTATCCCGAAAAACTGATCGTCGAGACGCTGAACACCATGAAGTCGATCGGCATCAATACGATCAATACGACCGCCGCGTTCGAATTCGACGGCTCGAACGGTACGTCCACGAACAACAATATCGACGCCTTCTGGTATTCCGCCGACGTCGCCCGCAATCTGGGTCTCCGCATGGAGGGCTTCGTCTCCTATCCGTACGGTGACGCGTCCGGCAAGGCGTCCGCCATCTCCGGTCAGTCCTATACCGGCGGCGGTTACGGGACCGAGAACATCTCGATCACGAACGCGGTCAAGACGATCTATCAGTTCCAGCGTTGGGGCGACAACTATTGGGTCACCGCGGGCGGGATCGTTCCGCTTTCCGTCGAGGATACGAGAGGCTGGGAACGCGTGGACTTCAACGCGCGCAACAAGATCTCCGAGTCCTCCCTTGCCGCGTTCCGCCTCTTCCTGATGGATCTCTATGGCACCATCGACGCGCTGAACGACGCGTGGGAGACCGATTATCAGTCCTTCTACGAGATCGACCCCGAGAAGGACACTACCGATGACCACGGTTACCGCAGATACTACACGGGCACCACCTTCAAGGAATGGAGCACTGCGCTCGCGGATTACGACGCGTTCCGTACGCTCGAGCGTATCGGCGACTACACCCGTATGATGGAGCTGATCAACGAGACCGCGCCGACCGCAAAGCTCAATCTCCGTACCGAGGGCGCGAACTGGATCGCCGTCGTTGATCCCTATACCGACAATTCCCATTACCGTCACGTCTTCTACAGCCAGCGCCGCAACTCGATCATTCCCGAGCTTATGGGGCAGTCCGAAGTCCTTTACGCGCATTCCGACTACACGACGCTGCCTTATACGCCCTCCGAGGTCACCGAGCTGACGAAGGCGTCTCTCGCGCTCGGCATCCATCCCGTTCTTCTCCCGCAGTTCGACCGGATGAGAGACATCGCCGTCAACGATACGTACGGCACCGATTTCACCTCCGATTACAATCTGGAAGGGAAGCAGTGCAAGGGCGCGTATATCAACACGGTCTGCTCCGTGTTCGAGTGGTACAAGGCGACCTACGAGGCAGGCGGCACGCCCGGTATCCTGTGGCAGGATTACCTCTGCGACGGCTACGCGACCTCGACGCAGAAGAAGGAGATCGCCTTCTTCAGCGCCAAGCTTGCCGAGGCGATGGACACGCCCGAAGGAAGAAAATGGATGACCGACTTCACGGTCGATGAGAACGCGCTGAAGAACGCGGAAGGCAGATACTCCTACGATCTCGATTTCGTTCTTTCCCAGATCAGGGAAGTAACCGGAAAATAATCGCAAAAACCCCGGAAAATCCTGCGATTTTCAGGAATAACGCATTTTTTCTCCCGGAAAACGCCTTTTTTCCGGGAGAAGTATTGACAAACGACGTTCCGTCAGTATAATTAAAACAGTATTGCCCGACGGCAATGATGATTACGAATAGGAGTGTACTTAATTATGGCAGACCTGAATGAAAAACTCAAGGAGCTGAACAATACCCCCGATACCACCGAACAGTTCGACAAGGACGATATTGAAAAGAACAAGACGATGGCGATCCTCGCTTATCTGTCCTGGCTCGTCCTGATCCCGCTGTTCGCCGCGAAGGATTCCAAGTTCGCCCGTTATCACTGCAATCAGGGTCTCGTGCTCGCGATCGCGGAGATCCTCATCGGCATCCTCGGCTATATCCCGTTTATCGGCTGGATCTTCTCCATTGTTGGCGGGATCGCATCGTTCCTCCTTACGATCGTCGGTATCCTGAACGCGGCAAACGGCAAGGCAAAAGAGCTTCCCGTTGTCGGTAAAATCAAGCTGCTCAAGTGATCTGAACACGTTTCCGTGAAACGGAAAACGGCACCGGGTCCCCTTTCGGGTCCGGTGCCGTTTTGTGGTCTGTTCAGAATGCCCAGGTTCCGTTCCGGAAGATCGGGTACTCCTTGCCGTCCGCGCCGATGCCGGTCACGGAGAGGTCGGGCGTGCCGATCATGAAGTCCTCGTGGATCATGGAATCGTTGATCCCTTTGGCGCGGCATTCCTCGTTCGTCAGCTTGTCGTACCCGGTGAGGCAGTTGGTAAAGCCGTGTCCGAGCGCGAGGTGGCAGACCGCGTTTTCATCGAACAGGGTATTGAAGAACAGGATCCCGCTCTCGTTGACCGGGCTGTCGTAGGGGACCAGCGCGCATTCGCCGAGCATCGCTGCGCCCTCGTCCATCGAGATCATCGTTTTCAGCAGTTCCTCGTTCTTTTCCGCGTGTACCTCCGTGACCTTGCCGTCCCGGAACGTGACGGAAAAGTTTTCGATCAGCTCGCCGCGGAAGGAGAGGGGCTTCGACGCGCAGACCGTGCCCTCGGCTTTTCCCGCCATCGGGGAGACGAAGACCTCTTCGGTCGGGATATTGGGATTGAAGAAGTTTCCGCCGATCGCCGTTTCTCCGCCGCCGAGGAAGAGCGCGTCCGGGATCAGCCCGACGCGAAGATCGGTCCCGTTTGACGCTTTGTATACGAGTTCTGTCAGGTGAAGGGAGTTGAGGTATGCGCATCTCGCTTCGAGATCCGCGTTGTGTTCCTTCCAGGCGCGGACGGGATCGTCACCGTCGGCACGGGAGGTCCTGAGGATCGCCTCCCACAGTTTTTCGACCGCGGCAGAGGCACGCAGCGCAGGGAACAGTTTTTTTGCCCACGCTTCACCGGGAACGGCGGCGATGCACCACTGATATTTGTTTTCCATCTGGTCGCGGTAGGGCTTGGTGATCTTGTAGGTCGCGCGCGAAGCCTTTGCCAGCTTCGCCTGATCCATGCCGGCGGAGCCGTCGGGATCCTCGGACATGAGGTAGATCATGCAGGGGAGCTTTTCCGCACGGTATTTCAGTTTTTCTTCCTGCCATTTTTCCACGGTGGAGAGGGTCGATAAGGACTGATATTTCACGTTGATCTTCTGGAGCGGCTGATAGGACCATTCGACGCTGACCTTGCGCGCTCCGGCGCGATAGCATTCTTCAACGACGTATTTTACGAACTCGGGCTGATCGAGCGCCGCGTTCACGATGACGTCCTGTCCTTTTTTCACGTTGACGCCGATGCGGGCAATGAGCCTCGCGTAGTTTTTCAGTACCGTTTTTTTCATGGGATGATCTTCCTTATTTTTTGTTTTATTTGATCTTTTCGGCGATGTAGACTTTGGAATCAAGGGCGTTCGGGAGCAGCGCGGTGAGCCCGGTTTCTGTGAGTTCGTAGCCGCGGATCACGCCGAGACGGCGGTCGTTGACCGTGACGAGGTATTCACCGTCCGGATCGATCCCGCGGAAGCGGAAGCGGATCTCCGGGTTTTCGGGCGCGGAGAGAGCGAACACGCCGAGCATGGCGAAATCCCGTTTGGGGGAACCAATCTCAAGGATCCCGACGGTATCGGGTGCCAGCTCGTCGATCTCGGGGGTATGGTGATAGACCCTGCAGTTATCAAGATGCGGACGCACGGTCTCCCGGTAGGTATGCAGCATCTTTTTGATCCGGTCGAGCTGATCGGTGTTGAAGGGAAGACCGACCGGGGTATTATAGGCACAGACGGGATTGCCGAAGCGGGCGACGTTGAGCTGGAAGTCGAGGGACGCCGCGATCTGAACGTTCTGTCCGCCGACGCCGCGCACGAAATACTCGCAGGGGAGCACCATGGAGACGCCGTTGAGCACGCGGAAGGACCACGGCGCGATCTGCTGGTCGGTGATCCAGGTGTTCGACATCGGCGTGACCATGCCGGGATCGATCCGTGCACCGCCGCCCGCGCAGTTCTGGAAGACGACGTCCGGGTATTTGCGGCGCAGCTCGCGGAAGATCCGGTACCACGCGTCGTAGTAGCGAAGATCCCGGTTTTCGGGTACGCCGTCAACGTCCATGACCGAGGTATAGGCATAGGAACCGGAATCCAGACGGAAGAAATCGAGCTTGTACCGGTCGATGACCGAACAGATCGTGCTCCGCAGCCATTCCTCGCCCTCCGGGACGGAAGCGTCCGCGATCCGGCAATTCCCGTCGAGCGTCGGAACGCCGTTTTTATCGTGCAGGCGCGGCGGGACCTCACTGTCCCAGATCTCGCTGCGATAGCCGATCTTTTCGGGATCGACCCAGAGACCGAAGCGGAGCCCCTTCTTCTTTGCGTAGTCCCGGATGTCAGACATCGGCATTTCGTAGCGGAATGGCTGCGGATCCCAGTTGCCGCAGCGGGAGGGCCAGTCGCGCTCCCCATGCTCCTCGGCGTACCACGAGGCATCGATGAAGAAGACGTCAGCGCCGAGATCCTTCGCCGTGTCGATCGCCTTCAGGACCATTTCCTGCGACATATCGCTTTCCGGGCCGATCCCCGTTTCCAGGAGTCCCTCTTTCGGATAAGGGGAAGACCAGAGGCGGAGGTGATCGTTCATTTCGTTGATCGCGTCGTCGGGCGAACCGGAGACGGCGCAGAAGTGGAATACGGGCGTCTCGAACGTCTCACCGGGACGGAGGACGAGGACCGCGGGGCCCGCGCCGATCTCGCAGCGGAAGGAAAGCGCGGGATTCCCATAATAGTTCTCAAGGGAAAAGCGCATCGTATAGGCGCCGGAATGACCGAGATTGCCGAGGAAGGTGACCCCGTTCGAGCGATTTTCCAGCGTGAAGAAGGGAATGCGATAGCGGTCGGAGTATCTCGTCCTGCCGAAGGAGAAGGTCCCCTGCGGAAGGAACACGGTATGATAGTCTCCCTCCGTACCGCCCCAGCCGTCGTGCATATAGCCGAGACGGAACTGCTTCCCGTCCTTTTTGCCGAGGCAGCCCTGCGCAAGCCCTCCGCCGAAAACGGAGATCCCGGTCAGAGGAAGGGAACGTTCCGTATCGTTCGTGAGGATCAGGGAGCGCGCCAGCGTCCCGGTCCCGTCAAGCATGGTATGGACGGTGACGGTCAGCCCTGCCGCGGCGTTTTCGAGTTTTACCTTTGTGTGGAGGAACGGCCCCTCTTCGTGATTGTCAAACGAGACGAACCGATACCCGTCCGTGATCTCCGCGCCGTTCAGTTCCAGCAGGAAGGAATGCGGGAGCGCGTAGCAGGTGGTGTCCGCACGCGGGACGGAGGGCACGGTCGAGGTCTGTGGCGGATAGCCCGAGATACCGATCCCGGAGGATCGCATCATCCCCCCGGCGATCGCCTCTTCGTAATTCAGAAAGCCGGAACGGTGGCAGAGATAGATCACGCCGTTTTCTTCGGTTTTATATACGTCGCGGAAAGTCGTCTTCATATGGTTTCCTCCGATGATCCGTTTTTCTTTTATCCGAGCCGGATCCCGTCGGGCAGGACGAGACCCGCGTTGAATGCTTCGACTGCCTCACCGATCACGTTTCCTACGGTGGCGACCGCTTCCGAAGGCCGGGAGGCGTCGTTCAGACCGTACGCGCCGGGATCCGCCGCCGCCTTTTCCGCGGGGAGGATACGGTAGTCGTAGAAGCCGTCGCTGCAGTAATAGCGGTGGACCCAGGTCGTCATCGTATCGACGGCGGAGATCATGCATTCCCCGGAAGAATATTTTCTGACCGTCAGCGTCACGGTCAGTCCCATCTCGGTGTTCTTGTTGTTTCCGTGGCAGTAGTCCGAGGAGAGGGAGTCTCTGCACTGATTGGATACGTAGTTCCCGAGGGAATAGAAGCAGATCGTCTTTCTTGAAGGATCGGTCGAAGACGTGAGCGTCTCGATCGGCTGTACGACGTGCGGGTGGGAACCGATGATCGCGTCGACGCCGAGATCGCAGAGTTTCTGCGCCGTTTCCTTCTGATAGGCGTTCGGCGAGGTATAGTATTCGTCGCCCCAATGGATGAAGAAGAGGATCAGATCGGCGCCTTTTTCTTTCAGTTCCGTGATGCGCCGCCCGGCTTCCGCGTAGAAGTCGTTCATCAGTCCCTTCGTGTAGAGGTCGATGTAGGGCAGATCGGAGTCCGGGATACGCGTCCCGTTGATCGTACGGTTGACGGTGTCGTAGCCGAGATCGTCGGCGAAGTTGATCAGGCCGAGCTTGATCCCGCCGATCTCCGTGATCCCGTAGGTCGGATCGGACGGGTCCTCTTTCGCGCCGAGGAAGGACAGCCCGTTCTTTTTGAACTGGGCGACCGTGCGTTTGACGCCGTGCAGACCGTTATCGTAGGTGTGGTTGTTGGCGAAGAGCATCAGGTCGAACCCGGCGTTCTTCACGGCTTCCAGAGAGGAATCCGGTGAATTGAAGGCTGGGAAGCCCTGATACGGATATTCCGGGCCCGAGAGCGTGGTCTCAAAGTTCATGACCGCGAGGTCCGCGGACGTGATATCGTCGCGCACATAGCCGAACACGTCGTTGAAGTCGTACACCCCTGACGCCGGGAGGAAAGCCGTCTGCACCTGCGGGAGGTGGAACATGAGGTCGCCGACCGCCTTGACCGTGATCTCGGAGAAGGTGACCGGAGGCTCCGTTTCGGGTTCCGTTTCGGGCTCGGTTTCGGGCTCTGTGACCGGCGGGGCGGTCTGCGCCGGGTCGTCACCGCTTTCCGCGGTATCCGGATCGGTGACGGCAGAGGGATCGGTCTCCGGCTCCGTTCCCGCTTCGCTGCCGCGGTCCCGTTCGGTCTCTTCCGCCTTTGTTCCGTCCTCTCCGGGGCCGTTCGGCCGTTTATCCTTCAGGACGATAAAAAAGACCGCGATGATCAGGATCAGAATCGCGCTCAGCGCGAGGACGGGGTACAGTCCCCGTCCGTTCTTTTTTTTCCTGCGTTTGACGTTTCTGACGTTTTGCATATTTCATTTCTTTCTTTGGTCGGTTTCTGAAAAGAAGGGGCTGTTGCTTTTCGCGACAGCCCCGGACGATCAGTTATTGATCGCGGCAAGTTTCTTTTTCTTCAGGTTGTATTCGGATCTGGGGTTCGCGATCTCACGCCAGTCGAGGTCTCCGCGGTCAAGGGCACGGACGAGGATCTCCGCGGTGGCAATGTTCGTGGCGACGGGGATATTGTGCAGATCGCAGAGGCGGAGCAGCGTGGAATCCGCGTCCTCTCTCTCATCCGAGTCGGCAGTCATATCGCGGAAGTAGATCACCATGTCGATCTCGTCAAAGGAGATGCGGGAGGCGATCTGCTGCATCCCGCCGTGCGCACCGGAAAGCAGACGGTCGATGGCAAGACCGGTCGCGTCGGAAATATACTTGCCCGTGATCCCCGTCGCATAGATATTATGCTTGGTCAGGATCCCGCAGTAAGCGATGCAAAACTGGGTGAGCAATTCTTTTTTTCTGTCGTCAGCAATAAGTGCTATTTCCATTCCGTCAAGTCCTTTCGGTCATTTGAGTTGGTTCATCAGCTGCTTGCGGTTGATGTGCCGGAATCCGGTGAAAAGCGGGGTCTGTATCCCGGTCAGCCGCTGCGCGACGTTGCGATACGCCGCCGGCACGTTGGAATCCTTCAGCGTAAATACGAGTTCCCGTCTTGCCTGTGCCTCCATGACGCGGATATCGAAGGGGATCACGCCGATCAGCTGAAGGCAGGTCTCGTCGATCATTCCGGTCAGGCTGTGATCCGGGTGAAAGACGACCCGTTCGGTGTCAAAGCAGTTGATCAGCAGCTTTCTCGTTCCGACGCCGTAATCCGCGAGGGTCGCCCCCGTCCGTTCCGCGGCGCGGATCGAGGTGGGCTGGTTCGTGGAAATGACGAGCGCGGAATCCGAGACGGAAGCCGCCATGCGGAAGCTTTTTCCCATATCGCCCGGCGTATCGAGGATAATATAATCGTAACTGCCGGAACGCGCGTAATACAGTATCGTCTCTCCGAACTTGTCCTCCGGGACCATATCCTCGCTTTTTCCGTACGGTGCGCAGAGGAAGAAGAGCTTTTCCGATCGGGGATCGTTCAGGATCGCTTTTTCGGGTGCGACCGCGCCGGAAAGCACGTCGTAAATATCGTAGATCGCGCGGTCCTCCAGCCCGAGGATCAGGTCGAGGGAGCGAACGGTGAAATCGCAGTCAACGAGCAGGACGGAAAAACCGATCTCGGCGAGCGCCATTCCGAGGTTCGCCGCGACGGTCGATTTCCCGACGCCGCCCTTGCAGGAGGTGATCGTCATGATATTACAGTTTTCCATACTTCTGCCTCCTACGTTTGTTGATATACTATTATACAAAATTTTTATGCGTTTGTCAAGATGATTTCTATAAAAAACGCACAAAAAAGCATAAGGAATCATGCCTCATTTTGTCGGCAGAGAAAAAAGCGGGTCGGGATCTGCGGTTTACGGTCGGTTTTTGCCGTACTGTTTTCCGTATCGTACCGGCTCCGCGCGGCTTCCGGACGGCGGTAATCCATACATGACAAGTCTTGACAATCCGGGCAAAAAGTATTATAATAATAAAAAATCTGAAGGATTCCTTTCATGAGGCAGCGGCTCCGTCTCTGCCCCGGATCGGAAAAGAGGACGGATATGCTGAAAAGGATCTTTGCGGGTGCCGCGGCGGCGGTGCTCTTCGCGCTTCTTGCTCTCTTCCCGACGTTTGCAGACGAGGAAGCCGCACACGCTCCGGGCGGCACGGTCACGGACCGCGCGTCCTTCTGCGCGGCGCTCGGCGGTGAGGATGTGATCCGCGAGGAAACGCTGATGCTGCGGAAGGACGTGATACTTGACGGCCCGATCGTCATCGCGGCGGGGGAATACGTCCTGAACGGCGCGGGATGCAGCGTTACCAAGGGATACGCGGGCGGGCATCTTCTTTCCGTCATGGATGGCGTGTCGCTGGACCTCGGGAAAAAGGGGTACGTCGGTTCCGATCCGTCTCTCCTCCTGACGGGCTTTGACGGAGAGGACGAGGGCTCTCTGATCCTCGTGGACGGGGATCTGAACGTCTACGCGGGAACGGAGATCTGCGGGTATTCGACCAAAGAGGACGGCGGCTGCTTCCGCGTCGGCGGGACCGGGATGCTCACTCTTTACGGCGGAAAATTCTCCGGGTTCCGTACCGAGGGGAACGGAGGTGCTGTATACGTTGCCGAAAACGGGATCCTCAACGTCTCGGGCGGCACGGTGATCGGCTGCACCGCGTCCCGCGGCGGCGCCGTCTATCTGGCAGGCCGGACCTCTCTCGTCGGCGGGACCTTTCAGGACTGCAAGGCGCAGCAGGGAGGCGGCGTGTATCTCGCTTCCGATCAGGCGCTCCTCGGCGCGGTGTGCGTGGAAAACTGCACGGCGAATGACGGCGGCGGCGTTTACGCGGAGAAGGGCGCGGTCCTCGGCGGCGTGACCGTAAAGGGATGCGGCGCACAGCGCGGCGGCGGGATCTTTCTGGACGGAAATACGAATTCCGGCGGGTTTGAGATCCTGAACTGCACCGCGGCAGACGGCGCCGGGATCTATATCGTCGGAAAACTGCAGCTCGAACAGGGCTATTTCTCGGAGAACGCGGCGCAGGAGAACGGGGGATGCCTGTATATCGCCCCCTCGGCGTACGTGACGCTGAACGACTGTACCTTTATTTCCGGCACCGCGAAGGCGGGCGGCGGGATCTGGAACGGCGGTACGCTCGATACCGGCTGCGGCGGTCTGCTTCTCTGCAAGGCGGAGATCGGCAGCGGGATCTGCAGTACGGGCAAACTGATCTTCCGTCAGTCGGTCTACGTTTCGGATACCCACGTCGTGGCGCTCGTTTCCGGTTCGGAACCGGAGAGCGGGCTGCTGACCGTCAGCGGGAAGCTGACAGCTCCCGTGGCCGCAAAACTGACGCTGTACCGGACGGAGAACGGTGAGATCGTTCCCGACTTCACGGTCGGAAGGACCGTGATGACCGGCAGCACAGAGGATATCAAGGACGCTTCTCCCCGGTTCCTTCTGCAGGACGGGAATAAAAAATACGGCGTATCCTCGGACGGACGTCTCGTCCGCGTCAGAGAACTGCCCCCCTATCTTCTTCCCGCGCTGATCGCCGCGGTCGCCGTGGCAGCCGTGGCCTCCGTTACCACCGTTGTCCTGTACCGTAAAAAACACAAAGAGGAGAAATGATATTGAAAAAGACGATGAAACGCGTACTGACCGCACTGACGCTGCTTCTGCTGACTGCCTCCGTTACGACCGGATGCGATATATACGAATACCTCGAACTTCTCGATTCCGACGGGAAGATCGCGTATACGCTGGTCCGGGGCGATTCCTGCTCCGCCGAGGTCACACGTGCGGCGCAGTTACTGAGAAACGGCCTGCTTGAAATGTCGGGCGTCGATAAGGATTCCTTTCCGATCGAGACCGACTGGGGCAAGGACGGCACCGTCGGCGATAACGCATCCCGCCGTGAGATCCTTGTCGGTGAAACGAACCGGCAGGAAAGCATCGACGCGAAAAACGAGCTCGGGGAGAACGATTACCTGATCCGCGTCTCGGCGGACGGGAACAAGATCGTGCTGATCGGCTCGGATGACGGTCATACCGTGATGGCTGTGACCGAGTTCCTGCGCACGTATTTCGGTTACGACCCCCTCGGTGCGGCGTCCTCCGCGACCAATAACAAGGAGATGCGTCTGCGGCTTCCCGTGGATGATAAGCGGAACGACGTTTACCGTCCGATCGATTATTCGGCTGCGGCGCGCCAGATCAGGACCGTTTACCCGACGGACGATACGGTGATCGCCGATATCGTCGTGACGCCGGAGAACTATAAGGTCGACCCGACCGGCGCGAACGACAGCACCGCGGCACTGAACAAGGCGCTGAACGACTGCGCCAAGGCGGGCGGCGGCACCGTGTTCCTCCCGGTGGGCTCTTATCTCGTTACCGATACCGTTTCCGTTCCCGCGTTCGTCACGCTGCGCGGCGACTGGCAGGATCCCGATCAGGGTACCGATTACGGGACCGTGATCCTGGCAAAGCCGGAGGAAAGCAGCGGGATCGGGACCGGGCTCTTCCGGATCGGCGGTTCCGCCGGCGTGTACGGTCTGACGGTGATCTATCCGGAGCAGAAGCTTGATAACGTCCGTTCCTATGCACCTGCCTTTTATATCCCCGGCGGTGCCGGCATTGATTATATGGTCCAGACGGTCAAGAACGTGACCGTGGTCAACGGCTATATCGGGATCGCGACCGCCTCGGACGGCAACGTCCACGAGCAGCTGTACATTGAGAATTTCCGCGGCACGTTCCTGAAGACCGCGGCGCTCCTCTATAATTCCGCCGACGTCGGCACCTGCGCCGGGATACGGATCGGGCCGGAATACTGGCTGAAGGATCCCTCCGCTCCCGATGCGGATGCGCTGAAGACCTATCTGCGCAAAAATGCGGTCGGACTGACGCTCTTCGATCTTGACTGGTCGATGTTCACCGACGTTAAGATCACCGATTGCCGGACCGGGATCAAAACGGAAAAGGGCATCCGCTCCTCCTTTTCCGGGACGTTTTACGCGCTTGATATCAGCGACTGCGATATTGCGTTCGACGCGGGTGATATGGATACCCGCTGGGGACTTGAGATCGCCGCTTCTCGCCTGAGCGGCAGCGAGTTCGCAATCCGCAATCAGACGGCAGGGACGGTCCGTCTTGCCGGCGTTACTGCCGAGGGCAAGGTAAAGGGCGAGATCCTGTACAATACCGACTCTCTTGACGCGTATCCCTCCGACGCGGACCGCGGTCATTTCATCGCCTCCGGCGGCTTCTATCCGTTCACGCAGGGGATGGGGAAGGGCACCGATATCTCGGAGGGACTGCAGGCAGTGCTCGACTTCGCGGGCACGACCGGAGGGATCGTATATCTTCCCGCCGGGGTCTATACGCTCGCCTCTCCCATCCGCGTCCCCGACGGGGTGGAGCTGCGCGGCGCGGCATCCGTTGCCGCGCGTGACGAGGAAGGCAAGAGCGACGGGACCGTGCTGCTCGTGACCTGCGGCGTCGGAGGAAATCCGACGGATACGCCGGCGATCACGCTCGGTAAGAACGCCGGGATCACCGGCTTCCTGATCGAATACCCGAAGAGCGGCGCCTCGAATCCTTCCTCCTCCTACTGCATCTGCGGGGAAGACAGCGGCTGCTACGCGGTCAACCTCTCCATTATGTGTGCCGGGTACGGGATCGACTTCTCGGGATGCAGCGGGCATCTGATCAAGTTCGTGAACTCTTACTGCTACTATAACGACCTGAAGGTCGGCGGAGAGGGCGGCGCCGTCATCGACTTCCTTCACAATGCGACGCTTCCGGTTCGCCGGGATACCTCGCTGTTTTCCTTCCCGGACGGATCAGATTTCGGTTCCTTCCTTCAGTTCGCGCTGAAAAACAACGTCTCGATCCTTCTCGACGGCGCAAAGGACGAGTATCTTCTGCACGTCTTCTCCTACGGCGTTTCCTCGATGCTGGATTCGACGCAAAGCACCGGCACCGTGGCGCAGCACGTCGGTACCGACGGTATGACGGACGGCTGCCAGCTCATCCTGCGCGACGGAGATATGCGCTGCATCAACGTGATGCGGTGCGGCGGGACCTCGACGCAGGTCACCTTCGGCGAGCTGTATGTCCATAACCGGATGCGGATCAATAACGTCTGGGAGGGCGAGATCCGCGGGACGGAGGTCCCGTACGGGACGCCCGACGGGGAAGAGGACGCCGTCATGATCCTGAACTGCGACAACGGCCTCCCCGGCATGAGCGCCGACCGGAACGAAAAGACCGAGGGGAAAGGCAGTGCCTATTATAAGCTCGGCTCCTCCGCGAACCTGATGTCGGTCAACGTTCTGTCGAAGCGCGTTGACGTCGAGGATACCGATACGCTCGCGATCGACGTGTGGGTCTCCGATCCCGGGCTGATCCAGGGGGCGTTCATCGTTGAGATGACCTCCTCCGGGACCTGCGACGTGGAGGAGTACGAGTGGATGTTCGATACCGAGCATACGCAGGACCTGAAGAAGGGCTGGAATACCTTCTATTTCTACTACGACGACGCAAAGATCACCGGCGGGGAAATCCGTCTTGACGCGATCAATTATATCCGTATCTTTGATTTTTACGACGCCGGTCTGATCGGGAACGAGCTGCGGATCGACAATATCCGCGCCTGCATCACGGGCGGAAGGGATCTTGCCTCCCAGCACCTGAAGCACCTGAACGCCTCCTCCTCGCTGAACGGGATCGAGGTCAACGGGTAAATCATACGACGAAAAAACGGAGCTTCACGCCGCAGGTGAGGCTCCGTTTTTTCGGTTTTGTTTTCGTTCAGACGTCGATCGTTACGGTACGCCCGTTTGAAAAGGCGTAGATCAGGACGCGGTCGACTTTGGTGCAGAGGAGGTTCTCCAGCGCCTTTCTGTAATACGACAGTTGCAGAGAGTGCCGCTCACGGATCAGCGCCTCCGCTTTTTCCTCGTCATCCGGCAGACGGTCGGTCTTATAGTCGATGAGTGTGACCGTCCCGTCCGGGGAACGGAAGAAGCAGTCGATCACGCCCTGCACGAGGATGGTGTCCTCCGCCAGCTGCGCTTTTTTCTCCCGTTCTTCGGTGAATTGCGCGGCGGGGAGACGGACGTTGAAGCGTACCTCGCGCCGCAGGTCCGACGCGTTTTTCATTTCACGGAAGAGCCGGGAGGCAAAGAAGCGGCTTACGGCGTCCGTGTCGATCAGTTCCGCATAGGAGGAGGGAAGGAACTGCTTTTCGATCAGCCGTCCGATCTCCGCACCGATCCCGTTCTTTTCGGTGTTTTCAAAGTCGCAGAACTGCATGAAGACGTGGGTTGCCGTCCCGCGCTCCGCCGCGGAGGCCTTTTCTTTGCCGGGATAGGAGCGGAGGAAGACGGGTTCCTTCGGTCTTGTCGGGAAAACGTCTTCCGGTGTCGCGCCTTTTTCTTCGTCCTCGTCGAGGATATCGGGCTTCAGACCGGAGACGGAAAACTTCGCAGGGATTTTCGTTGCCTCCTCATAGGGATAGACGAAGGCAAAGCGTTCGCGGATCAGGCGGACTATCTCTTCGTCTGCCGTTTCCGGTTCCGTTGCGGGAGGATCGATTTCCTTCCGGGGCGCGGAGAAGAACTGCAGTCCCTCCTCTTCATTCCGTTCGCTTTCCTCCTCCGGGAGGGGGACGGTGCGCAACACGGCGTTCGTTTTCTCCCGCCCGATCGCGGTGAGGATCCACTTGATATAGGAGGGGGAATCGGTGAGGTACGCGTCGATATCCTTTTCTCCGAGGGAGGAAACGAAGGCGGGGATCGCTTCCGCTTCCGAGAGCTGTTTGTTGTCCCGTACGGTCCCGGTCACGATCAGCCGTTCCTTTGCTCTGGTCAGTGCGACGTAAAGGATGCGCATCTCCTCCGCGATCCGTTCGGCGTGCTGCGACGCCAAAACCCCCTGCCGGAACGGCGTGTCGGCGCGCAGGATCCCGTTTTCGTCCGAGGGATAGAAGGAAAGTCCGGTATCTTTTGCGTAGGAGAACAGACTGCTGCTGTCGGCGTTGGAAAATCCGGATGCGGCGCGGCAGAGGAAGACCACGGGGAATTCCAGCCCTTTGGATTTATGGATGGTCATGATCCTTACGGGCTCCGCGTCCTCGCCGAACGCCTGCGCCGATTCCGGACGGTCCTTGCCGTCGGATCCGAGCATTTCCTCAAGGTAGCGGATGAACTGATAGAGCCCGCGGAAGGCACCGCTCTCGAATTTACGGGCGTTTTCGTACAGCAGCATCAGGTTGGAGCGCCGAACAGCGACGTCGGTGTCGGAGGGATTCTCACCGGAATAGATCAGGGAAAGGATATCGGTGTCGGTATAGAGCTTCCAGATCAGTTTGTCGACCGGAAGGGATACCGAGGCCGCGCGGTATTCCACGACCTTGTCGAGGAAGCGTCTTCCTTTGGCAAAGTCGGGATGGACCGCCATATACTCGCGCAGGGAGTCGTACAGACTGCCGTTCTTTGCCTCGCTCCGGATGCGCAGCATCTCGTCGAGCGTAAAGCCGAACAGAGGGCTCCGCATCAGTCCGCTCAGGTAAACGTCCTTCGACGGATTGTCGATCACGTTCAGGAGGCAGAGCATCAGAAGGATCTCGGGGTTTTCAAAGAAATCGTGCGAAAGCTGAGAAAGAACGGGGATGCGCCTGCGGTTCAGCGCGTTTTCAAAGAAGACGGCGGGTTGGATCGAGCGCAGCAGGATCACGATGTCCTTCGGCTTCCGGTGCTCCTTTTCGATCAGCTCCGCGATCCGATCGGCAACGGCCTCCGCCTCCGCGGTCATCATATTGATCCGGTCTTCCTTCCCTGCATAGAGAACGATCTCGGGTGCCGGTCCTTCCTCTGTATGCTCCTTGCCCGGGATCAGATCGTCACCGGGCGCGTAGGGGACGCAGGCAGGAGCGGAAGCGAAAACAGTATGGAAAACGCGGTTGACGAAGTCGATGATCGCCGGACTGCACCGGAAATTATGCTGTAAGAAGATCGTGCGGACGTTTTGGTCCTTCCGATAGTCCGCGAACAGACCGGGCGTCGCACCGCGGAAGGCGTAAATGCTCTGCTTGATATCGCCGACCATAAAGCGGGTGCCGCTTTCCGCGATCGCTGAAAAGACGGAATCCTGCAGCTCATTGACGTCCTGATATTCGTCGATGCAGATCTCGTCGAACTGCGCCGCGACCGCGTGCGCGGTATCGGTCGGAACGCCGTCCTTCCGGAGCAGCGCATGGGCGTACCGTTCCAGATCGCCGAAGTCGAGAATGCCGCGTTTTTTCTTCTCCGCGGTCAGGACACGTTCGTATCGCAAAAGGAAACGTCCGAGCGCGGCACAGAGGGAGGCGAAGTCGGCGGCGGTCTTTTTGATCTCCTCGCCGGTATAAGGAAAATATCGTTCGGTCAGGTCTTTGTACCGCTTTTTCAGTGACTCTCTGCGGTTCTTGAGCGCCTCGGCTTCCTCCGGCATACCGCCCGTAAATCTGCCGCAGGATTTCCATTTCCCGTCGAGCACGGCATCGCGTGCCGTATCGTAGTCCCCGTCGAGCGCCGCAAGCATGGCGCCGAAGCGGTCTGCGTCGTCTTCAAACGCGGGGAGAAGCTTCGCGCCGATCTCTTTCGGCAGGCGCAGCGCCTCGGAAACGAGGCTTTCCGCGGAGGAATACAGAGACGTGACGGTGTTCTTTACGTTCGTGAAGACCGCTTTTCCCCACGGGGTGGAGAAGAAATCGGCAAACTGTGCTTTCCCGTATTCCTCCGCCGCGTCGGTGACCGCCCCGATCCCCTCAGGAAGCCCGCGGAGCCGGTCGTATAACGAGATCACTGGCGCGGTGAACTCCTCGTCCTTGACAGAGACGAAACGGTCGAGAAAGGCGGCAAAATCCGGTATTTTCTCGTCCTCCGCGATCTCCTCAGCGTCCTCGTAGTAGTCCTCAAGGACCGAACGCATGACCAGATTCTTTAATAAGACCGCCTCCTCCTCGTCCGCGACGCGGAAGTCGGGTTCCAGCCCGAGCTCACTGAAGTGTGAGCGGATCAGATCGAGGCAGAACGAATGGATCGTACTGATGTGCGCGTGGGAGAGGGCGAGCCACTGCCGCGTGAGCCGCTTGTTGTCCGGCTCCTCCGCGATCTTTTCGTTCAGCGCCGCGGTGATCCGATCTTTCAGTTCTGCCGCCGCGGCTTTCGTGAAGGTAACGACCAGCAGTCTGCTGACGTCTGCCGGTGCTTCGGCATCGGTGATCCTGCTGATCAGCCGTTCGGTGAGGACCGTGGTCTTTCCCGTTCCGGCGGAGGCGGAGACGAGGACCGTCTTTTCCCTCGCCCCGATCGCGGTGAGCTGCGGCGGTTTCCACGTGCGTTCTTCAGGCATTGTCGTTGTCCTCCTCTTCCGTATTTCTGTCGATGTGACGGCAGACGGGTCTCATATCGCAGTACTTGCAGGGGTCGTGTTTCTTGTCCTTGTCCGGTCTTGCCGCCGCCGTACCGCCGAAGATCGTTTCGGCGGTACCGGTCACCGCGTTCCGGACGGTTTCCTTCAGCGTGTCGAACTCCTCCTCGGAACCGACGACCTTGGAATTTTTGGAAAAGGAGCCGTCCTTCAGCGTGGTGACCGGAATGAATCTTCCTTTCAGCTCCGGTTCCATCCCGCGCAGAACGCGGGGATCGCAGGTGAGAAGACCGTCACGCTTAAAGCCCTTTCTCCGCTCCTCCTCCGCGTCGAACGCATTCAGCGGAGATCTCGTTCCCGGGCGCGTCGTCGCGGCGTGATAGTACAGAAATCCCGCCGGGCGAAGGACGCCGTTTTCATCGAGACCGAAGCGCTTTTTCATGCCGGGATCGTCGGAATCGCAGAGAGAGAACAGATAGAGCGGCATCTGGATCCCTCGGCCGAACGCCAGCTCCTCTTCGTCGAATTGCTTCTGACCGGTCTTGTAGTCGACGATACGGACGTAGGCGGTATCTCCCTCCCGCATGGAATCCACGCGGTCGATCTTGCCGCTGACGGTCACTTTTTTCCCGTCTTTCGTGAGGAGGACCGGGGACGGGACGGCGTCCGGGTCTTTTGCCGTCGGTTTGCCGATTTTCAGTTCAAAGAAATCGGGCAGGAAGCTGCTGTCCCGGAACTCCTCCGCGATATCCCTGACGATACGGTAGGAAGATCTGCGCAGGCGGCGGAAGATCTGCATGAATTTCTCGTCCGAGCGCAGTTTTTCGTCCGTTCCGGTCACGGTACGGAAGTAGTCGTCGGTGATCCGGTCAAGCTTCTCACGGATCGTTTCATCACTGATCCCCTGCATCGTTCCGTTTTCGGCACGGATTTCACGGAAGAAGGTCTCCAGCACGTAGTGGACGAAGGTGCCTGAATCGGACGCCTCGAACGTGTATCTTCCGCTGCCGTCGGGGTTCAGATGGTATTTGCACCAGTAGGAGAACGGGCAGCCGACGAAGCTTTCGATCTTCGATTGGGTCAGGTCCATCTCGTCGGTGAAGAGGGTATCGACCGTTTCCGGCGCGACGGCGGCGTCCGGATCCGTGATCGGGAGCTGCATCGCGTCAAGACGGGCAAGAAACTCCTCCCGCTCGGCAAGGACCTGCTTCAGCGCGCGCCCTTCGGGCGTGCCGCCGAAGCGGATCGCCGTTTCAAACGAGGCGTCGGGGGAGACGATACGGTCCATGACCGGAAGATCGGCATCCGATACGACGCTGATCCCTGGGAACAGTTTTTCGATGCGGAGGACCGCACCGGAGGGACGGATCGCGGTCCCGTCGGTTCCCGCCTTCGGCCAGCTGATATATAGCCCGTCCGACGCTGTCGATACTGCACGGAGAAAACCGTACAGCTCCTCGCTGCGGAGCCGGTCCGTGCGGGGCGTGAGGGAAAGACCGCAGACGTTTTCCAGATAGAGCTTATCGGTATCGGAAAACAGAGGATCCTTGCCGATCTCCGCCGGGAATTCCCCTTCCGCCGCGCCGAGAAGAAAGACGTATCTGATCCCGTCCGCGCGGACGGTCGCGGAGGAACCGACCGTTACGCAGTCGCCTGAGCGCGGGATATGGCCGAGGTCGGCTTCCCGGATCAGGAGAGAGAAAAGCTTTGCGTACACGTCTGCCGTGACGCGGGAAAGATTCAGGACGGCGACGAGGGTATCGAGCGCGTCCGAAACGGCGTTGAAGAGCCGGATATCGTCGTCACCCTTCAGCCGTTCTGGAAGATGCAGGGAACGGAGAAAACGGTAAAGCGCCGCGCTCACCGACCAGACCGTGGATTCCCCGTCGAACGCCTCGAAAAAGGCGGTCAGAGGCGCGATCAGGTTGCGTCTCGTCTCGTTGATGCGGTCGAGCAGACGGGTACTCTTTTCCGTGAGGACGTTGACGAAGCCGTCCGGGTTCATGGTGAAGTCGCGGTCGTCGTAAAAGCGTTTTCCGTGGATGCTCCAGCGGTTGACGTAGGTCTCGAATTCGTCCGCCGCCTCCTGCGGGATCCCGGTCAGACCCGTTTTCAGGTAGGCGATCACGTCGTCGGTCTTCCAGCCGTCCGCGCGGATGCGCAGTGCCGTCAGGATGAGCCGGATCAGCGGTCTGGCGACGAGAGGCTCACGGACGGAGAGAAAATAGGGGATGCCGTACTTGTCGAGATACGCGTCGAGGATCCCGGTATACCGTTCGGTGCTGCGCACGATGATCGCGATCTCGCGGCAGCGCGCGCCGCCCCGGAGCAGAGAAGCGATCGTCTGTGCCGCGGTCTCCGCCTCGGAATAACGGTCGGCGCAGGAAAGGAGCCTGACGTGCTCCGGCGCGGGCGCTTCCTCCCCGGTTTTTCCGAACTCCCACAGACGGCGGCTCAGATAAGACAGATCGCCGTACCGGAAGCGGAATGCTCCTCTCAGGACCTCCCGGCGCGCTTCCTTGCCGACGTCCGCCGCCATACGCGCAAGGACCCTTGACGTGTCCGAGATCGCGTCCCAGACGGGCGAATCGTCGCCTGGCTGATAACC
>JAZLIW010000073.1:0-1491 GCA_045617585.1 Eubacteriales bacterium
AGGACGTTATGACAGAAGCGATCATCGTCGCATTGATTACCGGGGCTGCATCGGTCCTCGGGCAGATCATCATTTCCCGGCGAGGCAGCCGGGACCGGCTCGTCCGCGAGGCAAAGAAGGAGCAGGAGCTGAACGACAAGCTCGCCTCCATCGAGCGGAAGCTGACCGAGCACAACCGATACGCCGAGAAGATCGGCGCGGTCCAGACCGATCTTGCGGTCATCCGCACCGAGATCACCCACCTGAAAAGCGAAAGGAATTGAAGATGCGCAGCATCGAGCTCGTCTCCCTTCTCCGGGACCTCGCGGAGAACAAAAAGACCCTGTACGTCAGCGGCGGCTACGGCAGACCGCTGAATGAAGAAAACAAGGAATTCTATCTGAACAATTACGCGTATAACCGCGGCGCCGCGCGCAAAAAGAAGATCCTCGCCGCCGACGGCGAGACCTACGCGTTCGACTGCATCTGCCTGATCAAGGCGATCCGGTGCGGCTGGAACGGCGACCGGAACGACCCGGCGGCGGGCGTGACCTACCGCGCCGCGTGGGACCTGACCGAAAAGGAGATCCTCGACTCCTGCTCCTCCGTCTCGAAGGACTTTTCCTCGGCGGAGGCGATCCTGCCCGGCGAATATCTGTGGATGAGCGGCCACGGCGGGATCTACCTCGGGGGAGGGCAGGCCGTGGAATGCACCCCTTCGTGGAAGGACGGCGTGCAGATCACCTCGCTGACCGACGTTCCGGGCCATCCCGACGGGAACGGCCGCAGGTGGACCGCGCACGGCAGGCTCCCGTGGGTCGAGTACGACCGCGCGTATCTGCCCGCGCAGGCGCCGGTCCTGACCCGCGGCTGTACGGGAAAGGACGTCGCCCGCCTCCAGCGCCTCCTCACCGACCTCGGCTATCCGCTGGAGACCGACGGCTCGTTCGGTCCGGGGACCGAACGCCTCCTCCGTTCCTTCCAGTCCGACCGCCGCCTCGTCCCCGACGCCTCCTGCGGCCCCGCCACCTGGACCGCGATCCTCAACGCCTGACCGCCCGCGGCTGCGGGCAAAAATGGGAAGGGCAGTGAAAAAACATCACCGCCCTCCCCGTCCGAGAAAGGAACGACCCATGAAAAAAGAAGACCTGATCCGAAAACTGTCCTCCCGAAAACTGTGGCTCGCGGTCGCGGGCTTCATCGCCGGACTGATCGCCGCGTTCGGCGGCTCCCCCGAGACCGCGGAAACGGTCTCCGGCATCGTCATGTCCGCCGCCTCCGTCGTCGCGTATCTCTTCGCCGAGGGCTTTGCCGATTCCCGCCCGCTCCCGCCCGCGTCCTCCGGCAGCGCGCCCGGCAAGGACCTTCCCGCAGACCCCGCCCCCGACGCTTCCGATCCCGACCGGGATTGACCCCGCCGCCTCTTCGATCGTGTTCCGATCGCAAAGGCGCGGTTCGCTGAAAGCGAACCGGAGCCGCGCCGGTAACCCGTAGGGCGGGGGCTTGCTCCCG
>JAZLIW010000074.1:0-3586 GCA_045617585.1 Eubacteriales bacterium
TTTCCCCTCTCATATACATTTTTGCTATTGCTATCTTCTCTTCTGCTTCGATTTTCCTTTTTGACATAAAATAACCCCCATAGTGTAGTCTTGAAATCTTTTTGTTATTTCAAGTGTCTACTCTATGGGGATTATATCAAACCGTCTGCCGTCGGGGTTGTTGCACGAACGTGCCACTACCCCCTTTTTGTCGGACGTTCTTCGCTCACTGCGCCTTTTGCCGTTCTTTATTTCTTTCGTATAAGTTCGGTCTTTCCGGGTGAAACTACGTTCAGAAACACCCGTTTCAATGAAGAAAGGATCCGATTATGAATCTCATGAAAGATAAGAAAGCAGCGGCACGGGCATCGGCGATCCTGCTCCTTGCCCTGACGGCAGCGGTACTCGTGGTCACGCTGGTCACTGTGCTCTCCCGCAGAGACGCGCCGATCCGCCCGTCCGAGACCGTCCCCGCCGTTCTCCCGGAGGAGACCGACCGTCCCGTCATCCGCCCGATCCCCCGTACTCCCGAGACCGATCCCCCGGTCACCGATCAAAAGGAGACCGACGTTCCCTCAGGCGTCGATCCCGACCCCGGTGAAGCGGAAGAGGTCAGCGTTCCCGCGGAACCCGACTGGACCTCCCCGCTCGCGGCGGCGTCGCTGATGAAACCGCACAGCCTGACCGCGCAGGTCTTTTCCCTGACGATGGGGGACTACCGCACGCACTCCGGCGTTGACCTCGGAACGACCGACGGCACGCCCGTCTTTGCCGCCGCGTCCGGGACCGTCACCGGGATCACCGACGATCCCTTTATGGGAAGAACGGTCTCGATCGCGCACGACAGCGGATACGTCAGCTATTACAAAAACCTCGCGCCGCTCGACGTTCCGGGGATCGCGGTCGGAGCCGCGGTCCACGCCGGGGAAAAGATCGGCGCGATCGGGGAAAGCGCGATCGTCGAGGTCTCGGACGAGCCGCATCTGCATTTTGAGATCACGAAAGACGGCGCACCGCTCGACCCGCTGTCCGTCGTCTCCGTACGATTCTCCGACGAGCCCGTCATCGACTGATGAAAAGCGGGATCGGATCGCTTTTTTGATCCGATCCCGCTTTTCCGGTTGACGGCACGGGGAGGCTATGGTATAATACGGACAGGCGGTCCTGCCGACCGTCACTACTCTCCGGAGGTCTTAAATATGAGTACGGGAATCATTGACAACCGATATACCGGCAATTCCTATCTTTGGGCAGACGCGGACGTGCGCTCGTTCGGCGCGGTCGGCGACGGCTCCGCCGACGACACGGCAGCATTCGAGCAGGCGATCTCGTTCGTCGCGAAAAAGGGCGGCGGCACCGTCTACGCTCCGGCGGGACGCTACGTTCTTTCCCGCCCGCTCTCCCTTCCCTGCTGCGTCTCGGTCTCGGGCGAGCTGATCCCGGGAACGGCGGACGGGACAATCCTCTGCATCACGCACGGCAAGGGGACGGAGGACCGCGCGCAGAGCGCGTTCCGCCTCGATCATCAGAGCGCGGTGCGCAATCTCGCGGTCTGGTATCCCGGACAGACGATGGAAAACGGAGAGGCCGTGCCCTACCCGCCCACCGTCACGCAGATCGGCTCGGAAAGCGTGACCGTGCAGAACGTCACCTTCGTCAACGCCTGGTATGCGATCTGCTACGCCGCGGGCGGCAACAATTCCCTCCAGTACACGCGCGACGTGTACGGCACGCCGCTTTTCATCGGATATGAAAACGACCGCAGCTACGATATCGGCAAGATCGAGAACCTGCGTTTTTCCCCCGATTACTGGCTGAACGCCGGTCTGCCCGGTACGCCCGACGCGCGGACGCTGCGGGTCTGGCTGAAGGAGCACGCGACCGGAATCCTGCTCGAGCGGATCGACTGGACCTATCTTGCGGACGTCACGGTCGACGGATACGGGATCGGCGTCCGGACGCGCAACGCAGGAGACGGCGCGCCGAACGGGCACATCTACCGCTTCGAGCTCACGAACTGCGTGACCTGTCTGCAGTGCGATCAGCTCTCCTGGCTTGCAGCCTCCGACTGCCGTTTCACCGCCTGTGAGACAGCGATCCGCGTCGGCGGGGATTGTGCCGGTGACCTTCTCCTGCATCACTGCGTGCTGACGGCAGGGACCGGGGTCGCCATCCGCACCGCCGGGAAATCGAAGTTTTCTCTGACCGACTGCTCCGTCTTCGGCGGAAAAGCGGCGTTTTTACGCGACGGGGACGAGCCCTTTGACGCCCGGACCTCGGTCACCTGCGTGAACTCGGTCGTCTCCGACCGTACGCTTTCCCCCGTCCGCGTCGAAAAGACCCCGACCTTTGACAGAAGCGTCCCTTACGGAAAGGACGTCGTCACGAAGCCCGCCTCCTCCCGCTTCATCGATCTGTCGCTCGCGCCCTATTTCGCCGTGTCCGGGACCGATATCACCCCGATCCTCCGCCGCGCGCTGAACGATCTGCGCGGTGAGGGCGGCACCCTCTATCTGCCCGCCGGCGGTTACGTCGTCAGCGGTCCGATCGACGTGTGGGAAGGGATCGAGCTGCGCGGTGCGGTCTCCTGGCCGCAGAGTTTTTCTGCGACCTGCATCCGCACCGAATTCGGCAAAGAGGACCCCGAAGGCGAAGCGCTCGTGACACTGCACCGGGGCGCGGGCATCCGCGGCATCGGCTTCCTCTATCCGGCGCAGGATACGAAGGACCTCCGCCCTTATTCCTACACGGTGCGCGGTGCGGGCGAGGACGTATATCTCGTGGACGTCGCCATGACCTCCGGCTGGAACGGCGTGGACTTTGCCTCCCACCGCTGTGACCGTCACTACGTCGAATTCCTGTGGGGCGCGTTTGCGAACAACGCCATCCGGGTCGGCGCGGGATCGGAGGACGGGATCATCCGCGACTGCCATTTCACGCCCAACTGCTGGTCCCTGCGTGCGCACGACAGCTTCTGGGGCGACGTGTTCTTCGGCTATATCCAGAAGTATTTCCGTACGTTCGTCATCGGGGAGAGCAGGAGAGAGATCCTGTATCACAACTTTACCTACGGCGCGAGCGAAGGGCTCTCGCTTCTTTCGGGCGCAAAGGACGTCTTTGTCCTCTGCCACGGCGTCGACGCCGGCGACTGGTCGGTCTGTCTCGACGGAGACTGCACCGCCTCCCTCGTGGACTGCCAGCTCGTCAACCTCCACGCGTCCCGTCTGCGTTACGTCCGCACGAACGAGGGCTTTACCGGCAGTGCGGACTTCATCAACGGGGCGTTCTGGGGGCCGACCCGCGGCGCGTTCGACCTCAACGGCAAGGGAGAGATCGGCATCCTCGGCGGCGAAGTCGTCAACGCCGGCGAGCCGCTGGTCCATGCAAACGGCGACCGCCTCACGATGGTCGGTCTGATCGACCGCACGTCCTCCCTCGACTTTCTCGTCACGGAGAACGCGCTCCCGATCTTCCAGCGCGAAAACCTCTTTGAGGGCGGTCTGACCGTGCGGGGATCGGAAAAAGCGTTCATCTGAACGTAATCACGGCAACGAAAAGCGGGATGCCGTTTTCCATCAAAAACAGCCGTCGGTCGGAACCCCGATGT
>JAZLIW010000075.1:0-6816 GCA_045617585.1 Eubacteriales bacterium
GTACTTGCAGTCGTTCAGGATCGAGATACCGAAGGAATCGTAGGTCTCGCTGAGATCCGCCCATTCGTGGACGAGGTACTGGTAGTACGGGAAGTTGTCGGTCGAGTTGCCGTTCTTTTCCGCGCCGAGACCGAGGTCGAAGGTCGCCTCCGGGTTCTTCACGGTCGTCGGGAACGCGACGCGGAGCATTTTCTGCTTTTCCGCCCATTCGATCTCGTTGTCGAAGTCCACGCGTGCGCCGCTCGCGGTCAGCGTGATCACCTGTTTGTAGACGGTGTCGCCGCTCTTGCGCTCAACGCGCAGCGCGACTGCCGCGGGGCCGTTCTCCTCGACCGTAACGGTCGGGACGGCTGTGACGGTCTCGAACGGCTTGGCAAAGTCCTCGTACCGGTATTCCCATGCCGGATACGGGCCCTGGATGGTATCGGGCATCAGCTCAAAGCGGATCGGCGCGGAAAGGAGCTCCCTGCCCGCCTTCTTATCCACAATGGAGCAGACGTCGCCGTTTTCGTTGAGGCGGACGTCGTAACGCGCGGAGGAAAGTCCCTTCTCACTGACCGAAAGTCCGGTTGCAAGCGTGCAGGGGACGTCCGAAGCACGGAGATCGAAGAGCGTCACGCTCACGGGCGCGACGGGCGCCTCGAATCTCACGGTCAGGATCTCACCGTTCCGCTTCGACTGCGCGGGCAGTTCCTTCCCGTTCCGGTCGTAGACGCGCGCAAATTTCGCGTCGGTCTTCCATTCCAGAGAGACGAGATCGGTGCGGGACGCGGAAGCGGGATTGAAGACGAGCACGGGCTCACCCTGAACGCGGTCGGTCCCGAAGAGCTTCGCGGCCTTGCCGATTCCGGCGGTCAACTCGGATGCGAACGCGTTGAGAGAGATCACGTAGTCGTTATAGGAGAAGGTATAGGCACCGCCCATCGAGGTACCGGTCAGGTCGTCGTGGAACTGATGCCATAAGAAGTTTTCCCACGCGGTACGCAGACGCAGCTCCGGGTATTCCCCGCCGAGCCAGACGGCGATGCTGTTCGCCTTTTCCGCAGCGTCTGCAAGACGCTCATTCTTGCGGTTCCAGCGCTTGGAGATCGTATGGGAAACCATCGCGCCGTAGCCGTGAGGGATCAGGATGTTACCGGTATACGCCGGGATATTGTCGTGTTCTTCCTTCGTCAGGTCCTCGAAGATCGCGTAGGAGGACGCGGATCTGACCTTATAAAGCGCGTCGGGATCAGCGATCGCTTCCTCGACCATGCGGACTGCGCCGTCGGTCGGGGATCCGCCGTAGTCACCGGCGCCGTAATACATCGAGCGGTAAGGAACGCCCGCGTAGGTTTCGTTATGCTCGATATCGCGCAGATACTGCGGTCTTCTTCCGACGGGCTGGTCGGGATGCTGGTCGTAGTTATAGGTATAGCCGCCCTCCAGGAAGGAAGCGGTGACCTCGTTCCCGTCGGGACCGACCCAACGGCACAGGTCCATCCGGGGAGAGACGGTGTCCGGCATCGGACGGGTGATCCTGCCGCCCTCGTTCCAGATCGGGGAACCGACGCCCCAGACGAGCTTCTGCGTCGAGAAGCCGATCAGCCCCATGTGCGCGGCGATCGAAGGCAGCGACCAGCGGAAGCCAAAGCAGTCGGGGAGGAAGATATCCTTCGCCTTTTCCTGCGGGCCGAATTCCCGTTCGATAAAGCCGTTGCCGTAGAGGACCTGACGCATGAACGCCTCCGAGGAGGGAACGTTCGCGTCGCAGGCATCCCACGAGCTTCCGGCAAAGTTCCATCTGCCTTCCTTAAAGCAGAGCTTCAGTTTTTCATAAAGATCGGGGTAGTATTCCTTCGCCAGCTTGTAGCGGAACGCGCCCTCGAAATTGAACTGATAATGCGGATATTTTTCGATCAGCCGGAAGTTGTATTCCAGCGTGTTCTTCACACAGTCCCGGATGGTATCCTGGATCGTCCAGTTCCACTGGGTATCCAGATGGGCATTGGAGACGGTGTAAAGCGTTTTTTCAGCGTTTCCCATAGGTTTTCTCCTGATCATTACGTTTTTTGAGAAATATCACCAAAGGAAAGTATATCATACTTTTCCTCTTTCGTCAAGAGAGACGGAAAAAAACGGGAAAACTATGGTTTTTCCCGGATTTTTCTGTTCGGAACGATTGCAAAAACGGGCGGTGCGTGATACAATAGGAGAGTAAAACCGAACGATTTGGGGGATACTGCAATGAATGATTTCCGACGCACCGAAGAGATCCTGAAGGAAGCCGTTGAAAAGAACGAGCTGCCCGGCGTTTCCTACGCCGTCGGCAGAGGAACCGACGTCTATCTGACGGGCGCTCTCGGTTCCCGCCAGTTATATCCGTCCGTGCTGCCGAACGAGAAGAGCACGCTCTTTGACCTTGCCTCCCTTTCCAAGCTGACCGCGACGACGATGGTCGCCTTAAAAATGATGGAGGAAGGAAAGCTCGGTCTGTTCGACGAGCTGGGAATGTTCTTCAATCACACCGGCAACTTTGACGGCGTCACGGTACGCCAGCTCATGAACCACACCTCGGGTCTGACGCCGCATATCGCGCTCGACACCCATGCGGAGAGCCCGGAGAAGGCGGTCGACGCCATCCTCGTCACCAAGCCCTGCTGCGATCAGGGTGCCGAGGTTTATTACAGCTGCATGGGGTATATCACCCTCGGAAGGATCCTTGAAAAGATCGGAGGAGCCCCGCTTGACGTGCTGGCACAGCGGTACGTTTTCGACCCCCTCGGCATGAAGACCGCCTGCTACAACCCGAAGACGGAAAACGTGGCGACGACCGAATACTGCGAATACCGCGGAGAGGGCCATTATAT
Source organism: Eubacteriales bacterium (assembly GCA_045617585.1). Classification (GTDB taxonomy): domain Bacteria; phylum Bacillota; class Clostridia; order Oscillospirales; family CAG-272; genus CAKRZE01. The sequence goes on from JAZLIW010000075.1 coordinate 2,850, forward strand.
CAAGGGCGAGGTCCACGACGGCAACGCGTGGTATCTCGGCGGCGTCTCCGGCAACGCCGGGGTCTTTGCCTCGGTCCTCGATATGATCCCCTTCGCTTCCATGCTCTCCGCGCGGGGCAAGGCACCCGACGGCAGCGTCTATCTCAATCCCCGCACGTTTGACCTCGCGGTCAAAAACTACACGCCGGGGAAGCGGGAGGCGCGCGGCCTCGGGTTCCAGCTCAAAGGGGACCGGTACTTCCCGGGCGGGGGCATGATGTCGGAGGGGAGCTACGGACACACCGGCTTCACCGGGACCTCTCTGTTCGTGGACGCGGAGACCGGGCTGTACGGCATCTTCCTTTCCAATTCCGTCCATTACGGCAGGAACAACCGCGAGGCTTCCTACCGCGTCCGCCGGATGTTCTTCGGCTCCATGATCAACGAGTATTTCAGGAGGTTCTGATATGAAAAAAACGGTCCTCTCCGGTGCCGACCGGATCGAAGAATATGATTCCCTCTTTTCGGGAAAACGTCTCGGACTGTTCACCAACCAGACGGGCATCCTGAAAAACGGGAAAATGACCGCCGACGTCCTGAAGGAGCGGTACGGGCTCGCGGCACTGTTCGCGCCCGAGCACGGGATCTTCGGCGCCGTGCAGGCGGGTGCCGTGATCGGCAAAGACGAGACCGAACGGATGCCGGTCTACACGATGTTCGGCGACCGGACCGAGGCGGAAAACGCGGTCGGCGGGCTGGACCTCGTGATCTGCGACATTCAGGACGTCGGCTGCCGGTACTATACCTACGTCGGCACGATGTCCGAGCTGATGGAATACTGTGAAAAGAAGGGCGTGCCCTTTCTCGTCCTCGACCGGATCGATCCGATCTCCGGCAGGACGGAGGGCGCTATCCTGGAGGACGGGATCTCCACCCTCGTCGGGAAATACCCGGTCCCCCACCGTCACGGTCTGACGATCGGAGAGATGGCGCGCTGGATCGCCGCCCGGTTTATGCCGGGGCTGAAGCTGGACGTCATCCCCTGCCTCGGATGGGACCGGAACACCTATTTTGACGAGACGGATCTTCCCTTCGTCATCCCCTCCCCGAATATGCCGACCGTAGACACCGCCCTCGTTTATCCCGGGACGTGTCTCTTTGAGGCGACCAATCTTTCCGAGGGCAGAGGCACGACCCGCCCGTTCGAGCTCATCGGCGCGCCGTGGCTCCGGGTCGCGGAGCTGAAAGCGGCGTTTGAAGCGGCAAAGCTGCCAGGCTGCTTCCTCCGTGAGACCTGCTTCACGCCGACCTTTTCCAAGCACGCGGGAGAGCTCTGCCGCGGGTTCCAGCTCCACGTGACCGACCGCACATCCTTCGCTCCCGTCCGGACCGGTTTCTTCCTGCTTTCCGTGATCCGGAAGCAGAACCCCGAATGCGAGATCCGCGAATGGGGACTGAACCGTCTCGCAGGGACGAGAATGGCGGCGGATCCCTCGTTCGATCCGATGAAATGGCTGGAGGACGGTCAGGCGGGCGTCGAAGCGTTCCTGCGCGAGACCGCGCCGCTCCGCCTCTATCCGTAAGGGGGGCGGTCACCGTGAAGCTTCTGACCAAAGACCGTTCCTTTTATCGCTCCCTGATCACGCTCGCGATCCCCGTGGCTCTGCAAAATCTGGTCACCTTTCTTGTCGGCTTTGCCGATAACCTGATGATCAGCCCGCTCGGGGACAGCTCGTTTTCCGGCGTCTATACCGCCGGGACCATCCAGACCCTGCTGCAGGTCTTCAACGCCGGTCTGGAGGGCGCGATCCTGATCCTCTCCGCGCAGTATTGGGGGAAGAAGGAGGTCCCGACGATCCGCCGCATCGTTTCGATCGGGCTGCGCTGTTCCCTTCTGTTCGGCGCGCTGATCACGGTGATCTGCGCCGCCTTCCCTTCCTTCGTGCTTTCGCTGTTTACGGGGGACGCCTCGGTCATTGAAGACGGCGCGGCGTATCTCCGGATCCTCAGCATTTCCTTCCTGTTCTTCTGCGCGACGCAATCGCTGATCGCGTCCCTGCGGAGCGTGGAGGATACCAAGCCCGGACTGATCGTCTCGCTCGTCTCCCTGATGATCAACGTCGGTCTCAACTACCTCCTGATCGGCGGTCACCTCGGCTTCCCCGCGCTCGGCGTACGCGGCGCGGCGATCGCGACCGTCGTCTCCCGGATCTGTGAGTTCCTGTTCATCCTCGTCTACCTCGTCCGCTTCGACCGCCGTCTCGTCCTGACCGCGGCGGACCTGAAAACGTTTGACCGCGCTCTGTTCCGCGATTTTATCAAATACGGGCTCCCGGTCGTCGCCGGTCAGCTCGTCTGGGCGATCAATCTGCTCGCCAACAGCGCGATCCTCGGCGTGTACGGCAAGGTGACGCTCAGTGCCGCGAGCGTGGCAAACACGATGAACACGCTTGCCTTCGTCCTGATCAACGGTCTTTCCGCCGCGGTCGGCATCATCACGGGAAAGACCATCGGCTCCGGGAACGTCGAACGCATCCGCGAATATTCCTACACCGTACAGATCCTGTTCTTCGCGCTCGGTCTGCTCTCCGGCGGGCTGATCTTCCTGATCCGCTCCCCGTTCACCGCGCTCTTCCGCGGCATCACAGCCGAGGCGTCTGCCGAGGCGATCCGCTTCCTGACCGTGCTTTCGGTCACCTTCATCGGCACCTGCTACGAATGCGCGACGCTCTTCGGACTCGTCAAATCGGGCGGGGACGTCGGCTTCGTCTTCCGCAACGACACGATCTTCGTTTTCCTCGTCGTTCTCCCCTCTGCGATCATCGCGTCGAAGCTCGGCGCGCCGACCTGGGTCGTCTTCGCCTGCCTCAAATGCGACCAGATCCTGAAGTGCTTCGTCGCCTTCGTCAAGATCAACCGCTTCAACTGGATGAAGAACCTGACCCGTTCGGAACAAAACGCCTGACCCCTCATAAAAATTGACGGCGCCCCGTGCTTTTTCGCACGGAGCGCCGTTTTACATTTTATCAAAGGTGTCAGGCTTCATAACACCGCAGCCAGCCGTCAAGATAAGCCATCTGTTCGTCGGTATGGAACCAGTGTTCCCCGCCGGGCATGACGTCGAGCGTCGCGCCGACGCGGGAGGTGAAAGCGGTCACCGTTTCCGGGGACGTGAGGGCGTCGTTTTCGCCGTACAGAACGTGGGTCGGGACGCTCCAGCGGATCGGATGCGAACGGACCCGGCAGAGATATTCCCACGACAGGGTCTCCCCGAACGCGGTCGGGATCCTGCCCTCTCTTTCGAGCGTCTCCTCGCTGACACCCGCCCACGTCATCATATCCGTGATGAGCTTCTCCATATCGACGACCGGAGAAATGAAATACGCCCGGCCGATCCCGCGGTCCGACAGCGACCACATGGAGAAAAACGCGCCGATACTGTTGGCGATCAGAGTGATATCGTCGTATTCCCGCCGCAAAGCGTCGAAATAATCGGTGAACTCTTTTTCCGCTTCCCACGGCGTTTCCGCAGAATAATCGAAGCCGATCACGTCCCTGCCCGGAAAAAGCGGCGCGTACCGTTCGGCTTCCGCCGCGTTTCCTCCCTTGCCGTGGACGTAAACCACTGCTTTTTTCATGGAAGAGCCTCCTTTCAGCCCCCGTTCGTTTTCCGAAAAGAGGACGCGGAGGCGGCAAGCGTTTCCGCTGCCGTCTCCGCGTCAAAAGCGTTATCCGTATTCAGACGGATAAGAACTGCGTTTGGAGATCAGATACCCTTCTTGGACTCATCGAGTCTGGTCAGCTCGGAGTAGTTGTAGGTGCAGACGTGACCCGGAAGGGGCATGATTCTCTCGTGGATCGCATCGATGATGCCGTCGGGCTGCGGGAAGTAGAAGCTTTCGAGCTCGTGAGCGGGAGTGATCCAGTTCTTGGAGCCGAGAGCAACCGCCGGAGCGTCGAGGTAATCGAAGCAGAACTCGTTGATGTT
>JAZLIW010000076.1:0-60242 GCA_045617585.1 Eubacteriales bacterium
CGAAAAGCCGAAGGTGACGAAAGGATTTGTTGCGCTGCCGATTATTTGCTTATCATTTCCCAACCTTTTTGAATTTCGGTGTCTATATGGTTGAAAGCTTTCAAGGAGACTCAAACAAGTGAACAGAAATGATGCTGAAAAGGAAATATCTGTATTTATCAAGCCGGTTTTCGGATTTGCTTTGAAACGCTGTAAATCTTTGCAGGATGCCGAAGATTTGTCGCAGGAGATCATTCTCCGCGCCTATTATGCGCTGACGGTACGGGACGATATTGAGCATATCGACAAGTTTATATGGACAATTGCACATAATATGCTTGCCAATTATTACCGCAATGCATCGCGTGAATCGCTCGGAATTCCGCTTGACGATATTGCGGAAACGCTTGCGTCTGACGATGATATCACTGAAGAAACAGACTGCGAGAAAATCGCCGGATTACAAAAAGAAATTGCATATCTGTCAAAATTACAGCGCAGGATTGTGATCGCTTATTATTTTGATAACAAAAAGCAAATCGAAATTGCAGATGAGCTCGATATTCCTCTCGGAACAGTCAAATGGCATTTGTTTGAGGCAAAAAAAGAACTGAAACGAGGAATGAATACCATGATAGAATCAAGTGAACTGAAATTCAGACCAATCAAATTTGATTCTTACGGAATCAACGGAAGCATTGGAACAAAATCCCCCGATGAGTTTTTCCGTTCAATACTGACACAGAATATCTGTTACAGTGTACGCGATACTTATAAAACCGTAAACGAGATTGCCGACGATCTCGGTGTGTCTCCCGTCTTCATCGAAAGCGAAGCAGAACATCTTGAAGAATACGGCTATCTGAAATCCGCAAAGAACAAATATATTTGTAATTTCATTATCGACGAACCCACATCCGAGCTTTTGACGATGCGGGATAGGATGTATAAACAGGCTGCCGATCTTTTGGCAAACAATCTTTTTGACGAACTGACAGAGAGCGGAATTCTTGACGATCCGGATATTTATTGCGGTTACATGGATCAGCCGATTTCGATGACCGAAACGCCTACAACCCCGAGAGATTATAATTTTCTTTTGTGGGCACTGATCCCTTATCTTGCGGCTTGTTCGGGAGATGAGCTGCTGGACGAAAAAATCACATTCCGTGAAGTATCGACCATTCGACCGGACGGTGCCGATAATATTTTCAGTGCAGCAGTCACACATGGCAGCCTGCAATTGCCGCCCGACTATGTTGAAATGAAAAACTGGTGCGGTCCGATGTGGAACGAAAAAGGTGATCTGCGGATATGGCAGGTCAACAGCGAATGGTGCAGCCGGGGAGCACCTGATATGCAAAATGTCAGTGATATCCGACGCATACTCTCCCTGTTTGCTGATGATGGGGGAAATGCGGATGACTGGCTTTGGCTTGCGGAACGAGGGTACGTCAAGACCTGCGGTTCGCTTGACGGATATTTCAAAGCACATTGGGAGATCGTTTGGCTTCAAAGCAAAGAAATACACAGAAAACTGATTGATATCGGTTATCGGATCAAGAAAAAATACGAGGATGATTTCAATCATATCAAAGCGCCGTATCTCAAAGCATCGCTTGGGGCAGTACCGGATCATCTCAAAAAAATACGTGAATATGAATTACAGTTTGTTTTTCATTCGGACGGATGGTTTTTGCTCCATTGTATCAAAGCATTGCTCGATAACGGGAAACTGAAACTGCCGACGGAAGACCAAAGAAAAATCATTTCGACAATGATTTTTCCCAAGATTAATTGAAAGTGAGCCATCCTCCCGGCTGTGAAATCGGGAAAGCAAAAGGGTGAGTATCAGAGAAAAGAAAGCAGAAGGACAATTCTGCTTTCCCCTGATGCTCGCCCTTTTTGTCATATTCTTCCGTTTACAATGCCGCACATGCGGCGATAAATGGCATCCGCGCAAGGATGCCTGCCGCTTCCGCATCTGCCCGACAAAGGCGTTTACGGTGCCTTCTGCGGGCTGATGCAGGTGAACGCCGCCCACTTGGCACGAAGTGCAGGCGGTCACAAAAGCCCCCGGCAGGGCGCAATGCGCTTTTGGCGGTCAACGGCTGCCGAAAGTGCTTTTGCGTACTTTTGGCAAAAGTAACAAAACCCCGCGGCTCGCTCCGCAAAAAAAAGGATGCATCTGATTGAAAGAACAGTCAGTGCCATAGTCAGAAAAGGATCGACAAGACACAAATGATTATACTTCAGCAAAACGATATGGGACAGAGAAGATTTCAAAAACGCCGATCCAAGCCCTGTTTCAGATAAAAAACAAATCCGAACTGATCGTTCATTACGAACCAGTTTGGATTTGTCGTTTTTGGTGACCCGTACGGGAATCGGGTCTCGCGCCTCGACGGCGCTCGGTCTTCCGCGGCTCTGCCGTGCCCCCGGCACGGCATTCACTACCGCTCCCCTTCGATTCCCGTACGGCACAAAAAAAGCACCGCTATTGCGATGCTTTTTTCTGGTGACCCGTACGGGAATCGAACCCATGTTACAGCCGTGAAAGGGCCGTGTCTTAACCGCTTGACCAACGGGCCTGGTAGCGGAAGTCGGATTTGAACCAACGACCTGTCGGGTATGAACCGAATGCTCTAGCCAACTGAGCTATTCCGCCATCTGCTTTCGGTTCTACCGGAAGCCTATGTATTATAGCAGAATCCGAGAGGTTTGTCAAGAGTTTTTTGAAATTTTTTCGGAAACCCGGTTTTTCCTGGTTTTGGCGGTATTTGGAGCCGTTTTCGCGGCTCGGCCTGATTTTTCGTTTTTTCCGGTTTTGTCTTGTTTTTTTCATGATTCCGTTATATAATATATAATGAATATATGTGTATTGCAAGACGGAGGAAGCGTATGAAAATCACATGGAACAGCGGCGCGGATCTGCGGGAAGCAATCGCGGGCGGCGGAAGCCGGATGCGGTACTCCGAGGTCTGTCTGCCGGAGTTTCCTTTTGAACTGACATTTGAACGGTACGGACTCCCTTTCGTCCGCGTGGGGCAGAAGCTGCTCGCCGGAGATCCGATCGACAGATATCATCACGTGCCTTTTTCCGGCACCGTCGCTTCGATCGGAGAACACACCGTCCGCTTCACCTGCGAGGGGGAAGAAGCGGCGTTCACCCGCGGATATCCCAAATCCCTCCGGGACAGCACGGCAGAAGAACTCCTTTCGTTTCTGGCAGCCTCCGGCATCCCCGGTTCCCGTCCGGGCACTCTGCTCGCGGACGAGATGCGCGAGATCGTCTCCGTTCCGATCGGGGAAAAGGGCCGCACAGTCGTGATGAACATCGCGGGACAGGAGCCCGGCTGCGAGGCACTGCTCTGCTCCGTTCTCACCCGGGAGGGCGACGCCGTCTCGGACGGGCTGAAGATCCTCATGAAGCTGACCTCCGCACGGAAAGCCCTTTTTATCCTGCCAGAGGACGATATCAAACTGCTCAATCTTGCCGAAAAAGTCGCGGCAAACAGTAAAATGTTCCGGGTCGTCACGCTGAAAAACGCGTCGTATCCCGCTTCCGACCCCCGCCGTCTCGTCTCTCTCCTGACCGAGCGCGAGCTGCCGCCCGAAATGGGAGATTCCCTGACGATATTAGAGCACACCGGAATGTTCACGCTCACCCCCGAGCTCTGCGTCGAGGTCTTTTACGCCTTCTCCTCCGGGACGCCTTACCAGTTCGTCCCCGTTTTCGTCGGCGGGAACGCCTTCCGCAAGCCGAAGCTCGTCCGTCTTCCGATCGGGCTGAAGATCGCCGACTGTTTTTCCGCCTGCGCGGACAAGCGCGCAGGTCAGGACAAAAACCTGCTGTACGTCTGCGGAAAGGGCCCGATGACCGGCAGAAAGGAAACGGAAGACGGATTTCTGCGGCCGACCGACCGCGTCCTGCTCGTCTCCACGCCCGGCGGTCTCGGTCTGACCGGCCTTGCCGCCTCCTGCTCCCGCTGCGGCAGATGCGTCAGCGCCTGCCCCGCCTTTCTGATCCCGCCCGATATCATCACCGCGCTCGAAACCGGAAACGACCGCAAGATCCTTTCCTCCGGCGCGCGGACCTGCCTCTCCTGCGGGACCTGCTCCTTCGTCTGCCCTGCCGGGCTCCCCGTTTCCGAATACATGGAGAAGGCGAAGAAGCGCTCCGCGGAGGGATGGATAAAGAAGCATCCGGACGAAGCCGCTGCTGCCGCACGCCCGAAGGGACCCGCTCCCGAAGAAGCCGTCCCGCAAACCGGCAGCGACCGGACCGAAGAAGCCGCCGCGGTGACCGCCTCCCCCGCGGAAGCGGAAAGAGAGAGCGCGCAGGGATCCCGGAAGCAGGAGCCCGCGCCTCGGGAAACCGCGGTTCAGGAACCGCCAAGAAAAACACTGAAAGACTATCTGACCGATTTCTTTTTTGAAGACGACCCGGACGCGGAAGCGGAGCCGGAAAAGGAGGATGACGACTGTGAATCCGGAAATTGATCCGAATCTGACGACCGCGGCAGCGGAACCGGCGGGAAAACCGTCCGGCAGACGGCTGCGTCCCGTCCGCACGGTCCGGGAGACCGAGCACGCAGCCGATAAGGCATCTGCCGCGCCGTCCGTTCTGCCCCCCTTCCTGCACACCGCGGACCGCCCGACGACCTTTGCCTTCGATCTTCTGATCGCGTCCCTCCCCGTGCTCGGCGCCCGTGTCTGGTTTTACGGCTGGAGAACGCTGACGGTCGCCGTCATCGCCGTTCTTTCCTGCCTGCTCTTCGACGCGCTGTTTTCCCTCGTCGTGGGGAAAGACCTGCGTATGCTCCTTTCCGATCTTGATTTTTCCGTCACCGGACTTCTGGTCGCGCTGACGGTCTCTCCGAACGTCCCTCTGTGGGTCCCCGCCGTTCTCGCCGCCTTCGCTTCCGCGATCTTCAAGGGGCTGCTGGGGCTCCGGACCGACGCGGTCCGCTCCTATCCTCTGAACCCGGCTCTTGCCGCCTTCGCGCTGCTGCTCCTCCTCTGGAATCAGCTCGATCTGTTCGGCGCGATCCCCGGAAAGCACGCCGCGCTCTTCTCGTTCGCGCCCGATCCGAGCGTCTTCGGTCTCGGCAATCCGATCCTGACTTCGCTCCGGGGCGGAGCGCTTCCCTCCGTTTCCCCCGTCTCCGTACTGTTCGGTAACGCGGAAGGCGCAGCGCCCACGCTCCTCATCCTGTTTGCGTTCGCGTATCTTCTGATCCGCAGGACCGTTTCGTGGCAGGCACCGTGCGCCATGCTGTTCACCTGCGTTCTGTTTTCGGCACTCGTTCCGCGCACCCCGCTCGTCACCGACGTGATCCTCCTCCAGAGCGTTTTATTTGAGATCACCTCCGGGTCGCTCCTCGTCTGCGCCGTGTTCGGCACGGCGGACCGCGTCACCATGCCCTATACCGGGACCGGGAAGCTGTTCTTCGGGATCGCTGCCGGCGCCGCGACGATGCTTCTCCGCTATTTCACGGGGATCGTCAACTGCGCTCCGCTCGGCATCCTCATTGCCGACCTCCTCACGCCCCTGCTCAACCGTCTGACGCGCCCGCGCCCCTTCGGGATCCGTTCCGATGAATGAGGCGGCAACACGGCAGGCATCCGGCGTCCTGCTTCTTGACAAGCCCGCCGGGATCACATCGCAGGATGCGGTCAACGAGATCCGCCGTCTCTACGGCACCCGTCAGGTCGGTCATACCGGCACCCTCGACCCGATGGCGACCGGTGTCCTCGTCGTCCTCGTCGGACGTGCGGTCAAGGCGTCCGAATACGTCACGGCCTCGACGAAACGCTATCTCGCCGGGATCACGCTCGGCGTCGTCAGCGATACCGAGGATATCTGGGGACAGACAGAAGAGACCGGAGCGGCACTCCCCGGAGAAGCGGCGTTCACCGACGCCGCGCGCTCCTTCCTCGGTCCCTCTTTTCAGGTCCCGCCCATGGTCAGCGCGCTGAAGGTCGGAGGAAAAAAGCTGTGCGATCTTGCGCGGCAGGGGATCGAGATCGAGCGGGAAGCCCGTCCGATCGAGATCTTTGCGCTCGACGTCCGGAGCACGCCCGATCCGCGGGTCTATTCGCTGGACGTCACCTGCTCCAAAGGGACCTATATCCGCACGCTCTGCGCCGACATCGGAAAAAAGCTCGGCTGCGGCGCCGTCATGTCCTCCCTCCGCAGGATCGAAAACGCCGGGTACGGCATCGGACAGACCGTAACGCTCGACCGGCTGAAGGAAATGACGGAGGAAGAGCGGTCTTCCCTTCTTCTCCCGCCCGAATCCCTGTTCTCCGCCCTGCCCTGCCTGACGCTGCCCGCGTTTTTCGCCCGGCTCGCCAGAGCGGGCTGCGAGATCTACCTGAAAAAGATCGGTGCTTCCCTCCCCGTGGGGACCGCCGTCCGTCTCTCCGACGAAAGCGGCTTCTTTGCCCTCGGCGAGGTCCGCGACTATCCGGACGGTCCCGCCGTCAAGCCGCTGAAGCAGCTTGTCCTCTGAAACCAATACCGCGTACGTATGAAAGGACGTGAAATACGATGACCGAAGTCCTCGTTCTTGCCTCTCTTGAGCCCGCGGAGCGCGCCAAACTGGAAGCCGCGCTGCCCGGCGCCCGTTTTTCCTACGAGTTAAACGACCGGAACCTCGAAAACGCCGAGATCCTGATCGGTCAGCCCACTCCCGCCATGATCGCCAAGGCAGCGAAGCTGCGCTGGATCCAGTTCAGTATGTCGGGCGTCGATACCTACATGAAGCCGGGGATCATCCCGGAACACGTTCAGGTCACGAACGTCACCGGCGCTTTCGGGCAGGCGATCTCGGAGCATATGGTCGGCTGCACGCTGATGCTGATGAAAAAGCTCCATCTCTACGTCCGCAATATGACGGAGCACGTCTGGGCTGACCGCGGGACGGTGGAAACCCCCGAGGGTGCCGTCGTTCTCGTCCTCGGAATGGGGGACATCGGCGGGAATTACGCGAAGCGGATGAAGGCACTCGGCTCCTACGTGATCGGCGTCCGCCGCGCGGACGCGGCAAAGCCGGACTACTGTGACGAGCTGTATCTCTCCTCCGACGAGGTCATCGACAGCCTCCTGCCCCGCGCCGACGTCGTCGCGCTGGCGATGCCGGGCACCGCGGCGACCTGCCGGATGTTCGACGACCGCCGTCTCTCCCTGATGAAGCCGGGCTCGATGCTCCTCAACGTCGGACGGGGGAACGCAGTCGACTGCGATGCGCTCGCCGCGGCGCTGAAGACCGGGACGCCCGGATGCGCGTCGATCGACGTGACCGATCCCGAGCCCCTGCCCGCCGATCATCCGCTGTGGGACTGCGAAAACTGTCTGATCACGCCCCATATTTCCGGTTTTTATCATCTGCGCCGCACCTACGAAAAGATCGCGGCGATCTTTGCCGAGAATCTGCGCCGTTACGGCGCGGGTGAACCGCTCCTGCATACGGTGGACCGGGAGACCGGCTACGCCAGAAAGGACAAAACATGACCTATATCGAAGAGATCCGCATCGTCCGCTTTGCCGGTCTGCGTGACCGGACGCTGACCCTCTCCTGCGGCGTGAACCTGATCATCGGCGGCAACGAATCGGGCAAAAGCACGACCGAGGCGTTTCTGACCTTCCTCTTTTACGGCTTCGCCGACAAGAACGAGCGGACGCGCTGGATGCCGCTCGACGGGGGCTCCTGCGAGGGCTCCTGCATCGTCGTCTGCGACGGGCAGAAATACCGCGTGGAGCGCAGAGCCGCGCCGGGCGGAAACGAGCGCCTTAACGTGATCGACCTTGCCTCCAGGGCACCGATCCCCGAGATCACGAAGCCGGGCGATTTCTTCTTCGGCGTTCCGCGCGATATCTTTACCGGAACGGCGCGGATCAGCCAGTCCGACGTCTCCACCCTTGACACGCGCATGGGAGAGGCGGTCGACAATATGCTGTTTTCCGCCGACGAGCACGTCAACGTTCCCCGCGCGCTGAAAAAGCTGGACGACGTCCGCACCTCTCTCTGGTACAAGAACAAAAAGGGCGGGCGGATCTACGACAACGAAAAGCGGCTGGAAGAGCTGCAGGAGCGCTTTGAGGCCGCCTCCGAGAAGCAGGCGGGTATCATCGATACCGAGGGACGGCTCGCGGACACGCTGGAGCAGAAGGAAGCGACCGAGCAGAAGCTCGCCGTCCTCGCCGTCCGCATCCGCACGGGAGAGCTGTTACAGTGCCGTGCCAAGCAGGCGGAGGTGGAAAAATGGAAGCGGGAACGCGCAGACAGCCGGACCCGCGTGGAAGCGATCCTCTCCGAATTCCCGGAGGGGGACGGAAGGATCCGCCCCGACCGCTCCTTCCTTGAACGCGTCCGCGGAGAACGGATGAAGATCGACGGGCTGGAACGCGACCGCCGTGCCGTGGAGGACCGTCTCCACGCCATCATGAACGGGACCGACCGTCAGGCTGCGGCAAGAGCCAAATTCCCCGACCTCGTCCGTGACATCGGCGGAACACTGAAGGTCAGCGAGCACGTGACCTCTCTCTCCGAGCGGGAGAAAAAGACGGGCAAGCTTGCAAAGCTCCTTCTGATCGCCGCGGCAGTGCTCCTCCTCGTCGGCGTCCTCCTTCTGATCCTGCCGCGTACCCCGCTTCTTCTCGGGCTCGGGATCGGCGGTCTGGTGCTCGGTGCCGGGCTTCTCGCCTTCTCGGTCCGTGAATTTCTCCTTTCCCGGCGTGCCGGAAAAGAGGAGGCGGACTTCATCGCCTCCTTCGGCGCGGACAGCCGGGAGGAACTGATCCGCTGGATGGACCGCATCTCGCAGTCCGGGCAGCAGCAGACCGATCTTTCCCCCGCGGAGCAGCTCCGCCTCGACCGTTCCGAGCTGTTTGAAGCGGCGGACGAGCACCGCGAGATCCTCGACGGGCTTTGCCGTTCCGTCGGCTGCGCCTCCGCTGAGGAGACCGAAAAGCGCGTCGCGGATTTCCTCGACCGTATGAACGGGGCGACCGCAGACTACAACCGTCTGGACGCGCTCATCACGTCGACCGAGGAAATGCTGCGGGACGACGTCGAGCGCTTCGAGGGGAAGGAACCCGAGGTCGAGCTCCCGAAGAACTTCGATCTGAAGGAAGCGCGCCGTGCCGAGGACTTCGAGAAGAAGCGTCTGAGCGTCCTGACCGAAAGGCTCCACAGTCTGGAGCTGAAGCGCACCGAGCTCCGCGCCACCGCCGAGCCCTCCGCGCCGCTCTACGACCGCGTGATAGAGACCAGAAAGCAGCTTGAAAAAGACAGAGAAAGCTTTGCCGCCTACGAGCTCGCGCGGGACGCGCTGTCCGGTGCCTCGGACGATCTGCGCAAAATGATCTCCCCCCTGCTCTCCGCCAAGGCAAGCGAAAACATGAAATTCTTCTCCGACGGGAAGTACGATTCCCTCGGCGTTTCCTCCGATTTCGGTCTTTCCTTCGACACCCTGACCGAAAACGGCGGAAAAATGTCCGCGGACTCGGTCTATATGTCGCAGGCAACGCGTGACGGTGCGTATCTCTCCCTCCGCGTCGCGCTGCTGGACCTCGTCTGCCGCGGCTCGGACAAGCGCCCGCCCTTCTTATTCGACGAGGCGCTGGTCTTCTTCGACGAAGCGCGTCTGCGCGCGGCGCTCCGCCTTCTCTCCTCCCTCTCTCCCCGGATCCAGACCGTTCTGTTCTCCTCCTCCGACCGCGAAAAACGGGCGCTCGGTGAGACAGACGCGACCGTGATCTATCTGTAAGCGGGCGCCGTCCCTCCGATCCCGATGAAAGGACACCGCATGGGAATGACACCGAAAGCAAAAACGATCGTTGAAACGCTGAAGGAGCGCTATCCGGACGCGGAATGCTCCCTTACGTACGGCGGTGATCCGTGGCGGCTGCTGATCATGGCACGCCTTTCCGCCCAATGCACCGACGCGAGGGTCAATATCGTATGTGAGACCCTGTTTGAAAAATATCCAACCGCCGCGGACATGGCAGCGGGACGGCAGGACGAGATCGAAGCGATCGTCCGCCCCTGCGGACTGTTCCGCACCAAGGCTGCCTCGATCCGGGAGATCAGCGTTCTCCTCACCGAAAAGTACGGCGGAAAGGTCCCTTCCGATATGGACGAGCTCCTTTCCCTGCCCGGCGTCGGCAGAAAGATCGCCAATCTGATCCGCGGTGACGTGTTCGGTCTTCCCGCCGTCGTCACCGATACCCACTGCATCCGCATCGCCGGACGGCTCGGCTTCTATCCCGAGGAGGAAAAGAGCCCGGAAAAAGCGGAGCGCGTCCTCTGTGCCGCGATCGACCCGGAGGAGCAATCCGACTTCTGTCACCGCCTCGTCCTCTTCGGCAGGGAGATCTGCACCGCACGCTCCCCGCGCTGCGGCGACTGTCCCCTTTCCCCGTTCTGTGCACACCGTTCTGCCGGAAACCCCGAAAAAGCGAAGGAATAAATGCAAATTTTTTATGAAACCCGTTGTTTTTTCGTGCGGAAGATGGTATAATTGAGGTTGTGCAAATCTGCGTTTGCATTTTTGTTCATTTGTTAAATTTTTTCAGGAGGATATATCGTCAATGGAAAGAAAAAAGCTGTCCATGGATGGCAACACAGCGGCCGCTACCGTATCGTACGCGTTCACTGACGTTGCCGCTATCTACCCCATTACGCCTTCCAGCGTGATGGCAGAGCTGACCGACTCCTGGTCCGCAACCGGCCTCAAGAACATTTTCGGTGATACCGTCAAGGTCATCGAGATGCAGTCCGAGGCAGGTGCCGCCGGTGCCGTTCACGGTTCCCTCGCAGCAGGCGCGCTGACCACGACCTTCACGGCGTCTCAGGGTCTGCTCCTCATGATCCCCAATATGTACAAGATCGCCGGTGAGCTCCTTCCCTGCGTAATCCACGTCTCCGCCCGCTGCGTCGCGTCCCACGCGCTGAACATCTTCGGCGACCACTCCGACGTCTACGCGTGCCGTCAGACCGGTTTCGCCATGATGGCGGAATCCAACCCGCAGGAGGTCATGGACCTCGGTGCCGTCGCACATCTCTCCACCATCAAGGGCAGAGTCCCGGTTATCAACTTCTTCGACGGCTTCCGTACCTCTCATGAGATCCAGAAGATCGAGGTCTGGGATTACGAGGATCTGAACGAGATGGTCGACAAGGACGCCATCGAAGCGTTCCGCAACCACTCCCTCAACCCCGAGCATCCGATCCTGAAGGGCTCCGCCGAAAACGGCGATATCTTCTTCCAGCACCGTGAGGCCTGCAACCGTTACTACGACGCTTTCCCGTCCATCGTCGAAAGCTATATGGACAAGGTCAACGCCAAGCTCGGCACGAACTACAAGCTCTTCAACTACTACGGCGCGCCGGACGCTGACCGCGTCATCGTTGCGATGGGCTCCATCTGCGATGTGACCGAGGAAGTCATCGACTATATGAACGCGCACGGTGGGAAGGTCGGTCTGGTCAAGGTCCGTCTCTACCGTCCTTTCGTCGCTTCCAAGCTCATTGAAGCGATCCCCGCCACCGCAAAGAAGATCGCGGTCCTCGACCGCACCAAGGAACCCGGCTCCCTCGGCGAACCGCTTTACCTCGACGTCGTCACCGCGCTCGCTACGAACGGTGTCAGCGGCGTGAAGGTCGTCGGCGGCAGATACGGCCTCGGCTCCAAGGATACGCCTCCGTCCTCCGTCTTCGCGGTCTACGAGAACCTTGCCGCTGACGAGCCCAAGAACGGCTTCACCATCGGCATCGTCGACGACGTGACCGGTCTCTCCCTCGAGGAGAAGCCCGCTCCCGATACCGCTGCGAAGGGCACCATCTCCTGCAAGTTCTGGGGTCTGGGCGGCGACGGTACCGTCGGCGCGAACAAGAACTCCATCAAGATCATCGGCGACCATACCGATAAGTTCATTCAGGCTTACTTCCAGTACGACTCCAAGAAGACCGGCGGCGTCACCATTTCCCATCTGCGCTTCGGTGACAACCCCATCAAGAGCCCGTACTATATCACCAAGGCCGACTTCGTTGCCTGCCACAACCCCTCCTATATCAAGAAGGGCTACAAGATCGTCAACGACGTCAAGCCGGGCGGAACCTTCCTCCTGAACTGCCAGTGGACGCCCGAGGAGCTGGAGAACCACCTCCCCGCGGAAGTCAAGGCTTATATCGCCAAGAACGATATCAAGTTCTATACCGTCAACGCGATCGACAAGGCGCGTGAGATCGGTATGGGCAGGCGCACCAACACCATCCTTCAGTCCGCCTTCTTTGCTCTGGCAAACATCATGCCGATCGCGGAAGCCGTTGACTATATGAAGTATATGGCGAAGAAGTCCTACCTGAAGAAGGGCGAGGACGTAGTCCAGATGAACTACAACGCCATCGACGCCGGTGTCGACGCGATCGTCAAGATCGACGTTCCCGCCGCCTGGGCGGACCTCGACGTCGAAAAGAAGGATGAAACGGTCGACGGCAGCCGTGAAGACCTCGTCAAGTTCGTCAAGGAGATCGTTCTCCCCGTCGAAAAGATGCAGGGTGACGCGCTTCCCGTCTCCGCATTCACCGATCACGTGGACGGTTGCTTCCCGCAGGGCGCTGCCGCATACGAAAAGCGCGGCGTCGCGGTCGACGTTCCTGCCTGGAACCCCGCGACCTGCATCCAGTGCAACAACTGCGCGTTCGTCTGCCCGCACGCTGCAATCCGTCCCTTCGCCATGACCGAGGAAGAGGCTGCCGCTGCTCCCGCTTCCACCAAGTTCACCGCGAAGCCGGTCATCAAGACCAACTATAAGTTCACGATGGCGATCTCCCCGCTCGACTGCATGGGCTGCACGCTCTGCGTCAAGGCCTGCCCCGTCACCGCAAAAGCGATCAAGGACGGCAAACCCGAGAACGCCCCGCTCGCCATGGTCTCTCAGGAAAGCCAGCTCGACCAGCAGGCAGCCTTTGATTACGCCGTCAAGAGCGTGTCCGAGAAGAAGGACATCATCAACGGCACCGTCAAGGGCAGCCAGTTCAAGCAGCCGCTGCTTGAGTTCTCCGGTTCCTGCGCAGGCTGCGCCGAGACCTCTTACGCGCGTCTGATCACCCAGCTCTTCGGTGAGAGAATGTATATCTCCAACGCGACCGGATGCTCCTCCATCTGGCGGCTCCGCTCCCGCTACGCCTTACACCGTCAACCGCGAAACCGGCAAGGGTCCCGCCTGGGCGAACTCCCTGTTCGAGGACAACGCGGAGCACGGTCTCGGCATTGTGCTCGGTCAGAAGGCGATCCGTGACAGACTGAAGGGCAAGGTCGAGGCGCTCATCGCCGGCGACGCTCCCGAAGCCGTCAAGGAAGCCGGAAAGAATTGGCTCGACACCTATAACGACAACAAACTGAACGCTGCCGCTGCCGACGCCCTCATCGCTGCGCTCGAAGCCTGCGGCTGCTGCAAGGCAAAAGAGATCCTCGCCGAAAAGAGCTACCTCGCCAAGAAGTCCATCTGGATCTTCGGCGGTGACGGCTGGGCTTACGACATCGGCTTCGGCGGTCTGGACCACGTCATCGCTTCCGGTGAAGACGTCAACATCATGGTCTTCGATACCGAAGTTTACTCCAACACCGGCGGACAGGCTTCCAAGGCATCCCAGATCGGTCAGGTCGCACAGTTCGCGGCTGCCGGTAAGGTCATGAACAAGAAGAACCTCGCCGAGATCGCTATGTCCTACGGTTACGTCTACGTCGCACAGATCGCGATGGGTGCCGATATGAACCAGACCCTGAAGGCTCTGCAGGAAGCGGAAGCTTATCCCGGACCCTCCATCGTCATCGGCTACGCGCCCTGCGAAATGCACGGCCTCAAGGGCGGCATGACCAACTGCCAGTCCGAGATGAAGAAAGCGGTCGAAGCCGGTTACTGGCAGATGTTCCGCTTCAATCCCGCACTCAAGGCAGAGGGCAAGAACCCGCTGACCATCGACAGCAAGGCGCCCTCCGCGTCCTACGTCGACTTCATCAAGTCCGAGACCCGTTACAGCCGTCTCGTCGGTGCCTTCCCCGAGAGAGCCGAACAGCTCTTCACCAAGGCTGACGCCGCCGCGAAGGAAAAGTACGAGCGTCTTCTCAAGATGGGCGAGCTCTACGCTCCCAAGACGGACGATCAGTAATCTCCTCCCTCCCGAAAACATCCTTCCGCCGCACGTCCGTGCGGCGGAAGGATCAGCCGACAAAACCCGTCTTGCGAAAAGACGGGTTTTGTTTTTCTTCGCAGTCGGTTTTCCTTCTGCCGTCCGGTCCGACCGCTTTTTCCCCACATATCTGCTGTTCAGCACCATTCGTCCGGTTTTTCCGGGAAAAAGATCCGCTTGAGCACGTTTTTTTCGGATATTTCAAAATAAAACGAAAAAAGCCGTGACAAACTCCGCTTTATTCTGTCATATATCTGTGAAGGGGAAAGGAGGAAACGTAATGGAAGACAATGAGATCATCGAGGCGTATTTCAGGCGTGACGAAAGCGCGATCTCGGAAACGAAGATCAAATACGGCGCACACCTGAACAACCTCGCTTTCAATATCGTAAAAAACCGCGAGGACGCCGAAGAATGCGTCAGCGACACCTACGTGAAGGCGTGGAACAGCATCCCGCCGGCGAAGCCCGCGCATTTCTGCTCGTGGCTCGTCCGCGTGACGCGCAACCTCTGTCTGAACCGGATCGAGGAAAAAAAGCAGGGGAAGCGGAATGCCGAAACGGTTTCCCTTTCCGAGGAGCTTGCGGAATGCCTCGTTTCTCCGGACAGCGTGGAACGGAGCCTTGACGACAGGACCGCGGCAAGCGTGATTGACGGATATCTCGATTCCTGCGACAAGGTCAGCCGCTTCGCCTTCGTCCGCCGCTATTTCTTCGGCGACGATTACGCGCAGATCGCCCGTTATACCGGAAAATCGAAAGCAGCGATCCGCACGCTTTTATACAGGATGCGCGGAGAACTGCGGGAACTGTTGATCAAGGAGGGGCTGAACACATGAAAAATGAAAATCATCCCGCGGGAATGATCCTGCTCCGCCAAATCGGCGGCATTTCGGACCGCCACGTCGAGGAGGCGCTGACCTACGTGCCGGTCGTACCGCTCCGGAAGACGATCCTGCAATGGGGCGGGATCGCCGCCGCGTTCGCCCTGATCATCGCCGAAGTGGCAGTCGTCGGTCCGATGCTGGCAAGAAACCACGGCGTGATCCCGGCGGACAGTGAAACGACGGCTGAAACGGCGGAGGAGACCGCACCCGGAACCGAACCCATGACCGACGCGGAAACCGAACCGGAGACCGAGCCCGGAACCGAAGCGGTGACCGACGCGGAAATCGTGCCGGATACCGCGCCCGAAACCGAGCCCGTTGGACCGGAAATCGAACCGATCACGGAACCCGTAACGGAACCGGAGACCGAACCCGAAACGGAGCCCGAAACGGAACCGGAGACCGAGCCTGAAACGGAACCCGTGAAGGTGCCCGAGACCGAGCCTGAAACGGAGCCGGAAACAGAACCCGAAACCGAGCCTGAAACGGAACCCGGAACCGAACACGAGACGGGACCCGTGATAGACCCCCTGAGCGGAGCAGTCCTGCTCGAAACAGACGGAACGTTTTATTATATCCTCGCTGACGACGGCAGATCCTACGAGCTGCGGCTCGGGAAAAACGTGAGAGGGGACACGGTCACCCTGCCCTCCTCCTTCCACGGTCTTCCCGTCACCGCCTTCCGCTCCATCGAATCCTGCGATTTTCGCTGCAGACTTGAGGGAGAATTCACGGTGAAAAATTGCGACTTCGCCTGCTGGATGAACAGCTCCTTCCGAAAGCTCGTGATCCCGGAGGGATACAAGTCGCTCGACGCCTCCTGCCTTCTCGAAATTGACGGTCTGGAGGAGGTCGTCCTGCCCGACAGCGTGACCGAAATCCCCGACAGATTTTTGTTTACGGGCTTTACCTCGCTGAAAAAGATCACCTTCGGAAAAAATCTGACCCGCATCGGCGCGGAAGCCTTCAGTGGCTGTTCTGAGCTGACGGAGGTCAATTTTCCCTCCTCCCTGAAGGAGATCGGAGACGAAGCCTTTTACCATACCGGGCTGACCTCGGTCCGCGTTCCGAAGCTTGAAACATTCGGCAGAAGCGTATTTGCCAACTGTTTCTCGCTGAGCAGCGTGACCTTTGCAGACGGCACGGCCGAAATTCCTCCCGAGACGTTTCGGTACTCTTTCCTTACTTCCGTCTCCCTCCCCAAGGGTCTGAAAAAGATCGGTGACCGCGCGTTTGAATTCACCGGACTGACATCGGTTTTTCTCCCGGATTCTGTCACCGAAATCGGCATCTCGGCGTTTGCGCACTGCACGTTCCTGACCTCCGTCGATTTCCCCTCCTCCCTCAAGGAGATCGGGGACAAAGCCTTCCAGGGTGCCGGGCTGACCTCGGTCCGCGTTCCGAAGCTTGAAACGTTCGGCAGAAACGTATTCGACAGCTGCTCCTCGCTGAACAGCGTGACCTTTGCAGACGGCACGACTGAAATTCCTCCCGAGACGTTTCTGCACTCTTCCCTGACCGCCGTCTCCTTCCCCGCGGGGCTGCAAAGGATCGGCGACAGCGCGTTTGGATCCACCGGACTGACCTCGGTTTCTCTCCCGGATTCGGTCACCGAAATCGGCACCTCGGCGTTTATGAATTGCACGTTCCTGACCTCCGTCGATTTCGGAAAGGGTCTGACAACGATCGGCGCGCAGGCGTTTCGGGACTGTACGTCCCTGACCTCGGCACCCCTGCCTCCTTCGATCCGTTCGATCGGCGATCACGCCTTCAGCAATACCGCGCTGACCTCTGTCACGGTGCCGGAGAGTGCCGCGCTTTCCGACGGCGTTTTTGAGAACGCGAAGGTGAAAACGGCATCCCTGCCCGGATCGCTGACCGTGATCCCGCCGTATCTCTTCCGGAGCTGCCCGCTCACCGCGGTGACCGTCTCTTCGGAGCTGGCGGAGATCGGCGAATACGCCTTTCAGAATACCCGTCTCACCTCGTTCGATTTCCCGGTCAGCATCAGGAAGATCGGAACGGCGGCATTTGAATTCAGCCGTCTGACTGAGGTCCGGCTGACGGTCGGAGGATCCGGCGGGAAAGTTTCGGACCTCGCGTTTGCGGGGAACCCCCTCTCCTTCGTCTTCCTCGACTGCGGACCGGACGTCGGCTTCGGTTCCGGCGTGTTCGCCGACTGCGGAAAACTGCGCGTCGGATTCGGAAAGTCCCTGCCGTCCTCCGATGCCCTGAAAGCGATGTTCCGGTTCCGCGCTTCCTCCGATCCGGGATCGACCGAGATCACGGAAATATCGATCGATCCGGAAAACGCGCGGTTCAGCGTTGAGAACGGGCAGCTCTGTGAAAACGGCTCGCTGTACTGGGATCCCGCGTCGGTCACGGATATCAGTGGCGTCGTCGCCAAGTTGTACGTAAACGGAAGAAATATCGCTCCCGGTCATTACGTAGCCGTAAACGACCAGCTCCAATACGCAATGCTCCCGCTGACGGCGATCTTTGAGGCATGCGGGGCGGAGGTGACCCGGATCGACGAAACGACCGAAAAGATCGTTTACAAAGGATGGGAACTTCTCCTGAACAGAGCCAACGGCACGATGACCGAGGCCGGCGGTACGGTCAATCTTCTTTCCGTTGCCCCCGGTTCTGATCACGGAACGGTTTATAAGATCGTGAACGACGAATTCATCGTTGACAGCGACTCGGCGGAAGGTCTCCTCTTCAGCGTGCTCGGCAAACGGTTCACCGTATATTATGCTGCGCATAACGTCTCGTTTTATGACGTCGCGTCTTACTCGCGAACGGGTAACGGATCCTACTGATCACGACTGAATCGTACGGAGACTGCCGGATCATGACTGACGACGTATCAGCAGAATCACCGGGGAGGGCGATCGTATTCCGATGAAAAAGAAAGAGTATCTCATATACGGTCTTTCCCGTATCGTTTTTGGGTGGATTCAATTCCATGATATCGCAATCCGGCAGAAATGTATTTGGTCAGGTGTTATGATCGGATAGGTCTGCGTGGGTATGGCGGTTTTATACGTGGACGGAAGCGGTTATTTGCCTTTCAGAATAAACAAAAAACACATTCATAACGACCATCCGGGAATTGATGCATTGGGATTTGCCGTCGTGCTGTGTCTATTCGTGCTGGCACGTCGATAGTAAACTTTGGCTTTGAAAACGGCATAAAATCCGTTCCGCTTTACGCGGCTTTCTGCATCGTATGAAAGAACGCAATATGGAAAAAGAGATACCGGGAAAAGCATTTCTGCTGCTCCCGGTATCTCTTTTTGATTCCGTAAACGATGGCCGCGTTTCCGCTCCGCGGATCAATCGAGCTTGACGCCCGCGTTTTTCTGCGCTTCGCCGACCGACGCGGTCTTCTGCGTCTGCGCCGTAAGCGCGTGTTCCTTCATCATTTCGTTTCTCGTCTCGATCCCGCGGTTGATCTCGTGAAACACCTCGTTTTCCTCGTGCGTCATCGGCAGATAGCCGACGCCGGAGGAGGCAAGATGGCGGTCTTCCTTTTTGATGAGCGCGTCCGCTTCCTGCAGACGTTCCTCCGCCTGCTTCGTGAATTCGACCAGGCGCTTCGCGAAGTCGAGGCGGTACGAACGCATTTTGGACGGGATCGGACGGATCTGCGTGTTCTTCGCATCCAGATACGCCTGCGCCGCGTCGTGGACCCGCTTCATCTGATACTTATAGTCCTGAAGAGAAGACGTTCCGTTCCCCTGCCCGTACAGCTTTTCGAGCTCTTCCTGCATGGCGACGAAATGAGTACGGTTGTTATGCTTCGGGTCCTTGACGCACTGGATCGTTTCGCGGAAGGACGCAACGGAGGCGTCGATCGCGAGGCGGGCTTTCCGGAACGGATCGGTCCCGATCCTGCCGGATTCGGTGATTTTGACGCGGTCCCGCAGCGTGTCGTTCCGGTGCTTCAGGTCCCCGTGCTTTTCATACACTTTTTCAAACGTTTTGATATCGGCAGCAGCCTTCGTATGGATCCGTTCCTTCGCCTTGCGCTCGTCCTCAAACGACTGCAGCTTCTTCCCCGCTGCCTCCGCACGGTCGCTTGCCGCGATCTTGGCGTCTCTTGCCTTTTCAAACGATTCCCTCAGGAAAGCAAGATGGTTGGTGCGTTCTTCTTTTTCGGTGACGAGACCGTTGCGCTTTCCGATCAGCGCCGCGATCTGCGCGTCGGAGGTCTCACGCGCCGCACGTTCCTTCAGCGCGTCCGCTTCCTTCTGCAGCGCTTCTCTTCTCCGGGTCAGCTCTTCCCTCTCGGCGGCGGCTTCCCTTTCGCTCTTTTCGACGTACTCGATCATGCTTTTTTTCTTTTCCAGGTTTTCGTAGCTGTACTGCATGAGATGCACGGTGCCGGTGATCTCCTTCACGTCCGCGCCCTCGGGCAGTCTTTCCAGCGTATGGCGCTTCGAGTTGTCGATCCGGAGCGTGGCTGCCTGCAGGATGGAGTAGATCTCGGCGGGAGATCTGACGTCGCTGTCGGAAACGATCGGCTTGTCTTCCTCCGTGACGCTGCCGATCGCCGTCAGGCGGTCCTTGATGCTCTGATATTTTTCGTACAGATTCACGTCCGCGACCAGCTCCATGTTCGGATGGAGCTCCCGGTACTGACGCAGCATCTCGGGCGTCATGGTCCCGACCCATTTTTTGCCGTTTGCGATCTTTTCTTCAAACGCGGCGGGCGTCATCTTGTCCAGACCGTTTTCCTGATAGAATTCGTTGAATTCCTTCATCAGCCCCGTGACTTCTTCCTCACGGAGAAGGAGGCGGGCGTAGCGCTTCGTCGCGTTGATCCGGGCGGTCTCCGCCTTGCTGGCGAAGAACGGGACGGACGCGTTCGCTGCCGACTCGATCTTTGCGCGGTCGTCACGGTAACCCTGCTCGATCGTCGCCTTCGATTCCGCCAGCTGTCGGATCGCTTCCGCATTCTTTTCAAGATCACCGTCCAGTGCCGCGATCTGCCCGAGCTTTTCCTCACGTTCCCCGTTCAGACGCGCGGCAGCGCCGTCGATCTGCTCCGCGGACGCTCTCACTTCTTCGATCCTGTCGTCGATCTCTTTGATCTCACGCTCTTTTTCTTCAAGAAAAGTCTCCGCTTCCGCGATGCCGCGGTGGAACGCGGGGAGATCGCCGGCATACGCCACGGCAGCCTTGTGCGCCTCGTCCTTAAGACGCTCGACCTCGCCGGTCGCCTTATATTCGTCGTAAAGTCTCGCGCATTCCTTCTCTTCCTTCGCGCTGGTCTGCTCGGTGCGGTACATTTCGGCAGCGCTGCCGTAGTTCAGCTTTTCGGGAACGGAATACACCTGCTTCCGGTACTCCAGCGCCTCCGCGTCGTACACGTTCAGGTCGTCTTCGATCGCGGAAAGCTCGCTCTTGCTCTCCATCGCACGCGCCGTGTGACGGAGATCCGCCACCGTGCTCGCCGCGGACCACAGCGCACGGAAATCGTCGTCGCTCAGATCCCGGCTCAGCTCCGCTTTTTCTTCCTCGTTGATGCCGACGGCGTAGATCATCCCGTCGTTCATGTGCTCAATGCAGCCGCAAAGGTCTTCCCACGCGCGCTCCGCGTCCCCGACAGGGGCGTTCTTGTCGTGCAGGACGTCAAAGCATCTCTCCATCTCTTCAAAGCGGTCGGACACGTTCGCAAAAGCGGCGTGATGCTTATGCTTGCCCATATTCTTTTTGATCTTCGACTCGTACCCGGCACGGGCAGCGTTGATCTTCTCTTCCAGTGCGTTCAGTTCCTCGGGGAATTCCTTATATTTCGGCAGCATTTTTTCGTTCCTCTCATTTCGTCGTCGTTTTTCCGTTCTGACCTTAATACTCCGGCGGGCAGGAAAATATTACGTATCCCGCCGGTTTTTTTGCTTTATTCCTTCCCGTCCGGGTCCCGGTTTTCGGTCTCCGCGGGGTTCCCGCCGATCCGGATCACGGGACTGCCGCCCGGCATTCCGGAGGGAGTCGGCACCGTTCCCGCCTTCGCGGGATACGGGACGAGCTGCTTCTCTTTCACCGGCTTGACGAGGAACAAAAGCACGGCGAGCGCCGCAAGCTCAACGAAGGTATCGAGCAGACCGCCCTCCACGCCGAAGACGCCGCCGGTCAAGAGAGGCGATTCGTCGTTCAGCAGCGTCAGAAGCGGCGTCGCGCCGTTTGCGACCCCGGTCCCGCTGACCGAAACGCCGAAGATATTGCCCTGAATGAAATTCCAAAAGGTGTGCAGCGCGCAGGCGCCCCAAAGATTCCCCCGTTTCACGACGTAAACCGAAAAGACGACGCCGCAGAGGAAGATATTGAAGAGCGCGAGGAGGTTCATCCCCGGATTCATCAGGTGCAGCGCGGCAAACGCCGCGGAGTTCAGCACGATCGCCAGCCATACCGGATTCTTTCTTGCGATGGAAACCATCAGGTATCCGCGGCACAGGACCTCTTCACTCATTCCCTGCAGGACGTAACCGAAGAAATACGCAAGGATCATCGGCACCGAAAAGCTTTCCGCCGCCTCGATCCGGTAGATCCCGAACGCCGCACCCAGCCCGAGCGCGGACGCGATCATCGCGGCTCCCACGAGCGCGCCGACGGCATATTCCCGGAGGATATGCCCTCTCCGGAAGCCCATCGACGTCAGGCGCCGCTTTTCGATCACCCGGCAGAAGAAGATCGTTCCCGCGGTCATCAGAACGGTGGAATACAGCTGGACCAGCATCAGCCAGTTCGGCATTGCGCCCATCAGGACCTCAACGGCCTCCATATAGCCGTTCAGGTCCCCGTGCATCAGTGCTTCACTCAAACCGCGGATGAAGCCCGGATCGCGGAACATCCATAGAAACGTCCCGATCGTTACGGGGATCGACTCAAACGTCGTGACGCCGATGAACACCCCAGCAAAGATCAATAGCTCCAGATACCAGGAGCGTCCGGCGGAGGTCGCCCTCGCTTCGTCCATCATATCGGGATGACCGAGTTTTTTCATGCGTTTTCTCTCTTTCTGATATTGATCGGTCCTTACGAAAAGGCTTCCGCCCCGGGATACCCGGCAGCGGAAGCCTTCGCAGGCCCTTTGGCGGTCAGTCGAACGAAACGCTCTTCCCTTCCGTGTTTTTGCCGAGGTCGATCTCCGCGTGCTTCTGATAGGAATAGCCGTTCATCAGCAGGACGCAGTCGATCATCGTCGCGCAGCCGAACATCGCGGGACGGACGCCCGTTCCGATCGGAGCGCCCTTGGAAACGTCGTAGTTTTCGGAGAGCATCCCGCAGACGCAGATATCGCGCGCGTAGATCTCCGCAAGGCTGTACGCCTCGGTCTTCTTGCCGTATTTCGCAAGTCCGAGGATCGCGGACGCCTGCTCCGGGTGCTTGACGGTCACGAAGCCGGCAAGCGGGCTGTCGATATTATATTCTCTCTTGAATCGGTCGTAAATGATCTTCGAGTGTTCCTCGTCGATCCCGTCGATCAGGAGCCCCTTGGTGATCCAGATCGTGTTGCCGAAGCTGCGCGCGAAGGTCTTTTTATTGCAGTACTGGTACGTCTGATCGCCGTCGAAACACCACTGATAGTACATTCCGAGGAAATCGTCGTGCTTCTTCGCCCAGGCGGCCTTGTCGTCCGTCTTTCCGAGTGCCTCCGCGATCAGCTCCATGTATTCGATATCAACGAGTGCCGAGACGACGAAATCCGCGTCGGCGGAATTGACGTCGTTCGTCTGCTGGAAGATCCAGCGTGGGTTTTCGATCCGCCAATCCAGATAGCGGCCGATCCCGTCGTAGACGCCGGCGAGGCGTTCCTTGTTCCCGGTCAGATCGTACAGCAGCCACGCGGTATGCGCCTTTTCGGACGGGAGCGACTCACCGCCGAGCATCCCTTCGTCATCCACGAGGGAGATCATGCCCTCGAGCGCCGCCCACGCGGTTTCGGGATCGACGTAACCGAGCAGCTGCATCCCGAAGAAGCTCTCCCACGAGGCGGAATACGCGGATTTCGGATCACCGTACGCCCACATTCCCGGCTTTCCGCAGCAGGCCTGCGGATAATCGTAACCGATCTCGGGATTTTCGGGGAGGACGTTCTGCATCAAGAAGACCCAGGCGATCTCGTACATCTGCTCCATCTTCTTTGCCGTGGTACCCTGCGGCTTGACGAGGTCCAGATCAAAGTCGGAAGGCATCGGGATCTTGTTCAGCAGGTCGATATAATATTCCGCCAGCTTGTTGCGTGCGGCTTCCGCGGCGTTCTCAGCGTTTACCGCGTTCGTCGCGTTTTTCATGACCTCGCTCTTCTTTACTGCATCGGAATGCAGAGAGAACGCGATGGTCACGCTGTCGCCCGGCTTCATATCCGCAAAGGAGAATTCCGCGAATTTCGCTTTGGAAACGTCCGTCAGTTCGCCGACGCCCGCCTTGAGCATCGTGGCGTCCCCGAAATAACGGAGAGCGGCCTTGCGGTCGGTCTTGATCGCATAGGAATACGTTCCGCAGTCCACGGTCACCCCGCCGCCGGTCACGGTCGTAACACCGGTCAGCCCCGCGGCGATGCGGACCATCGGCCCTTCGATCAGCGTGATCTTACGGAGCACGGTATCCGGGTCAGCAAAGGTATCGAAGCCCTCGATCTTCGTGCCGTTTTCGTATTTTGCGCTGAAGGTCAGACATTCAGGCTGCCAGCCGGTCTTATAGGAGACGGCGTCCGTCTTCACGTCGGGAAGCGACATGATATCCATACGGCTGACCGTGACCGTCTTGTCAAACCCGATCTCAAAGATCTTGATCACGCCCTTGAAGTTGTCCTCTCTTCCGAGCATCGACGCAAGGTCCAGGGAGAAGGTCCCGGTCTTTGCGGTATCGCCGATCAGCGTGATATCCTGACTGCCGTTCTCACAGATCTTCAGTGCCCAGCTCGCTTCGCTCTCCTCAACGGTCAGCGTCAGCGTCGGATGGACGGAAAGATCGAGATTCACGGGCATCGACGCGTACTGCCACGGTTCCATCGCACCGGAAAGGACCTTGATCGTAAGGCATTCACCATCCGCATTCAGCTCGGTCCGGTTGCCGCCGCTCTTGGACCACGTCTTGACGTCGTCGAAATCGGCGGCAAACAGATATTCCGGTTCCGCTCCGCCCGTACCCGCGTCGGAGCAGAGCGTCAGGATATCTTCGAGCCAGACGCCGGTACCGGACGTCGTATAGGGATCGAGATATCCCACGTTCAGCGGAACGGACGGGCGGTCGCTGTAATCCGAGTGTGTCAGCTCGTTCCCGGCGTTGAAGTTATAGGGGTTGAGAACAAGCCGGGAATAGGGAACGCTCATCCATCTCTGGGAGTTCCTTCCGGTCTGCGCCAGTTTGCTCAGGTCGATATTTCTTTTGTTCACGTTTTTATCCTCCTCCGTTTCCGCGGGTCCCGCGGTTCCTTCCGTTTGTTCCGGTCCCGCAGGTCCCTCCGGCTTGCAGGAAGCAAGCGATGAGACGAGCGTCAGGACCGCGAGAATCAAACCAAGAACTCTGATTCGTTTTTTCATTGCGGCGCACTCCTTTTTGTATTCTTACTATCTTATTTATAGCATATTTGAGGCCGTTTGTCAATTCAAACTGAAAAGACCTTGCCGATCATTCCTTTTTTCATGCCCGTTTTCACCGAGCACGGTGCGGTACGCCCGCATCGCGTCGTCCGCCATCCGGCGCACCGTGAAGCGGTTCAGGATCACGGAACGGTTATACGCTCCCATTTCCGCCCGTTCCTCCGGTGAAAGCGTGAAGATATGATAGATATCGTTCGTTATTTCTTCGTTCGTCGGGGAAGCGTTGAGGCAGCAGAAGTTCGTTGCCTCCGCCCGGCGTCTTTTTGCCTCGCTCATAACGCCGAGATACCCCCGGGGACCCAGCAGAAGAACGGGGCGCGCGCAGCTCATCGCCTCCATCGCAGACCGGGAGACGCCGACCATCAGATCAAAGAGCCTCAGAACCCGCTCCACGTCGGTCCTTCCGCCGGTCAGTACGACCGCCCGGCGCCCGAGGGAAATGTTGATCTCCCGTGCCCGCCGCCGGAACACCTCAGCATCCGTGCCGTCCCCGCAGATCACGAGCTCCGCGCCCGGGATCGCCGCCGCGAGAACGGAGAAGAGCGAAAGGAGCCGGTTGGCGGCTGTATCCGCGTCGGGATCGAGACGGGAGACCGTGCCGATCCGGAACGGCGCGTTTTCCTTCAGCCCGAGCGAAGCAAGCAGCGTCCGGTCGGGAGGAGCGGGGGAAAAACGGTCCGTATCGATCCCGTTCACGGTGTTTTCCACAGCCAGTGGGGAAACTCCGTATTCCCGGATCAGGTAGGACCGGATCGGTGCGGAGACCGCAAGCGTCCGTTCTCCCCAGACTGCAAGCCGCCGCAGCACGGGATCGACCCGGAACTGCAGATGTGCCGTCGTCACGAGCGGAAGGGAAGGATCGACGGCGTTCCGCGCCAGGGAAACGAGGAACGCGGGATACCGCGCGTGGGCGTGGATCACGTCGAACCGGCCCCGCCGCAGGATCCGTAAAAGCATCGGATACGCCTTCGGCGCGTCGGTCCGGCGCCAAAGGGGAACGGTGAAATGCCGGATCCCCTGCTTTTTCAGCATTTCCGCGTATTTTCCGCCCGCGGAGACGACCGTGACCTTATTTTCGCGTCGTTTCAGCTCCCGCGCCAGCTCGTAAATATGCGTTTCGGCACCGCCGGGCTCCATCCGGGCGGTCACCAGCAGGATCCGCATCCCGTTCTCCTTTCCGCCATTTTTCGTTTTCGTTCTCATTCCGGTCTCCTTCTTTGTAAAAAAGCGGTGCGGAAATCCTTCGGGGTCTCCGCACCGCGCTGTCCTGCCGTTTTTATGAGTTTTCCGGCGTCAGAACGATCTTGCCGTTTTCAAAAACGCCTTCGTACGTTCTTCCGTCTGCCCAACGGTAGATCCCTCTGCCGGTGATCAGACCGTTTTTCATTTCTCCTGTATAGGTATCCTTGCTTTCCGCCCACGTATAGGTCCCGGTCCCGGTGATCGCGCCCTCGGTGAACTGACCGACGTACGTATCCCCGTTCGGGAAGGTGAACGTGCCCTGACCGTCTCTCAGGTCGTTTTTATAGCTGCCGTCGTAGGTATATCCGTCGGCCGTAGCATAGAAGCCGCTGCCCTCGCGGACGTCGTTGACCCACGTGCCGCTGTAACTGGAGCCGTCCGCCCAGGTGAACACGCCGCTGCCCTGTTTTTTGCCGTCGACCAGTGCGCCCTCGTATTTATCGCCGTTTGCGAAGGTAAAGACACAGTTTCCGGTCATTTTGTCGTTCACGAAGGTCCCTTCGTAAACGTCGCCGTTGGACAGGGTCAGTTTTCCGGTCCCGTTGCGCATCATATTCACGAGTTTGCCCTCGTAGACCGTTCCGTCAGCGTATTCGATCCGGTCCTCTCCCGTGATCTTCGCCTTGCTGCCGCCTGCATAGTAGATCGTACCGGATACGGGCTCACCGTCCTTGTTCACCTTTCCGGAGAACGTGACCGACTCCCCGTTGTCAAAGGAGATCTTTTCATACCGGTACCCCGAAACGCGGAGCCCGATCAGCGTGGCGATCACGAGCACCAGCGCGATCGCGAGCAGGATCACGACGATCTTGCCGCCCGAGCTGTGCCGCTTTGCGAGCTTCTTTTTCTTTCTTTTCACCGGCTGGGCGGTCTGAGAACGTGCCGCCGTGTTCTGCGTCGGTCTTCTCTGACCGTTCTGCGCCGACGTGCCGTTCGCCCGGGTCCCGCCCGTGCTTTGATTTCTCGGCTGCTGATTCATTGTAGTTTCCCGTTGCTTTCGCGCGGGCGAAAGCTCCTTTCTCTGAAATGCGTAAAACGACCGGAAAGGAAGCGGCTCACTCGCCTCTTACCATATCCGTGAAATTCTTCACAAGCTGAAGCATATCAGGCATCAGCGCACGGATGATCAGGATCATGACCGCAAACAGGATCACGGCAAGAAAAACCGTGAAGATCGAGGTCCCGTTGTTGTCGTATTGCAGCGCCGCCCGCGGATATTTCTCCTCCGGGAGGTAAAACGCCGTTTCATCCGTCACTTTGGCGTCCTCTTCCACCGAAAGAACGACTTTTCTGAGCCCGGAGCCGCGCCGCAGCGCGAACCGGATCAGAAAGTTCTT
This sequence comes from Eubacteriales bacterium, assembly GCA_045617585.1. Lineage (GTDB taxonomy): Bacteria > Bacillota > Clostridia > Oscillospirales > CAG-272 > CAKRZE01. Next base: position 27,263 of record JAZLIW010000076.1, read on the forward strand.
CTGCAGTCCCATCTGCGTCAGAGTCATTGCGGTCGACGGATCCGTCGATTTTTCATCAAACAGCTTCCGGACCACGGCGCCACCGATCTTCTTGTTGTAAAAGATCGCGAGCGCGCCGATCACGATGCCGATAAACATGGACCACAGTACGAGGTCCAGCGACATATCCGCTTCGGTCAGTAATTTCGTTAAATTCATTTGGACCGTATCTTTCCGGCGGTTCAGGCCGCCCCGGTACGGAGTACCGTACACCGGGATACACCCGGATTTGTGTCAGCGAATAACGTCCTTTCCGAAGTACGGGCGAAGGACCTCGGGGATCCGGACGGAGCCGTCCGCCTGCAGATTGTTCTCAAGGAACGCGATCAGCATACGGGGCGGAGCAACGACCGTGTTATTCAGCGTATGAGGCAGATATTTTCCGTCTTTGCCGTTGACGCGGATGCGGAGGCGTCTTGCCTGCGCGTCACCGAGGTTGGAGCAGGAACCGACCTCAAAATATTTCTGCTGTCTCGGAGACCACGCTTCGACGTCGAGAGAACGCACCTTCAGGTCTGCGAGGTCGCCGGAGCAGCACTCCAGCGTGCGGACCGGGATATCCAGAGAACGGAAGAGGTCCACCGTGTTCTGCCACAGCTTGTCGAACCACATCTTGGATTCCTCGGGCTTGCAGAGAACGATCATTTCCTGCTTTTCAAACTGATGGATGCGGTAAACGCCGCGTTCCTCGATCCCGTGTGCGCCTTTTTCTTTGCGGAAGCAGGGAGAATAAGAGGTCAGGGTCAAAGGCAGGGAAGATTCATCCACGATCTGATCGATGAATCTGCCGATCATCGAATGCTCAGAGGTACCGATCAGGTACAGATCCTCACCCTCGATCTTGTACATCATGTTGCTCATCTCATCGAAGGACATGACGCCGGTCACGACGTCTGCACGGATCATAAAGGGCGGCACCACATAGGTAAAGCCGCGATTGATCATAAAGTCACGCGCGTAGGACAGGATCGAGGAATGGAGACGGGCAATGTCACCGACAAGGTAATAGAAGCCGTTTCCGGCAACTCTTCTCGCGCTGTCGAGGTCGATCCCGGCAAAGCGCTCCATGATCTCGGTATGATAGGGGATCTCGAAGTCCGGGACGACCGGATCGCCGAATTTTTCGATCTCAACGTTCTCACTGTCGTCTTTTCCGATCGGAACGGAGGGATCGATGATGTTCGGGATCGTCATCATGATCTTTTTGATCTGTTCCGCAAGCTCTTCTTCCTGCTTTTCGAGTTCGGCAAGGCGATCCGCTGCCGCGGTCACCTTTTTCTTCATTTCCTCGGCTTCTTCCTTCTTGCCCTGACGCATCAGGTTGCCGATCTCCTTGGAAAAGCGGTTGCGGTCAGCGCGCAGACCGTCGGCCTCACGCTGTGCGGCACGGTTTTTCTCATCCAGTGCGATCACTTCGTCAACAAGCGGAAGCTTTCTGTCCTGGAACTTATTTTTGATGTTCTGCCGAACGATATCGGGGTTTTCTCTCAGAAATTTGATGTCAAGCATGGGATCTGCTCCTTTTGTTTATCAATATTGTTTCACGTGAAACATTATTCGTCGAAGATATTGTCTCCGCAGAGATTTTTTACGATCGCTTCCAGATCCTCGTCCGATTCGTACGAGATCTCGAGCTTTTTGTTCTTTTTACCGGGGTAAATACGTACCGTGCTGCCGAGTTTTCTGCTCATCCGGTTGGCAAGCTCGCCGTAATAGTCCACTTTGACGTGGACCGGCGTATCCGCGTCTTCCGCCGGCTTTGTTTTCCGGTTATTGATGCGTCTGACCAGTTCTTCGGTCTCGCGCACGGCCAGGGAGCGGGACGCGACAAGCTCGGCAGTCGCCGGGATCTGCGCCGGGTCTTTCAGCCCGAGGAGCGCTCTGCCGTGACCCGCGGAGATCGTTCCTTTTTTCATATAGGAAAGAACTCGTTCCGGAAGCTCCAGCAGACGCATGGAATTTGCCACGGCGGAACGGGACTTACCGACCTTTTCGGAGATCTCCGCCTGCGTCATCCCGTACGCTTCCATCAGCGCCGCGTAGGCAGAGGCTTCGTCGATCGGATTCAGGTCCTCACGCTGCAGGTTTTCAACGAGCGCAAGTTCACTTGCTTTGCGGTCGTCCACGTCCATGATGATGACGGGGACCTCGGTAAGCCCGGCTATCTTGGACGCTCTCCATCTTCTTTCGCCCGCGATAATACGGTAATAGCCGTTTGCATCGGCGTTCCGTACCACGATCGGTTGGATCAGCCCGTTCTGAAGGATGGACTGTGCAAGCTCGCTGATCGTTTCCTCGTCAAAATCTTTTCGCGGCTGATCGGGATTGGGTTCGATCTCGGAAAGGCGCAGAACTCTCGGTCCGCCGCTGTCCTCCATCGAATTGTCAAGAAAAATCGCATCCAGGCCCTTACCGAGCCCGGAATTTTTGTTTTTTGCCATGATTCACCATTGCTTTCACGCGGAAAGCTGCCTTTCTTCGTTTGCGGTTCCGTCAAAACGGATTTCAGATGCGTTCCATGATTTCCTTGGCGACCTCATTATACGCCTGGCAGCCCTTGCTGTACTTATCGTAATACAAGATCGGCATGCCGTAACTCGGCGCCTCGGACAGCCGTACGTTCCTTTGGATCGTCGCGGAAAACAGTTTGCTCGCATAATACTTTTTCAGCTCGTCCATGACCTGAAGCGTCAGATTGAGTCTGCCGTTGTACATCGTGATCAGGATACCGACGATCTGTAATTCCGGATTATAAAGCCGTTTGACCTGCTTGATCGAATACATGAGCTGGGACAGTCCCTCAAGGGAATAATATTCGCACTGCATCGGTACGATCACGCCGTCGCAGGCAACAAGCGCGTTGACCGTCAGAATCCCGAGAGATGGCGGACAGTCGATCAGAATGTAATCAAATCCATCTTTTACCGAATCAAGTGCCGCTTTCATGCGGTTTTCACGGTTATCGCTTGAAACCAGCTCAAATTCGGCACCCGCAAGGGTAATATTGGCAGGCATGACCGAAAGATTCTGGAATTCGGTCTCCATGATGCAGGATGCTGCCGTAGAACGATTGATCAGAGCGTCATACGTTGAGAGTTTGATGCTTTTTTTATTCACACCGACACCGCTGGAAGAGTTGCCCTGCGGGTCCATATCGACGAGCAGAACGCGTTTTCCCATCGCGCCGAGCGCGGCGGCAATATTGACGGCTGACGTCGTTTTTCCGACGCCGCCCTTCTGGTTGGCAAGTGCAATGATCTTGCCCAAAACGTTCACCTCCGTCCACGTTGATTTTTTTCGTAATTATAATTATTATATCAAACGGAAGTCTTTTTGTCAACATGGGACAGATGAATTTCTGTAAACTTTCGGTACCGGTGCCGTCAATGTTTCACGTGAAACATTCAGTGAAGAACAGAGATCAGAAAATCGGTCCTGCCCTCGTTTTCTTCTTTTTCCACCTCGGTCGGGATACCGTTCTCACGCAGAAGAGCGGCTGAACGTTCTATGGTATTGATAAAAAGCCGTATCCGTGACGACGGCAGCGTCTGACCCCCGCCAAAGGTCCTGTGAAGCTGATATTTTCTGACAAGTTCCGACGTCTGCCGTTCGGAAAGGCGTTTTTCCGCTGCCGCACGGAACAGAAGCCGTCTTGCTTTCGGTGAACGGACTGAATTCAGCGCGGCATACTGCTTAACGGTAAAGTTGGCGTCCCGGACAAGCATTTTTTCCTCTTCCGGCGCGTCGTGATACGCATTCATGACGGAGCCAGTCAGTTCCGCCATGTCAAACAGTTCCGCGGCTTTTTCTGATGTCCAACCGTATTTCCGCATCAGCAGCGCAGCGTACTCCGCTATTTTCGTCCAGTTTTCAGATCCACCGTCTTTTTCGAGCACGCACACCAGTTCCGCGGCGCTTTCCCGTCCGAGATCTGTCATCAGGCAGGGAACGGTCTCCAATCCAAGCAGCAGCGCCGCGCGGAATCTGCAGCTTCCGGACACGATATAATACAAAGGCTTTGATCCGGGTGCTCCGTACGCGTGATCCGAGATCAGGGATACCTCACAGCGGTCCTTCACGGAACAGAGCACTTTTTCTTCTTCGTCATTGTCCGCGTCTCGCAGCAGCAGAGGTTCCACGATCCCGTATTTCCGGATCGACCCGGCAAGGGAAGCGATCCGTTCCTGCCCAACGTCGGTCTGCGGCATTTCAGGGTCAAATCCGATCTGATCCACGGGGATCCTTCTGACCGTAGCCAATACATCCCCGTCTTCGTTCGTCCTCGACCTGAATAATTTGCAGCGTTTCATCTGATTTGTCCTCTCTTTTGTTTTTTCCGATTCTAACACAAATGAAACGCGAAAAAGCGCACAATGTTTCACGTGAAACAAAAAAAGAAGAACGGTCGTGCCGTTCTTCTTGCGTAAGCGTCATTATAACGGTTTTTTTGTGATCGCCGCGTAGTCTCTCGGATATCTGTCGTCGGTCTCTCTGATCTTTTCGATGATGACCACCGACCGTTCGAGCGTTTCACCGTTCCAGCTGAGCGTCAGTTTCTCTTCGGACAGAAACTTCCCGCCGAGCATGTGGATCGCCTTTTTTGCTTCCTTGCGCTCTTCCTCGGCAAGAAGGCTCTTCATCGCGAGGAACCTACCGCCGACGCGGACGTAGGGAAGGCAGAGTTCACAGAGAACGTTCAGCCTTGCGACCGCTCTTGCGGTGACTGCGTCAAACTGTTCCCGGAAGGACGGATCCTTTGCGACCGTTTCCGCTCTTCCGGTCATCGCACCCACGTTCGGGATCCCGACAGAAGCGATCGTCTCCCGCAGGAATCTGACTCTCTTTTCTGTCCCGTCGAGAGCGATCACCCGCAAATCGGGCCGGCAGATCGCTACCGGCAGCGCGGGGAACCCGGCGCCGCTGCCGATATCGATGATCCGGGCGTTCTCCGGCAAATAGGGCAGGATCGACAGACTGTCCGCAAAATGCTTGAGCGCTACGGCGTAGGGCTCTTTGATCGCCGTCAGATTCATATAGCGGTTGACGTCAAGCATCGCGTTTTCAAAGGCGGACAGCTTTTCCGCAGCGCCCTCGGGGATCGCGATATGGTTGAATTCCAGGACCTCCCGGATCTCTCCGGTATGGTCGGTCGGAACAAATGTTTCCGGTTCTTTCAAGTTTCGTTCCTTTCCCGGTGTATCGCCGGTCATGATTTTCCGAGCCAGATCAGAAGGACGGACACGTCCGCGGGTGAAACGCCCGAGATCCTTGACGCCTGACCGACGTTCAGCGGTCTGACCGCGTTCAGCTTCTGCATCGCTTCCAGGCGCAGACCGCGGATCGTGGTATAGTCAAGGTCCTGCGGCAGCGCTTTTTCCGACAGTTTTGCGCTTCTTGCCGCTTCCGCAAGCTGCCTTTTGATATATCCGTCGTATTTGATCAGGATCTCAACGCATTCGGTCACTCTGTGGGGGAGAGAAGGCCGTTCGGGATCCAGCGGCGCCAGCGACGCGTAATTCAGCCCGGGTCTGCGCAGCAGATCCGCAAGTCGGATGCCGGAAACGGCGGGAGGCATCCCGTTTTCCGCAAGCAATCCGTTCAGAAGCGGGGTAGGAGGTACGACGACGCGTTCCAGCCGCGCGGCTTCCTCCCCGATCATGCGCTGCTTTTCCGTAAATCTGCGGTATCGGTCCTCATTCACGAGCCCGACCCGGTAGCCGAGCGGCGTCAGACGGGCGTCTGCGTTGTCCTGCCGGAGAAGCAGACGGTATTCCGACCGTGAGGTCATGATCCGGTAGGGCTCTTCCGTGCCCTTCGTCACGAGGTCGTCGATCAGCGTTCCGATGTAGGAGCTGTCTCTCGAAAGGATCAGCGGTTCCTCTCCTTTGATTCTGAGTGCCGCGTTGATCCCGGCGATCAGCCCCTGCGCCGCCGCCTCTTCGTAGCCCGAGGTCCCGTTGAACTGTCCCGCGCCGTAAAAGCCGGATACGGTCTTGCATTCGAGCGTGGGATAGAGCTGAAGGGGATCGATACAGTCGTATTCGATCGCGTACGCGGTCCGCATGGTCTCCGCGTGTTCAAAGCCGGGCAGCGTCTTCAGCATCGCCTGCTGTACGTCCTCCGGCAGGGAAGAGGAGAATCCCTGGAGGTACATTTCTCCGGTTTCCGCGCCCATCGGCTCCACGAACAGCTGATGCCGTTCTTTGTCGGCAAACCGGACGATCTTCGTTTCGATGGAAGGGCAGTACCGGGGGCCGATCCCGTCGATCAGTCCGTTGAAAAGCGGACTTCTGTCCAGATTTTCCCGGATGATGCGGTGCGTTTCCGCGTTGGTATATACGATATGACACGGGACCTGTGTAATTGCGTTCAGCGCCTCCTCGTCCGTATCGGCGGAAAACGGCGTGATCGGTGATTCACCCGGCTGTTCTTCCAGAACGGAAAAGTCGATCGAATCGCGCCGGATCCGCGGAGGCGTCCCGGTCTTGAAGCGCATCAGCCTGAGGCCGGCTTCCTTCAGGGAATCGGAAAAGCCGATCGCAGGCAGCATATCGTCCGGTCCGGAAGGATAGGAGGCGTCTCCCACGATCACCCGCCCGTTCAGATAGGTCCCGGTGCAGCAAACGACCGCTTTGACGGTCCAGATCCCGCCGAGGCGGGTCATAACGCCGGTCACTTTTTTCCCTTTTTCGTCCTCTTCGGTCAGAAGAGAGACGATCTCGCTTTGGATCAGGCGCAGATGCTCCGTCTCCTCAAGCGTTTTTTTCATCACGGTCTGATACAGACGCCGGTCCGCCTGGATCCTCTTGGAATGGACGGCAGGGCCTTTTCCGGCGTTCAGCGTCCTGCCGGACATCGTGACCTTGTCCGCCGCACGGCCCATTTCACCGCCGAGCGCGTCGATCTCGTAGACCAGATGTCCTTTTCCTGTTCCCCCGATCGAGGGATTGCATGGCATATTTCCGACCGCGTCGAGAGACATGGTGAACAGTACGGTATCCAGACCCATTCTCGCGGCGGCGAGCGCCGCCTCGATCCCGGCGTGACCGGCACCGATCACCGCGACGTCAGCCGTCCCGAGGGCGTACCCGGTCGCCTGATGGTACAGAGAAGAGATCTCCATTTATTCTTCGCTTTCGTTATCCGGTTCTTCCGCGGTCTCATCCGCGTCCCCGTCTTCGGGAACCTCCGCCGTGACGTTCCCGGTCTCCTCCGCTTCGTCCGCGTCCGTTTCCGGTGCGGTATCGTTCTTGGAAGCCTCTTCTGCGGCGGCGATCATTTTGTCGATCTCACTGTCGTCAGGGATCACGGTAAAGTCGGTGACCACGATCCCGCGCTCCCGGTCGGTGCGCATGACGATGACGCCCGAGGCTGTACGGCTGTAATAGGAGATGCCGGAAACCGGCGTACGGATGATCTTCGGTTCGGAGGACATCAGCATCACGTCCTCGGTCGGAGAAACGGAGGCGATGCCGCAGAGCTTCCCCGTCTTTTCGTTGATCCCGTGAACGATCACGCCCTTGCCGCCGCGATGCGCGCAGCGGAAGTCGTCGTAGCTGGTCAGCTTTCCGTAACCGTATTCGGTCACGGTCAGCAGGTCCTTTTCGGGCTCAACGAGCGCCGCGGAGATGACGTAATCACCCTCCTCCGGACGGATCCCTATGACGCCGCGGGCACTTCTGCCCATTTCACGCACTTCGGTCACCGGGAAGCGCGTCGCGCTGCCCGACTTCGTCGCGATGATGATCTCGTCGGTCTCTTTGGTATTCAGGACGAAGGTCAGCTCGTCTCCCTCGTCGAGAGAGATCGCGATCTTGCCGCCCTTTCTCTGATATTCGAATTCGGCGAGCGCGGTCCGTTTGACGGTCCCGTTCTTCGTGACCATCGTCAGATAGGAGCCGTCCTTCCAGTCGTTGATCGAAACGAGGGCGGTAACGTTCTCCCCGGACTGCAGATCGACGATATTATTGATATGCGTTCCTTTTCCTGTATTGCTCTTGATCTCGGGAATGGTGAACGCCTTTTTGACGTGTACCTTACCGAGATTGGTAAAGAAGAGCAGGAAGGAGTGGGAATAAACGCCGAACATCTTTTCCACGTCGTCGGATTCCTTGGTCCCCATCCCCTTGACGCCCATTCCGCCGCGATTCTGTGCAAAATACTCGGCGGAGTTCTGACGCTTGATATATCCGTCGTGCGTCATCGTGATCAGGCAGGTATGCTTTTCGATCAGGTCCTCGGCAAGCAGCTCGTTCTCCACGGCTTCCAGCCCGGTCCGTCTCGCGTCGCCGAATTTTTCCTTGATCTCGGTCAGATCCGTACGGATGATATCCCGGACCTTGCTCTCGTCGTGCAGGATCTCTTCGATTTTCTTGATCTGATCCATGAGTCCGGCAAGCGTATCCTCGATCTTTTTGCGCTCCAATCCGGCAAGACGGCCGAGAGGCATCTCCACGATCGCCTGCGCCTGCATATCGGAAAGGCCTTCTTTTCCGCCCTCTCCGATCAGATTGTCCACGTCGTCGGCAGTAAAGGCGCGCATCAGCGCTTCCTTTGCCTCCTGAACGGAGCCGGACGCGCGGATGATGCGGATCACCTCATCGATATTGTCGATCGCGATCCGGTATCCTTCGTTGATATGCGCGTCGTGCAGCGCGCGCTTCAGCTCATACTGCGTCCGTCTCGTGATCACGTCTACCTGATGGGCAACGTAGACCTCGAGGATCTGCTTCAGGTTCAGAATCTTCGGTTCCCCGTTGACCAGCGCCAGCATCACGGCGGCAAAGGTATCCTGCAGCTGCGTGAATTTATAGAGCTGATTCAGGATGATCTGTCCGTTCGCGTCCTTGCGGAAGTCAACGACGATCCGCATCCCGTCCATTCCGGATTCGTCGTTGATATTGGTAATGCCCTCGATGCGCTTGTCCTTGACGCATTCCGCCATTGCCTGCACCAGATTGACTTTGTTAACCTGATACGGGATCTCGGTGATGATGATCTGGTGCTTTTCCTCGTCGACCGTCGCCTTGGAACGGACGGTGATGCGTCCGCGGCCGGTCATATAGGTCTCGGTGATCCCGGCGGTACCGTAGATCGTCGCCCCGGTCGGGAAGTCAGGACCTTTGATAAAGGTCATGAGGTCCTGAATCGTGGCTTCCGGATGATCCATCAGATAGATCGCGCCGTCGATGACCTCGACGAGGTTGTGCGGCGGGATATTGGTCGCCATACCGACCGCGATGCCGACCGATCCGTTGACCAGCAGGTTCGGGAAACGGCTCGGGAGAACGTGAGGCTCCTTCAGTTTATTGTCAAAGTTGGGATCCCAGTCCACGACGTCCTTCTTGATGTCGGAAAGCATGAGTTCCGCGATCTTCGCCATTCTCGCCTCGGTATAACGGTATGCCGCCGCGGGGTCGCCGTCCACGGAACCGAAGTTCCCGTGCCCGTCCACCAGCGGATATCTCATGGAGAAGGGCTGGGCAAGGCGCACCATCGCGTCGTAAACCGAAGAGTCACCGTGCGGATGATAGCTGCCGAGCACGTTGCCGACCGTCGTCGCGGACTTGCGGAACGGCTTGTCGCAGGTCAGCCCGTCCTCGAACATGGAATACAGAATGCGGCGATGGACCGGCTTGAGTCCGTCCTTCGCGTCGGGAAGCGCACGGGACACGATGACAGACATCGCATAGTCGAGGAAGTTTTTTCGTACCTCCCGCTCCATCGGGACCTCTACGATCTTCTGATTCGGAAACTCAAAGGTTTCTTCCGTCTCATTCTTTTTCACGTTGTATCTTACCTTTCGTTGTTCTCATATCATGTGGAAAACGTTTCTTCGCCGTACGGTGGAAAAACCGCATTTTTTCTTTTTTTCCCTTTTTCCGGGAAAAAAATCAGGATCACGACGGAATGCCGTGGATTGTTTTCCCTGTGGATTGTCGGATATCTTCTGTACGGCGGGTGCGTCTTCCTTATTTTCCACAAGTGAAAATCGGCTGATTTCAGGCAAATCTCACGTTTTCCACAGACTGTTTGTGGATATTGTGGAGAATGGTCTCACTGCCGTCCGAATTGTGGAAAACCGGAACGGATGTCGTTAAATATCAGACGTCGAGATTCTCGACGTATTTCGCGTTCTGTTCGATGAATTCGCGTCTCGGCTCGACCTGATCTCCCATCAGGAGAGAGAAGACCTCGTCGCATGCCATCGCGTCTTCTACGTCGACCCGCTTGAGCGTGCGGTTGTTCGGGTCCATCGTCGTTTCGCTCAGTTGTTCCGGATTCATTTCACCGAGACCTTTGTATCGTTCCGCCTGAACGTTGGTCCCGCCGAGCTCCCGGATATAGAAGTCTCTTTCCTCATCGGAAAACGCGTATCTGATATTCTTTCCCTTGAACACCTTGTAAAGAGGCGGTGTCGCGAGATAAACGTGTCCTTCCTCGATCAGCTTCCGCATATGGCGGTAGAAGAAGGTGAGCAGCAGGATGGAAATATGTGCGCCGTCGACGTCGGCATCCGCCATGATGATGATCTTGCCGTAACGCAGCTTTGAGATATCGAATTCGTCGCCGATCCCGCAGCCGAGCGCCTGAATGATCGGCGTCAGCGAGGGATTTCCGTAGACCTTGCCGATCCGCGCCTTTTCGACGTTCAGAACCTTGCCGCGCAGCGGGAGGATCGCCTGAAATTTGGAGTTTCTGCCGCCCTTCGCGGAGCCGCCCGCGGAATCTCCCTCGACAAGGAAGATCTCGGTGACGTCTACTCTCTTTTCCTGACAGTCCCATAGCTTTCCGGGCAGGGAATTGGACTCGAGAAAGCCCTTTCTGCGGGTCTGTTCCCTTGCTTTTCTCGCGGCTTCGCGCGCTCTGGAAGCGGAAAGTGCCTTTTCGACGATGATCTTGGCGACCGAGGGATTTTCCTCAAAGTATTCGTTCAGCTTTTCGGAGACGAGCTGATCGACGAACGTCCGCATGAAGGAGTTGCCGAGTTTTGCCTTGGTCTGTCCTTCAAATTCCGCGTTCTGCAGCTTGACGGAAACGATAGCGGTCAGACCCTCTCTCACGTCCTCGCCTGACAGATTCTTGTCCGCGTCCTTGAGGATGCCTTTTTTTCTCGCGTAAGCGTTGATCACGCGGGCAAGCGCCAGCTTGAAGCCGAGCTCGTGGGTACCGCCCTCCGGCGTGACGATATTGTTCGCAAAGGTCAGGACCGTTTCGGTATAGGTGTCGTTATACTGCATCGCGACTTCGGCGATCGTAAATTCCTTCTGCGATCTCATGTAGATGATATCGGGGTTCACGACCTCGCAGTGCTTGATCTTATTCAGATGCTCCACGTAGGAGATAATGCCGCCCTCGTACCTGAAGTCGTCCTCAACGATCTTTCCCTCTGATTCGGGAAGCAGGCGCTCGTCGCGCATGATGATGTGGACGCCGGCGTTCAGGAACGCCTGCTCTCTCATGCGGTTGAGCAGCGTGCCGTAATCGAAGACCGTTGTCTCCTCAAAGATCTCCTTATCGGGCATGAAGCGGACGTACAGACCGTGCTTTTCCGTTTCACCCTGACATTCGAACTTGCCGACTGTTTTTCCGCGTTCAAACCGTCCGGTATAGCATTTTCCCTCATAGCAGTCCTCATAGATCAGCCATTCGGAAAGGGCGTTGACGACCGAAGCGCCGACGCCGTGCAGACCGCCCGAGATCGCGTATCCGCCGCCGCCGAACTTACCGCCGGCGTGCAGTACGGTGAAGACGACTTCCGGTGTCGGGATGCCCATTTTATGATGGATCGCCGCGGGGATGCCGCGTCCGTTATCCTGAACGGAGCAGGACCCGTCCTCGTGAAGCGTGATGATAATGTCGGTGCAGGCACCGGCGAGTGCCTCGTCGATCGAGTTGTCCACGATCTCGTAAACGAGGTGATGCAGGCCTTTTGCGGAGGTGGAACCGATATACATACCGGGGCGTTTTCTGACCGCCTCCAGTCCCTCCAATACCTGTATCTGATTTTCGTCGTACGTCTGATTCTGAATCTCAGCCATGTCAATTCCTTTCCTTCCGGGAAATAATACTTATCGTTTTCGGTTCATACCGTTTCGTCCGCGTCGTTCTCGGTGAACGCGGACGTTCTGCCGAGCAGCCGTTTGGACGAGATCTGCGAAAAAATGATCTTACCGTCTTCCGTGAGAATGAAGGACTTCGGGATCTCCTCCGCGGCAAATTCCGTGTCTCCTTCTTTTTCGCGTCTTTTGAGATAGCTTCGCGTCACCGCGGAGGCAGACGCGGTATCGAGATCAAAGATCCCGATGATCTGTCTGGTCCTGACGTTTCTGTGATTTCCGATGTGAAGATACATATTTCCGTTCCTTCCGTGTCTTTCAGAACGTATCCCGTCCCGCGGGATACAACTGCCCGTTCTCCACCTCGATCCTTCTGCAGGCGAGCGGCAGCGGATCGCAGGACGTCATGATGACCTGCTTGGAGCGGATTCCGGAGAGGAGATATTCTCTTCTTGCGGCGTCAAGCTCGCTCAGAATGTCGTCAAGAAGATAGACGGGTTCTTCTCCCGTGATCCCGGCGGAAAGCGCTCCTTCGCCGAATTTCAGCGCCAGAGCGAGACTGCGCTGCTGTCCCTGCGAAGCAAACAGCCTCGCGTCGTGGGAATTGAGCCTGATCTCGACGTCGTCCTTCTGGATACCGTACAGCGTCACGCCGGCGCGGATCTCGTTTTCGAGATTTTCGGTCAGCATGATGAGATATTCTTTTTCCGTTTTCGGCGTTTTGTACCGCAGCGACGGCATTTCGGGCGCGTTCAGTCCTTTTTTTGCCAGCTCCGTGAAAAACACGGTACACTCCCTGCTCAGCTTTTCGGTATATCCGTTTCTCCGCTCCGCGAGATAGCAGGCTTCCTTCGCCATCTGCTCGGATATGACGCCGACGGTGTCGTCCGATTTCGGATAGGCGCCGCCCTGAAACCGTAACTGCCGTATCCGCGCGTTCCTCTGTTCCAGAAGCCTGCGGTAATTCTGCAGGGAGGATAAATACCGCGGCTCCAGCTGCGAGATCGCCACATCAAGAAAATTCCGGCGCACGGCGGGCCCGTCACAGACCAGGGACAGATGCTGCGGACAGAACAGAACCGCGCGGAATCTGCCGATGACCTCGCTCATTCTCGACACGGGGATGCCGTCTACCCGCAAAACCCTTTTTTTCAGGGTCAGCGACCAGCGTACGTCGATCTGTGAGACCCGATCCGGCGCGCTTTCCGTCGAATATTCCAGTCTGACTCCCGCGTCCGTCTCTCCGAACAGCGTCAGGTCGGCTTCGTGCGGCGTACGGAAGGATTTTCCCTGTGCGAACAGATAGATGCCTTCCAGCGCGTTCGTCTTTCCCTGCGCGTTTTTTCCGTGCAGCACGGTGATCCCGGGATCGGGCAGCAGTACGACGTCTTTCAGGTTTCTGAAATTGCGGTATGCGACCGATCTTACGTGCATATCAGTTGTTCAGACGCACGGGAAGAACGAGCATCAGGAATTCTTTTCCGGGCGTCGCGTTCTCCGGCTCGATGATCATCGACATATAAGGCGAAGTCATGGAGATCTTCAGCCGATCCGCGTCGCAGACGCGAAGCGCGTCGAGCAGAAGCTTGCAGTTGAAGCCGATCTCGATGTCCTCGCCCTCCTTGGTGATCGGGAGGTCGTCGGAAACTCTCGATACGACCGACGCGGAACTGACGGTCAGCGTATCGTCGGTGAATTTCAGGCGGACCGGGCTCTTGGACTGCCCGCTGACCTTATCCTCCGTGACGAGAAGCGCTCTCGTGACGGCACCGGTCAGAGCGGCGGTATCAAGATACGCGAAGATCTTGTTGGTCTTCGGGATAAAGCGCTGATATTCCACGTAATTCTGGTCGATCAGGCGGGAGAAGAAGTCGGTCCCGTCCATCTTGAAGAAAACGTGCTTGTAGGTGAGCTGCATTTCCATCATGTCGTCGGTATCGTCGATCACGGAGAGAAGCTCCGCCATGGTCTTGCCGGGAATGATGAATTCCTGATCGAAATGGACGGTATCAAGCGTGAATTCCACGTCCAGATCGACGATCGCGCGGGCAAGACGGTTCCCGTCACAGCCGACGACGGTGAAGCGCCCGTCTTCCACGTGAAAATAGGCGCCGTTGAGCGAGGCACGCGCGTCGTTGACGGCGATCGCAAACGAGGTCTTCGTCACGATGTCACGGAAATCCGATTTCTTGAGACGGATGCCGCGCTCGCCCTCCAGAAGCGGGAGCACGGGGAATTCCTCACCGTTCTGAGCGCTGAAGACGAAGGACGCTTTTCCGGAGACGACGGTCGTCTGATTGGTCTTGCCGTCGACGGTCACGGTGACCTGATCGTCCTCCATGGAGCGGACGACCTGAACGAATTTGTTCGCGTTCAGGATATAGGAGCCGTCCTCGATCACCTCACAGGGGACGGTCGTCCGCATTCCCTTTTCGAGGTCGTACGCGGACATGACGCAGCACTGCTTTTCGGAGTCCGTCGAAAAGAGGATCCCGGAAATTGCCGCGAACGTATTTTTGTTGGATACACAGCCGAGAAGAGGCGTGATATCGTCGAGAAGCTGCTTTCTGTCGAAGATTACTTTCATATCGGTTGATCCTTTCGGTTTGATTTACTTTGTTCGGCTCTTACGCGCATACACGCGCGCGCGCACGCGCGAGAGAGAAAGAGAAGAAGAAAAACGATTCGTCGTAGCAGTAGGGGGTACCGAAAATGTTGAAAAAATCGTTTTTCCGCTTCTCAGGCTGAAATACGGACTCCAGCCCTGTCTGTTTTTCTCTTGACCGGATGTGGAAAAGGGCTACGGTCCCGTGGAAAAAGTCGGAATGAAATACGAATACGTCTGTTTTGCCTGCTTTATCAACAGCTTGTTGACAAAACTGTGGATAACTCGGGCTGAAAACGTGAGATCCTGTGGAAACGCGGACGGGAGAGGGATCATTCCATGATCTGTTTCTCCAGCTCCTTGACCGTGACTTCCATGGCGGGATTGTTTTTCAGCTCCTCGGTGATCTTCTCAAAGGAGTTCATCATTGTGGTGTGGTCCCGCTGAAAGACCTTGCCGATCGCCGGGAAAGACATATTGGTGTGCGTGCGGATCAGATAGACCGCGACGTGACGCGGCTGGGAATAGATCGCGTCTCTCTTTTTACTGAGCAGAAATTCGGGCTTGACGCTGTAATAGCGGGCGACCTTGTCGATGATCCGGTCGGCGGAAAGCTTGACGGTCTGCGTCGGCTCGATAATATCGGCGATGCACGCGCGGATCATCGGGACGGAGATCGTGGCGCCGGACAGAAATACCTGCGCGGCGATCATCTTTACCGCACCCTCCAGCTGCCGGACGTTGGAATGGATGCTGTCGGCAAGGAAAGTAAGACATTCCTCGTCCAGCGTCAGACCGACCGTTTTCAGCTTGGATTTCAGGATGGCGACGCGAAGCTCCGCGTCCGGCGGCTTGATATCGGCGATCAGACCCCATTCAAAGCGCGTCTTCAACCGTTCCTCCAGCGTGTTGATGTCACGGGGCGGCCGGTCGGAGGTCATGATGATCTGCTTTTTGTTTTCGTAGAGGTCGTTGAAGGTGTGAAAGAATTCTTCCTGCGTTGCTTCACGCCCGGCGATAAACTGGATATCGTCGATCAGGAGCACGTCACACATCCGGTACCGCTCCCTGAAATTTTTCGTCGCGTTTTTACTGATCGCGTCGATCATCTGATTGGTAAACTCCTCTCCCTTGACGTAGGCGATCTCAAGAGACGGATGCTTTTCCATGATGTAATTGGCGATCGCATAAAGGAGATGCGTTTTGCCGAGCCCTGAGGGACCGTAAATAAAAAGCGGATTGTAATGCTTTGCCGGTTCCTTCGCGACGGCGTAGCACGCTGCCTGCGCGAATTTATTGGAATTGCCGATGACGAAATTGCCGAAGGTGTAGTCCGGGGATTTACCGCCGTGCTCCTCCGCGCTCTCCGATTTTTTCTCGGAAATCTGTTCCGCTTCCGTTCCGGGACGGTGATCCGCGGTCGAATAATAGGCGATCTCCTTGGTCTCCGAAAAAAAGGGCGTCTTTTCCGGCTCGAGGCGGGAGGGCTCTTCCTTCTGCTTCCGGAGCGCGGAAAGCTCTTCCTCGGACGGAGCGGAAAAATCGAAGGTCTCGGACCCCAGTTTTTCGGAGGAACGGAAATCGATCCTGACGTCGAGCCCGGTGATCTCTGCAAACGCACGGGTCAGACCCTCCGAAAAGCGTTTGATGAGAATATCTCTTTTATAGTCGTACGGCGTAACGATCACGGCGAGATCAGACGTCAGATATTTGATCTCCGCGTCGGAGAACCACAGCTCCATGGCGGCGGAGGAAATTTTTTCGGTCGTTCTGAAATATTCAAGTATTTTCTGAAACAGTTCGTTCAGTTCCTTTTCGGGACAGCCGTTCACAAAGATGCTCCTTTCCTGATAATTCCGTAAAACACGTTTTTTCAGACAACAATATTCCATCTATTATTATATCACAAAAACAAACCGTTTTCAAGAGTTTCCCGAAAAAATGGTGGAAAACCCGCAAAAATAAAACGGTTTTTTTGAAAAAATGCGGCAGGACACTTGACAAACGGGATTTTTTGTGTATATAATAAGGGGTAACGGCATGAAACTGTCTGCAAAGGAGTGAAAAACGAAATGAAGAGAACCTATCAGCCCAAAAAGCGTCAGAGAAATAAGGTCCACGGTTTCCGCAAGAGAATGGCTTCCGCTGACGGCAGACGCGTCCTGAAGAGACGCCGCAATAAGGGAAGAGCCAGACTGACTGTCTGATCCGACGGAATTGAAGAACGGTAATCAGAAAACGGATGGCAATCGGGCTTTCCGTTTTCTGTTTTCGCGCCTTTCTTCTGCCTCTTCCGAAGGACCGCACCGGAGACCGATCAATGAAAGAAATCGCCATCACGGAAAATCATCTCTACGGCAAGGCATACGCAAAGGGGAAAAAAGCGGTGACGGATACCGTCGTCGTTTATCTGCTGCCCGACTATAAAAAGAGGGAATACGTAAAATATTCTCCCGACGGAAAAACACCGATCAACCGGTTCGGTATCACGGTATCGAAAAAAATCGGCGGAGCGGTGGAAAGAAACCGTGCCAAGAGAGTGATCAGAGAAGCATACCGGGCAATCCGCAGAAAAAAGCGGATCATGGTCGGTTTTCTGATCGTTGTCGTGGCAAGAGAAGCCGCCGTCCGTGAAAAGACCGGAAAGGTAACGGCGGATATGGAAAAAGCGTTCGGCAGACTGGGAATGATCCTTCCCGGTGAGAACGCATGAAAAAGATCTTTCTGTATCTGATCCGCTTCTACCGCAAGTATCTCTCCCCGCTGAAGGGAAGACCGACCTGTCGGTTTTTTCCCTCCTGTTCCTCCTACGCCGAGCAGGCGATCACGGAATGGGGCGCGATGCGCGGCGGATGGATGTCGCTGACCCGACTTTTACGGTGTCAGCCCTTCTGCCGCGGCGGATACGACCCGGTCGGCAAAAACCCGGAAAACCACCCGCAAATGATGACCCAAAGGGTGCCCGGCTTTCTTTCGAGAAGGAAAGAAAACGGCAGCACTCTCCTTTGTCTTTATTATGCCGGAAGACAGAGGTACACGCAGCCCGTACGTTCCCTTTCTGAAAAGCAGGAAAGAAGCTGAACGGAGGGGCTTCCCGAATGTCCGGTTCTGAAAGACAGGAACCGGAAAAAAGGAAAAAGGAAAAAAATGAAGAAAAAGACAATTCTCTCAGTGATTCTCGCCGTGACGGCGATCGCGCTGCTTCTGACTCTCCCGGTCTTCGCGGAGGTGACTGCGGATCCCGCAGCGGAAACAGCCGCGGAATCCGCGGCGGAGACGGTGACCGGGACCGCGAAGGACTTCGTGTTCTGGGACATTCTCCGCGTACCAATCAGCTTTATCATACGCCTTGCGTATAAGCTGGTCCCGAATTATGCGATCGCGCTCCTGATCTTTGCGATCGTGATCAAGATCCTTCTGTTCCCGCTGTCGATCAAGCAGCAGAAAAACAGCATCAAGCAGGCGTCCCTCCGTCCGAAGGAAGCGGCGATCCGCAAGCGCTACGCGGGGCGGACCGACCAGGTCACGCAGCAGAAGGTCCAGCAGGAGATCCTCGATCTCTATCAAAAAGAGGGATTCAATCAGTTTGCCGGCTGTCTGCCGCTCCTGATCCAGCTGCCGATCCTGCTTTCCCTGTATCAGGTGGTCATGAACCCTCTGAAATATCTGTGTTCTCTTTCCGCGAACGCGATCAACAGCATCACCAATCAGATCAATAAGCTCGCCGCTGCGTTCAACGCCGGTACCTTCCAACCGGTCGGCACCATTTCGGAAGCGATCGCGACCAAACTCGAAAAAGGAACTGCCCTGACCGGGATCGAGCAGATCAACGCGATCCGCTGGCTCGGCGAAGAGAACTTCAGTCAGTGGCTCGGGGAAACGAAGCTTCCCTCGTTCAATATCGGTCCGATCGACCTTTCTCCCAGCCCCACGATCAAACCTACGAACGGGAACGAATGGCTCCTTCTGCTTCTGCCGGTCGTGACCTTTATCGTCATGTATCTCTCCATGAAGCTGACCAGAAAATGGTCGTATCAGCCGATGGAGCTGACCGAGGATCAGAAAAAGTCCAACGTCATCATGGACCTGTTCATGCCCGCGATGTCGACCTTTATCCTGTTCGGCGTTCCTGCCGTGGTCGGTGTTTACTGGCTCTATCAGAACTTCCTCGGTATTTTCCAGTCCTGGCTCTTAAAGGTGATCTGGCCGCTCCCGACCTTTACGGACGAGGAGCTCAAGCGGATCGAAAAAGAGATGAACGGGAAGATCAAGCCGGAAAAGACGGAGAAAAAGACGGGTACCAAAGCAAACGTCAGATCTCTGCATCATATTGACGACGACGATTATCCCGATCCGCCGAAGAAGAACGAACCCAAAAAGAGAAGCGACCCGAACGACGAATTTGCGGAAGAGGAAAAGCTTCCTCCCGTGTCTCCCGCCGTGATCCCGCCCGCGAAGCTCAAGGACGACGATAAAAAGTGACCCGGGCATCCCGTTTTTCAGACGAAAAGCAGAAAGGAATCAGTCGCAGAAAGCGATGAGAACGATATGAAAAAAGAAGTCATTGTCACCGGCACGTCCGTGGAAGCTGCCGTTTTCGACGGTGCGAGATCGCTCGGTGTCGACAGCAGTTTCGTAACGTACGAGATCCTCGAAAAACCGAAAAAGGGCTTTCTCGGGTTCGGAGAAACGCTTGCCAAGGTCCGCGTCGAATATACCGAGACACCTGAGCTCGCCGCGCTCCGCCTGATGAAGAGCATTCTCGAAGATATGGAGATCTCCGCCGACGCTCAGCTGACCCACCCGAACGGGGAACGTCAGATCACGGTCACCGGTGAGGACGCCGCGATCCTGATCGGGCATCACGGTGAAACGCTGGAATCCCTGCAGTATCTGATCAATCTCGCCGCCTCCCGTTCGGAGGGGAGCGAAAAGGATCTGCCGTCGTTCGGCAGGATCTCCGTAGATATCGAAAATTACCGCGCCAAGAGAGAAGATACGCTCAGACGTCTTGCACGCCGCATGGCTGACAAGGTCGTGAAATACGGCAAAAACGTCACGCTGGAGCCTATGAACCCGAACGAGCGCCGCATCATCCATTCCGAGGTCCAGAAGATCAAGGGTGTGACCACCGTCTCGATTGGTGAGGATTCCCAGCGCCGCGTTGTGATCTACCCCGAGGGCGGTACGGTCGACGCCGCGGAGGCGCAGCAGAGCGCTCCTTCTTCCTCCTCCGGCCATCGCCGCAGACGCAGAAGACAGGGCGGAGCGGACAAAGGCGAAAAACAGTAAAATTACGACAAATAAAAAAGGCTGCCGCGGCAGCCTTTTTTATTTGTCGTAAGAAAGGATCAGAACAGAGCGTTCGGATCGACCGTGTATTTGTCAAGCAGGATCTTGATCAGGTCGATCAGGGCAAGGATCGTGCTGATCCCGCAGACGAAGCAGGCAACGATCTTGACGATCCCTTTCTTGTTTTCGCCCATCATGAAGTTATGGATGCCGATCGTGCCGAGGAAGAAGCAGACAAGCGCGATGACGAGCTTGCTTTGTCCGCCGAGGTTCCCTTCAAGGAATTGAGTCTGCTTTTTCAAAGATACACCGCAGTTCAGACACACATCTGCGTTGGCATCGACCTGCTTGCCGCAGTTTGGGCAGAAGGCAGTCCCTTCTCCTTTTATCACGCCGCACTTAAGGCAGATCTCCTGATTATCATTCATGGGTTCACCGCAATTTCTGCAAAACATGGGATATCCTCCGATCATATGAGATAGTATTCCGGTTCAGCCGGATCAAGTTACGTAATAACTATACCATAGGAACCGGATTCTGTCAAGAAAAAACGAAAAGAAGTGGTTTTTATCCAAAAAGAGGCTGCCGAAACCAGCAGCCTCCGTGAAAAACGGGATCTGATTACTTCAGCTCAGCGAAGTACTTGATGGTGCGGACCATCTGAGAGGTGTAGGAGTTCTCGT
This sequence comes from Eubacteriales bacterium, assembly GCA_045617585.1. Lineage (GTDB taxonomy): Bacteria > Bacillota > Clostridia > Oscillospirales > CAG-272 > CAKRZE01. The sequence goes on from JAZLIW010000076.1 coordinate 47,941, forward strand.
TGTCGTACCAGGAAACGACCTGGACCTGATAGGTATCGTCGTCGATCTTGGAGACCATGGTCTGGGTAGCGTCAAACAGAGAACCGAAGCGCATACCGATCACGTCGGAGGAGACGATCTCGTCGGTGTTGTAACCGAAGGACTCGGTGCTCTCAGCCTTCATGGCGGCGTTGATGGAATCCTTGGTGACGTCCTTGCCCTTGACGACCGCAACGAGGATGGTGGTGGAACCGGTCGCGGTGGGAACGCGCTGAGCGGAACCGATGAGCTTGCCGTTCAGTTCGGGGATAACGAGGCCGATCGCCTTCGCGGCACCGGTGGAGTTAGGAACGATGTTCTGCGCACCTGCGCGGGAACGGCGGAGATCGCCCTTTCTCTGGGGACCGTCGAGGATCATCTGGTCACCGGTGTAAGCGTGAACGGTGGTCATGATACCGGAAACGATCGGATAAGCGTCGTTCAGAGCCTTCGCCATGGGGGCGAGGCAGTTGGTGGTGCAGGAAGCGGCGGAGATGACCTGATCCTCGGGCTTCAGCGTGGTGTGGTTGACGTTGTAAACGATGGTAGGCAGATCGTTGCCCGCGGGAGCGGAGATGACGACCTTCTTGGCGCCGGCGTTGATGTGAGCCATTGCCTTATCCTTGGAGGTGTAGAAGCCGGTGCACTCGAGGACGACGTCGACCTTCAGTTTCTTCCAGGGGCAGTTTGCGGCATCCTTCTCGGCATAGATGCGGATCTCCTGACCGTCAACGATGATGGAATCCTCAGTCGCTTCGACGGTGTGGAGGTTCTGACCGTATGCGCCGAGGTAGGAGCCCTGCGCGGTATCATACTTGAGCAGATGAGCGAGCATCTTGGGGCTGGTCAGGTCGTTGATCGCAACGACTTTGTAGCCCTTTGCGCCGAACATCTGACGGAATGCGAGACGGCCGATACGACCGAAGCCATTGATCGCTACTTTTACAGTTGCCATGGTTGTAGTTCTCCTTATATATAGAAATTTTTTATTTGCCACGGTATATTTTACCCCGAAAACGCGTCTTCTTCAAGAGGTTTCCGCAAAATTTTTCATTTTTGTTACAATTAACAACGCCCTGATAAAAAAGCGGCAGCTTTTTTATCAGGGCTTCAAAAAGAGGCAAGATCAGGGTGCGGTTTATTCGAGATTCAGATGCTTTTTCAGGATGAGATTGGCGGTGATCACACAGGCGACCGTGATGAGGACGGGCGGAAACGCCTGCAGGAACGAGGTCAGATCCAGCGCCCAGACCGCGGCGTTATCGTTCAGTCCGTCGATGAAGATCGCCTGCGAGATCAGCGAGAAGAAGGAGGAGATCGCAGACGCCGCCGTGCTGAGCCCGACGTACGAGAGGATGGAATACAGAAGTTTGTTTCCGGATGCGAGCTGACCGATGCACATCGAGCAGAAGAGGACGGCGTTCGTCCCGAACAGATACTGCACGACGGCAAGGATCACGGTGGCGATGAAGAGCGCGATCTGCCCGCCGCTCACGAATTCGCCGAAATCGATGACCGAGAAGATCTCGGCGATCTCGCTGATCACGTGGGCGGCTTTCGTTCCGACGAAGGCGATCAGGATGCCGCCCGCCGCGACGACCAGCATAAAGACGAGTCCGAGGGCGCCGGTAAACAGCTTGGAAAAATAGACGGCGGAGCGTTTGACGGGAAGCGTGAAGGTGAGGTACCCCTGGTCCTTCAGCACCGTCTGATAGAATCTGACTGCCGGAATGACGTAGGCAAAAACGAAGGAGGCGAGGATAAAGAAGACGGTCATACCGACCGAAACGGTATACGGCAGGATCCTCCATACCATGGTTTCCGGATCGTCCGTCAGGAACAGATGGAGCAGCCTGCTGATCCCCGCCATCACGAGAACGAGCGCGCCGGAGGTGACGTAGAGCCACCAGACCGAACGGATCTCATATTTCATCAGTTTCAGCATCTGAATACCTCCCGGAAAAGCTGATCGAGCGAGATTCCTTTGTCGTTCCGGATCGCGTTCGCGTCTCCGGCGATCATGATCTGACCCTGACGCAGAAAGATCGCGTCGGTCAGGACGGGCTCGATATCGTAGATCAGATGGGTGGAAAGCATGATCGTGGAGCCGGGGTTGGCACAGGAAAGGATCGTGGAGAGGATATAGTCCCGTGCCGCGGGGTCAACGCCCGCGATCGGTTCGTCCAGAAGATAGAGGTCCGCGTCCCTTGCCATCGTCAGGATCAGCTGGATCTTCTCCAGCGTCCCCTTCGACATGGTCTTGAGCTTCATATCCGGGCCGATGCCGAGCCTCGCGAGCATATCGTACGCACGCGCCTCGTTGAAATTGGTATAAAAATCGTTGAAAAAGGAGATCGCCTGCTCGGCCCGCATCCCCTTGTCCAAAGCGATGCGCTCGGGCAGATACGCGATGCGTTCCCGGGTCTCGACCGAGTTTGCACTGACCCTGACGCCATTCAGACGGATGAAGCCGTTCGTCGGACTCAAAAGGCCGCAGATGAGCTTGATCAGCGTGCTTTTTCCGCTGCCGTTCGGACCGAGCAGACCGACGATCCTGCCGCGCGCAAGTTCCAGATTGAGATCGTATAAGGCAAAATAGCCGTTTTTGGTATACCGCTTGGACAAGCTCTTACATTCGAGCAGCGGTATATTCGGGGCATTCATAAACGATGACCGCCTTTCTTTTGTATTTTCGGTGACGTACGTATGATATCAGATTTTCGGAAAGAATGCAACCGTATTTTATGAACGGGAGGGGGTCTCCTCACTGCTTTTTACCCGTTTCCGCGGGGGAAACTGCGGTGTTTTTCTTTTTCCGGAGGAGAAATACGGCGGCGATCGCGGCGATTGCCGCTGCGGATGCGGCAATGACTGCGGGGAGGAGCCATCCGTTATCCGCCGCGGTCACGGTGACGGGATAGGCGGCGGAACGCGTGACGCCGGTCAGCGCGTCGGTCACGGTCACACGGATGAGATAGGTCCCCTCCGCGCAGCCGCGGAAATCGACGGGAGAGACGGTATATTCGTCGGGTCCGACGGTCACGGTCCTGCCGGAAGCACACAAACGGGTCACCATGACCCCGTTCAGATCGGGCGTTTCTCCGGCGCGGTATTCCGTTTTCGCGGCGGAGGCGTCGATCAGGAGCGCCTCGATCGTATCGGAGACGGTGAAAACGGCGTTCCCGCCTTCCGTTCCGCGGTAGAGGAAGGAAACGGTCTGCTCCCCGGGTCTTTTCGGGGAATAACCGACGAAAGTGATCTCCGCAGGGTCGACCTCGCGTTCTCCGCCCGCCTCGAAGACCGCTTTTCCGGCGATCCCGGTCAGGTCCGGCATCTCACCGAACGGGAAGACTGTTTCTTTCGGGAGCGCGGTGACGGTAAAGGAGAGGAGACGGTCGGTCACGGTCAGGAGGAAGGACGCGGTCTTCGTGCCGCCGTACTCCGACGTGACGGAAACGGTCACGGGGTAGGTCCCTTCCTTCTGCGGATCGAAGGCGCCGAGGTCGAGGCTGTATTCCCCTTCCTTCAGCGGCGCGGTACCGGAATAAGAGAGGACGCGGGAGACGGAAAGACCGTCGAGATCGGGCGTTTCACCGAGGAAGAGCGCGGTGCGGACGCGGGAGGCGTCGATCTCCACGCCGACCAGCGTATCCATGATATTGACGTGGAAGACGGCGCTGCCTTCCTTTCCGTCAAGGGAGGCGCGGTAGACCACGCGGTAATAGCCGTGCTCGGTCGGCGTGAAGAGCAGGGGCTCTCCGTCCGCTCCGCCGAGCGGGGTCCCGATCGGAAGATCGACGAAGCCGGCGACGTCGACCCATTCGGTCCCCGTATTGTGCTGGATCGTATAGATCACGGCGTCATGAAGATCGGTCACGGTGCCGTCCCCGTGCTCCGCGCGCGCGGTCACGTCGGGAAGGCGGCAGGGAAGACGGTACGGGACGTTCATCTCGGTCCCGTCCACGCTGACCGTGACCTTCGTCCGGTCGATCATCTGTCCGGCGGGAACGACCGTCAGTGTGATCGGCGCCGTTTTGGTCACCGTCGTCCCGTCGTAATCGCAGCGGACCGTGACCGTCGCGGTGAAGGGTCCCTCGGTCCCGGGCGCGGCGGCGGGAGAGACCGTCCATTCCTTTTCCGAAAGGAGCCGTTCCCCGGTATAGGAGAAGGTACCGTAGACCGCGACGCCGGGCAGGCTCTGTCCGGGCAGGTCGAGCCGCTCCGACGGATGGACCTCGACCGTATGCCCGTCGGCCGCGACGCGGATGCCGGTCAGCGTATCCATGACGTTCAGATAATATTCCGCCTCCGCCGTATTTTTCCCGTCGGTCACGCGGTAGACGATCCGGTAAAAGCCGTGGCGGTCGATCTGCAGGTTCCGGTCGGCGGCGGTGTTATTCCGGTCGGTATAGCCGGGGAGCGGCGTCCAGTTCGTCACGTCCCCGTGATAGACGGTGAAAGTCACCTTCGCCGCGGAGGAAGCGCCGCGCAGGGTAACGTCGGGAAGAGAAAAGGGATGACCGAAGGCGACGTTTGACTCCGCGGACGCGGAATCAACGGAGACCGTCAGCGGATCGCCGGGATCTTCTTCCCCGCCGTCTTCCGAGACGCGGCGGATCGAAAGGTCGTCGACGTAGAATTTTCCTGGCGTCACGACCGTGCCGAAGGCGATCGAGATGCGGAAGCCGGTTGTATTCCGCTGCCCGCCCGCGCCGTGTGTCGGGGCAAGGGTGAAGCGCGCGGTGACCTGCTCCCATTCGCCCTCCGTTCCGGTCAGATTGTTCGCGTAGGCAAAGGGCTGCCCGTCCGCGGTTGTGACCGGGACTTCGTCGTCCTGCGCGAAGATCCCGTCGTGTGCGTAGAAGAGCTTGATATATTCCCAACCGCGGAAGCCGTCCGTCGCTTTGAACCAGAGGCTGATCTCGTATTCCTCCCCGGTGCGGAACGTTCCGCCGGAGAGGGGGATATCGCATAGGATCGCCTGCATGGTCCCGGAGGAGCAGTCGAAGAGAAGGGAGCGGCTTCCGCTGCGGACGCCCTCGTCTCCCTCCGACGCGAGATACCATTCCGCGCCGAAATCAAAGGCAAAACCGTAACCGCGCGGGTTCGCCTCAAAGGACCCGCCGGGGAAGAGCTCCTTCGCCGCGCGCGAGGGCAGGGGGAAGGAGAGGGGAAGCAGAAGGAGCAGACAGAGAAGCAGCAGACCGAAAGAATATTTTTTCATCGGATCTCATCCTTTCCGTACGATAATTCGGATCGCGTCCCGGGTTTCAGCGGATCTGCCATTCGATGATCCCGCAGGGAGCGTCGGCGCGGAGCACGAGCCGGACCGCCTCCGTCGTGATCGGATCGAAGGTAAGCGTGCTGAACCCATCCCGGACCGTCTTTTCCGACGTGCCCGCCGTTTTCCACGTTCCGTCCGAAAGATACTGGAGCTCGAAGGAGGAGGGGAGGGAAACGCCGTTCCCCGCCGCGAAATAGACGCCGGTCTCGGTCAGAGTCTTCTCCCCGTCGAAGTCGTACCGGAGATAGTGCCCGTCCTTCCCGCCCGCGGGAACGAAGAAGAAGGGAGAGGCGAAGCGGAAGAGGTCGTTTGCGTAGGGGGAAAGCGAGGAGGAATCTTTTGCCGTGATCCCGTCGTTCACTGCCTCAAGGTAATGGGAAAGGCCGGAGGCGTCGTACCAGATATTCCCGGAAAGACGGTCGGCGCGGGTGACCGCGGCACCGAAGTCGCAGGAGACCGCGGCACGCATCGCCGGGTCCTCCTCCTTCGCCTCCGGGGGCAGCTCCCCGACCGAACGGAAATAGACGGTATAGGTCTCGTTCACGATATCCGCGTAGCGGCGGAGGGTGACCGTTTCCTCCCCGTCTTTCAGAAGGAAGCTTCCGTCGGCATCCGGGAGGAGGGAGGAGAGGGAAAAGAGCGCGCCGTAGGAGAGATAATTCTTTTTTTCGTACCGTTTGCCGACCGCGGCGAGGAGATAGGGGCCGTATTTGATCGCGACGGTGTCGGGATCGTCCGGCGTTTCCTCGTAATAGCCGCCGTAGGGCAGGAAGAATTCGAGGGTGTCCCCGTCGTGGTAGATCCGGTCGAAGACGAGATAGCCGTTTTCCTCTTTGCCGGTGACCGTCGTTCCGTTGAGGACGGCGACCGCGGCGGAGGCGTAATAGGGAACGCGGAGCATCAGCTCCATCCTGCCCTCACCGGTAAAGGTAAAGACGTTTCTCTGTCCGTCTCCGGTCAGGGTCACTTCCCGGTCCCCGACGCGGAGCACCGCGTTTTCATAGACGTTGACGATCAGCCCGCGGTCGGTGCGGAAGCCGATCATCGAGCCGAGCCGGGAGAAGGTCTCCATCCCGGTCCCGGTGCAGCACCAGAAGGAATCCTCCGGGGAGTGGAAGAGCTTTTTCGCGTCGGTGCAGAGCCACTGATAATAGGTTTTGCAGCCGTCCCCGTCGATCGAACCGGCAAGACCGTTGAGCAGCGCCCGTTCCATGTAGTCGGCGTATTTCACGTCCCCCGTCACGGCGAACAGATACGCAGAGAGCTTGCTCATGTTGTAAATATTGCAGGTCTCATCCGGGTTGTACCAGAACTGGTCGGAGGTGTGCTCCGGATAACCGAACGCCTCTCCCTCGGAGTTGCCGCCCGTGGCGTAGGTCCTGCCGTTCACCACGATATCCCAGAAGAACTCGGCGGCTTCGAGCAGAGCGGGATCTCCGGTGATCGTGTAGCCGCGCGCGTAGCCGACCGCCTTCGGGATCTGCGTGTTCGCGTGGATGCCGGTCAGGTTGTCCTTTCCGCCGGACCACGCGTCAAGATAGAGTGCCTCGTTGAAGAATTCCGCGACCGCGAGATAGTCCTCCTCCCCGGTCACGTCGTAAAGATTGTAGGCGACCTCGTTCATGCCGCCGTATTCGACGCGGAGGACCGTTGCCCGCTGGCTCTCCGAAAGGGGAGCGGTGAAATTACGGATCCAGTCCATCATCCCGCAGGCGATCGAGAGCGCTTCCCCGTTGTCCGTATAGACGTAGGCGTCGTAAAGACCGGCAAGGATCTTGTGGACGGTATAGAACAGGACGCTGTTCGAGCCGTCGCCGCGGAGCAGTGCGGAAAAATCCTCCGCGGGCCGCGCCATCAGGTAACCGTCCTCCGCCTGACATCTGCCGAGCTCCGTTACGATCTCACCGACCCGTTCGAGGCACCATGCTTCCCCGGTCGAGGCGCAGAGCATCGACAGAGCGGAAAGGTAATGACCGAGGGTGTGCCCCGCGACGGAGCCGCCGGTGTTCCCGGCTTCCCAGCCGCCGTAAGGCATCGTCCCGGCGGGAACGTCGATCCCCGCGGTGACGTAGAAAAAGTATAAAAGGGTCGCCGGATCCAGGCTTTTCAGATATTCCGCGTTCGCTTGCTGTTTTTCGTACAGCATTCCGGCGTTCAGGATCACGTCGCCCGCGCGGAGCGGGGAAATGACCCGTTCTCCGGGATAAGCGGGCAGAGGTTCTTCCTCCCCGTCCGGCTGCCGCACGGCAGGCGTGCAGGCGGGCAGGAAAAGGGTGAAAACGGAGAGCAGCGCAAGAAGCAGAGAAAGGATCTTACGGTACATGAACGGCACCTCCCGGTCTGTTTTCATTCCGTTCTCCGCGTGAAACGGAGCGGATCGTCCGTCTTCAGTATAAAATAAGACGGAAGGATTGTCAATAATAAAATGAAGGATCCCGAAATACAGGTCCCTCCGCGGCGTCCCCCCTCCGCCGAGACACCCTGCTTCCGCCCCGTCGGAGTTCCCGTCCCCCGCGGAAGCAAAAAAAACGGAGCGGAAGCCGCTTATTACAACTTCCGCTCGTTTTCAGGGGCTTTTCCCCCCTCCTTTTCGCCGAAACGACGTTCCGCGCAAAACCGCCCGACCTGATACAAAACCGCAGACCCCCCTTTGGAAGAGAGCGGTGCGGTCATTCGTCGTCCTCGAAGAAGACGTCGTATTTCGCGGCGCGTTCGATGTCGTTCAGGCGGCCGTCACCGTCATAATCGAAGGCGCTGTCCATGGAGGAAAACATTTTGTCTTCCGGGCAGCCGGGATACCATCCGCCATCGGCGGGGCCATCGGCGGAGGTGCCGGAGGTATTCCCGAAGAAGCGGCTCCGTCCGCTTCTGGCGCGGTGTTTTACGGGAGTTTCCGGCTGCACCGGATCGGGATCCATGATCGCATAGAGCTCCAATACGATCACGAAGGGCAGCGCGAGGATCAGGGGCAGCCACAGACCTCCGTCACCGTCCCAGCCGAACAGGAAGAGAATGACTGCGGCGATCAGACCGCCGATCAGCTCCAGCTTCGGCAGAAATATGAGCATGGTGATCAGCGCGGCGAACAGGTCGAAGCTGCGCCCCGGCTTTTTATCATGGTTCGGCTCCCAACGGACGGGATCCGCGCCGTAACGCGGCGGGGTTCCGTTTTTCGCGGGCTCTGACGTTCCGACAGGAGAGGCGGTCCGCTCGCTCAGGCTATCGCAGCGGATCCGGCAGATCACGGTTTTCGGATCTTCCGGCGGGCAGGGGGCACCTTCCGCACCGAAAAATCCGGCGGAGACGACTTTGGCAAGCGTGATCGTCCCGTTCTCCGTCCGGATAAAGACCTCGTCCCCGACCCGAACGGACAGGTCAGGGCACAGATACGGGTCCGGCAGCGTGATCCCGTTTAACCGTACGGTAACGTAATACGAAAGCGATCCGCCGGTTTCCATCGATCTGTCCCTCCTTCGGTCCGTTCGGCAATCCTCTTTTTTTCTTCCGATCACAGGATACCATATCCCATGCGTCGTTTTCGGGTCATGGATCGGTTTTTTGCGCTGCCGCGTCAGATTTCTTCGGGGAAGCCCTCCCACTCGTCAAAGCCGCAGGAGCGCAGGGCTTTCAGATAGTCGGCGTACGCCGTTCCCCGGATGTCGGCGATATAGTGGCTTTTGCCGGAAACGGCGGTGCCGCCGTCCGGCTCGTCGAACGCGAACAGGACCGGTTGCTGCGTCCTTTTGATATAGTGATAGGCGAGCTTTTTCGTGTATCCGTAGTCCACGACGGCGTCGGAGACCTGTGGCCAGCCGTCGATGAGGCTCCACCAGATAATGCCGTTTCTCCTGCCGCGTGAGACGCGGAACCGCTCGATGAAGTATTTTTTCGCCTCCGCCTGCGAGATCTGGCTCATCCGCGCAAAATCCTCGAGCGTATCCGGCACGCAGCCGAATAGCGTCCGGACCTGATCCCGCATCAGGCAGATCCGGTAGGCGTAGGGATCGCTCATATCCGTCCGCATACACGAGACGTGCGCCAGCCAGTCCGCGTTCGGAACGCCGCGCCCGTCGAAGATCGGATACAGAGCCCCGGGCGCGAGGAAGGTTTTCAGGGAGGCGGGAGAGGGACAGCCGTGGTAGCCGGTCTCAGATGCGAAGTGGCAGACCGAGCTTTTATAATAATTCCCCTTGAAATAGCCTCACGGGTGAAGATATTTTCATTGGGGTCGCGCTTCCATCCCGCCCAGTTCACGGCGCAGTCGCACTCGTTGTCCCCCGCCCACAGGACGAGAGAGGGATGATTGCGGTACGCCTTGACGACTTTATCATACTATACGCGGGCGGAAAAGTCAAGACGGATGCCGCCGTCCTCCGTCAAACCCGCGGAAGACCGGCGCTTCGGGCAGGATCACAAAAAAAATAAAAAAATTCGGTCCCGACGTAATATTTCATCCCCGCGCGAGGTATTGAGTGTGAAGGGACAAAAAAAGCGCCGGGCACTCCCGGACATGATCCCGCGTCCCGGGGCACCTGAAAAGACGGTGTGCCCGGCAGATACGTTACGATACGGAAAGAACGAAAAAAGTATAGGAGAAACACAAAATGAAAAAATTAACTGCCGTTATTGTTCTGCTCGCACTGCTCATTCCGTTCGCCCTCGGCGGATGCACGGAAACGAAAGGGAATACCGATCTTCCTGTCGACGAATCCACCGCGGAAAACGAAACCGTAAACGAAACCGAAGCGGAAAGCGGGAAGCTTTCTTCGCCCGGCCTTTTCTCCTCCGGCACACTCGGTTCCGCCGTGAATTCACTGAACGGTGCGGGCGTGCTCCTCTACGTGAACGGCATGGTTACGGGGGAGGTCCGTTCCGCGGAGAACCGTCTTTCCGGAGAACTGAAAAACGCCATTGAGGCGCTCACCTTCGAAGAAGGGATCGAGGTCCCCTACGACGAGGAAAGCGGGTATCCCATGGGGAGAAACAAGTTCCTTCCCGCGTCCTTTACACACGCGCTCGATAATACCTCCGTTCTCTTCCGCAAGTTCCTGTCGACCGGCGAACTGCTTGAGATCACTGCCGACTTCTACCGCATGGGAAGCAACGGTACGCTTGAAAAATACTATTCCGTCCGGTACGAGGATGCGGTCGTGATCAGCGTCGGATCTGCGTCCGACGGCCATGGGTCGGACAGTTTCACCCAGGCGGAAACGGTCAGATTCACTTACCAGCGCGCGACCTACACGTATACCGACAGCGGCTTTTCCTATACGGTTACCCGCTGACGCCGAAGAAACCATTCTCGTTTGAAGAAAAACCCGGCACGGATCCCCGAAGGATCTCCGTGCCGGGTTTTCGCGCGTTCATTTCGCGGGTCAGTCCTCTTTGCTGAGGGAAGTGCTGACGGGAACGGTGACGGTGCGGTCGTAGCAGGAGAACATCCCGTCCACGTTTTCCGGCACCGCCTTCCGGGTCAGGAGGCTGACCGCGGGGACGACGACGAGACCTGCCAGCATGGCGAGCATTCCCGCGTTGATGGCGGAATTGAAGAAATAGGCAAGGGGGGCGTTTTCAAAGCGGATGCCCAGTACGGAGGTCAGGACGAACTCCGTCATGGTAATGCCGAGACCGGTGATGAAGGAAGCCCACACCGCGGGACGGGTGGTCTTTTTCCAGAACAGACCGTACAGGAAGGGCGCGAGGAAGCAGCCCGCCAGCGTGCCCCAGGAAATGCCCATCAGGTCGGAGATATACAGCCGCCCGGCCATCTCCTTATCGTACGCCGTCAGGATGGCGATGGCAGCCGCCACGGCGATGGAAACGGCGATCAGCACGCGCATCAGAAGCATATCCCGGGATTCACGTGCCGCCTTCTTTTTGCGCACCGCCGCCACGAGGTCCAACGCGACGGTGGAGGCGGAGGTCATGACGAGGGAGGCAAGCGTGGACATGGAGGCGGAAAGCACCAGGATCAGCACGAGCCCCATGAGCCAGTCGCCGCGCACGCCGAGACGGCTCGTGACCGCGTTCAGCATCGTGGGGACGATGTTGTCGAAGGATTGGGGAACGCCCGCTTCCGTCAGGGCGATCTCTCCTGCAAAGAGTCTGCCGAAGCCGCCGAGGAAGTAACAGCCGCCCGCGACGATCAGCGCGAACACGGTGGAAATGACCGTTCCCTTGTGGACGGCGCCCTCGTCCTTGATGGCGTAGAATTTCCCGACCATCTGGGGCAGTCCCCAGGTCCCGAGAGAGGTGAGGATCACCACGCCGAGGAGCTGCAGGGGCTGAGGGCCGAGGAAGGAGGCGTAGGCACCCGAGAAAACGGTGCCCTGCGCGGTGGTCACGGAGTCGGCGGAGAGCCGCGCGATCGCTTCTCCGATGCCGCCCTGATCCGCCAGCACCGCGCCGATGACGGCGGCGATGCCCGCCAGCATGATCATTCCCTGAATAAAGTTATTGACGGCGGCACCCATGTAGCCGCCGATGATGACGTACACACCGGTCAGCACGGCCATGATGATGACCCACCACGCGTAACTGACGCCCGGGAACGCCGACGTGAACAGCTGGGACAGTCCGTTGAACAGCGAGGCGGTGTAGGGGATCAGGAAGATGAACACGATCACGGCGGCGGTGAGGCGCAGTGCGCGGGATTCATACCGCAGACCGAAGTAGTCGGGCATGGTGCGGCTGCCGAGGTGCTGGGTCATGACGCGGGTGCGGCGTCCCAGCACGACCCACGCGAGCAGCGAGCCGATGAAGGCGTTGCCGAGTCCGATCCACGTGGACGCCAGACCGAAGTTCCAGCCGAAGCGTCCCGCGTATCCGATGAAGATGACCGCGGAGAAGTAAGACGTGCCGAAGGAGAACGCGGTCAGCCACGGGCCGACGGCGCGTCCGCCGAGGACGAAGCCGTCCACGCCGCGGCTTGAGCGGCGGGACATGATGCCGACGAACAGCATCGCGGCAAAGAAGATGACGATCAGGAGAATCTTGACTA
>JAZLIW010000077.1:0-7397 GCA_045617585.1 Eubacteriales bacterium
CGTGGAAATTCCATTGAAATTCTTGTCGAAATGCAGGCACGTATCGCTGAGGATATGGTTGATAAAGGCGAATTAGCCAATGCAAAAAACGAATACAAGCGTGCGCTTGACCTTTTGGATTTGTTTAATGCAAGTGCCGCATGGGATTCATACAGAACGTTTTTGAAAAAGAAAATCCAAGAAATCGGTTAATCATTTGAGCAAAAAGCGAGGGTCACGAGCCCTCGCTTTTGAATTTACGCCGAAGTTTCCTGACAAGATACAAAATCAATCAACAATCTCTTTACTACATGACATTTTTGCTATACTGTAATTACAAAAAGAAAGGAGTATTTTGTATGGAAAGTTTAATTATCGGAAGTGTGATAAAAAACAAGCGCAAGGAACTCGGTATGACACAAGAAGAATGTGCGTCAGCGCTTGGTGTTACAAAGGCAGCGGTAAGCAAATAGGAAAATGCAGAGACCTATCCGGACATTACGTTGCTTCCTTGCGATCCTTTCCGGCTTCGCTCTTGCATTTCCGCGGGAAATATGGTACAATGGCGGAAAGAAACAGAGGAGGCGTTATCATGTTCAAAACGGTTTTGCTCGGCGACTCCATCCGGCAGATCGGCTACGGGAGCAGGGTCGCGGAGAATCTGCGCGGAAAAGCGGAGGTCTGGCAGCCCGCCGACAACTGCCGTTACGCGCAGCACACGCTGCGCGGGCTCTTTGACTGGTCGAACGCGCTGGAAGGGGCCGATATCGTCCATTGGAACAACGGCCTTTGGGATTCCTGCGATCTGTTCGGAGACGGGACCTTCACCGACGTCGACGTGTACGTAAAAACGATGGTCCGGATCGCGAAGGTGCTGAGGACGAAAGGCGTCGGTAAGATCATTTTCGCGACCACGACCCCGGTCCGGGAAGAGAACGTCTATAACCGGAACGAGGATATCCGCCGCTTCAACCGCGAGGTGGTCCCGGCGCTGACGGCGCTCGGCGCGGAGATCAACGATCTCTATACCCCGCTCAGCACCGATATCCCGCGCTATATCCGCGCCGACGACAGGATCCATCTGACGGAGGAAGGCATCGCGCTCTGTGCGGACGCCGTGACCGCCGCGATCCTCCGCGCGGCGGATACTCTCTGATCACGGGAAGGAGATCTGATATGGATCAGCATGAATTCCATGCGCCGGACACGCACGTGCTCCGCTTTCTCGGTACCTGCGCCGCAGATTTTTCACCGCGGCTGAGGACCGATCTTGCCGACCGCTTCGACCGGGACGCGCGGCGCTCCTCGTCGGCGCTGCTCGACGGGCGTTTCCTGATCGACTGCGGCACGCACACACCCGATTCCCTTCGCATCGCCGGGATCGACCCGGGCACGATCACCGATCTTTTCGTCACGCACACGCACGCCGATCATTTTGACCCGGCGCACGTCCGTCAGCTTGCCGCCGCGAACCGCACGGGCGGGCTCCGCCTCTGGATCAGCGAGGACGCCGTCCTCCCGAAGACAGAAAACGTCACCGTCCTGCGGATGGAGAAATACCGTCCCTGCCCCGTCGCGCCGGGCGTCACGGTCACCGGGCTGAAGGCGAATCACGACCCGAAGGCCGCGCCGCAGTGGCTTCTTTTTGAGATCGGGAGCAAAAAGCTGCTCTACGCGCTCGACGGCGCGTGGATCGAAAACGAGACCTACTATTATCTGAAAAACGCTGCCGCGGATCTGATCGTCGCCGACGCGACGGTCGGGGACTATGAGGGCGACTACCGCGCCGCGGAGCATAACAGCATCCCCATGCTCCGCGTCCTGCTCCCCTCCCTGCGCACGTTCGGCGTCATCGGTGACCGGACGCGCGTCTGCCTCTCCCATATCGCCCCTTCCCTGCACCGTTCCCACGCGGAACTGGAAATGACCGCCGCTTCGCTCGGTGCGCTTGCCGCGTACGACGGCATGGAGATCCGCTTCTGACACAAAAAAGGACCGTTCGTCACGGTCCTTTTTGATTTCACAGAATTGCGTAGAGCAGAACGCAGAGCAGCGCCAGCCCCATACAGATCCCGCCGACGGCGGTCGTTTCCTTCAGCCACGCTCTTCCCTTGTCTTCCTTTTCCTTCCGATACTCGTAAAAGTGCGGGGGAAGGTCTTTGGAAAGAGAAGGAATGAAATGACCGAAGAACTGTTTCGTCCCGTAGGAGAGCAGGTCGAACTGCCCGAACGAGGCGATCCAAGTGAGCAGACCGAAGCCGCCGAGCACGGCGCCTGGAAGCGTAAAGCAATCGGCGATCAACCCCACGGCGGTCTTTGCGTCCTCCGCGGCAAACAGTCCCTTGAGAAAGGCACAGAGCAGGAAGAGCACGACGGCAAGTCCCGCGGGGACCGCCCATTTCGCGAGCTTTTCGCGCTCCATTATTTCAGGATCTTCAGGTACTTTTCAAACTCGGCGTCGTTACAGTAAACGAAGTGCCCGGGCTTGATTTCCCGCATCGAGGGCTTGTCGGTCTTGTAATCGTGGACCTCCAGCGGCTTGTACTCGATCCTCTTTCTCCCCTTCTCGTATTCCGGGTCGGGCAGCGGGATCGCGGACAGCAGCGACTGCGTATAGGGATGCAGGGGGTTCAGGAAGAGCTCGTCGGAAGAGGCAAGCTCGACCATTTTTCCGTAATACATGACGCCGATCCGGTCGGAGAAATACTTGACGACCGAAAGGTCGTGCGCGACGAACAGGATGGTCAGACCCATTTCGTGACGGAGCTCGTTCAGCAGGTTGATGACCTGCGCCTGAATCGAGACGTCGAGTGCGGAGACCGGTTCGTCCGCGATGATGAGGTCAGGATGCATGACGACCGAACGGGCGACGCCGATTCTCTGACGCTGACCGCCGGAGAACTCGTGCTGGTAACGGCTCGCGTGCTCACGTACGAGACCGACGCGCTCGAGAACCCCGTAGACCGCCTCGTCAATGACCTCCTTGTTCTTCTCGCCCTGAATGACCAGCCCTTCCGCGATGATCTCGCGGACGGTCATACGGGGATCCAGAGAAGCAGCCGGGTCCTGGAAGATCATCTGAATGCGGGTGATCAGCTTGGTCTTCTTCGCCTTGCGGACGTCTTCCCTATACTTTGCGGTGAGCTCCGCTTTCTTGTCCTCGGGCGCGGCGGCAAGCTCCACCTGATACTTTGCGGTCAGCTGTTCGACCAGCCGCTTCGAGTATTCCCGGTCGCAGTATTTGTGATCGAACTGCGCCTGCCTGATCGCTTCCTTCCGCTCCTTGATCAGAAGATTCAGCTTCTCGATCTCGGCTTCCGCGTCAGCGGAGGAGGAGGGATCTTTTTTCAGCGCGGCGATGCGCTTCTTCGCTTCCTTGATCAGGTTCTGGTCGGCAAGGGTCCCGGCGACGATGCGCTGACCCTTGAAATAGACATTGCCGGAGGTCGCGTCATAAAGCTTGATGATCGTACGCCCGGTCGTGGTCTTGCCGCAGCCGGATTCGCCGACGAGGCCGAAGACCTCACCCTTTTTGATATCGAAGCTGACGTCGTCGACCGCCTTGTTGCTTCCGAAATACTGGCAGAGATGCTCGACCTTCAGAAGGACCTCGCGCTCATCCGTTTCATTCTGCAGATTCTGATTTGTCACGGCGCTGTGCCTCCCTTCTCTTCTTCATACGCTCGATCCGGTCGGTGATGACCTGCGGACGTTCGACCTTCGGTGCGTCGGGATGGAGCAGCCAGGTCGCGGCGTAATGCGTGTCGCTGATGCGGAACATCGGCGGCTGCTGTTCAAAGTCGATCTCCATCGCGTATTTGTTTCTCGCGGCAAAAGCGTCGCCGACCGGCGGATAGTGCATATCCGGCGGGGTGCCCGGGATCGCCTCGAGTTTTTCGTTGGTGTCAAGATCAGGCATCGAGGAAAGCAGTGCCCAGGTGTACGGATGCGCCGATTCGTAGAAAACGTCTGCGGCGGTACCGTATTCCACGATCTTGCCGGCATACATGACCGCGATGCGGTCCGCCATGTTCGCGACGACGCCGAGGTCGTGCGTGATGAAGATAACGGACAAATGACGTTCCCGCTTGAGGTCGTTGATCAGTTCGAGGATCTGAGACTGGATCGTCACGTCCAGTGCCGTCGTCGGCTCGTCGCAGATCAGGATATCGGGGTCGGCTGCAAGCGCGATCGCGATGACGATCCTCTGCCGCATACCGCCGGAAAACTCGAACGGATACTGCTTGAAGCGGGTACGGGGCTCGGAGATGCCGACCTCCTTCATCAGCTTGATCGCGCGGTTCTTGGCAAGAGAGGGCGTGACCTTCTTGACGACGCCGCTGGCGCAGGCCTTCAGGTAGTCGATCATGCCGACCGCTTCCTCGGAATAGTTCCGGGTCTCGCGCGCGGCAAGGAGTTCGCGGTAATGCCCGATCAGTCCGTCGATCTGACGAAGGATGTTCTTCTGCGTTGCGTCAAGATCGGTCACCGCGGCTGCGACGACCTTCCAGTCGGGTTCTTTTCCCTTCGCGCAAAGTGCCTCGTATTTTGCGGTCTCTTTCGCGAAGCGCTTTTCTTCCTTCGGGTTCATTTCCACGCCGTGGAAATACTTATTCACGGTCGCTTCCAAAGCGGGACCGAAGGTGCAGATCATGCTGTCTTTCCTGATCTCGAGCTTGTCGATGCTTTCACCGACTTCTTTGGATAGGGTCTTGACCGCCTTGCCGCATTCCTTTTTGTCCAGCGTCTCCCCGTCAAATACGGGACGGTACTGAAGGAGGCAGGCGATCGCCTCTTCCTTTTCGCGGTAGGACTGATCGGCGGAACAGGCAAGCGCCTTCTCCGTGTCCTTCAGGAAGTCGAGCATGAAGTGATCGTCCAGATAAGCACGTAAGAACACGTTCAGGTCGGGGACGGGCATTTCCGGGACGGGCTGACCGGAGAACTGGACGTAATACCCCATTGCGAAGAAGTTGGGCATGGGATAGGTCAGCGCCTCGTTCAGGATGTCCTGCAGAGAAGCGAGCAGCGGCGCCGCGGCGGAATCGTATTCCGGCGTGTTGACCGGCTTGCCGAGGGCGCGGAGCGCCTCGACCGTTCTCTTCAGTTCGTCTGCACGCGCGGAAACGACGTACTTGTGGACCGTGAGCAGGGCGTTCTTGCAGATCGTCTTGATCCGGTAAGGCAGGTCCTGCGCCGCGGTCTTGTTCAGCTCGACGATCAGGTCGGGCAGCTCACCCACGGTTTCCTCGGCGGAGGTATGCGCCTTGTTGTACTCGCCCTCAAGCTCGAGATGCTTGTACTCGAACTGCGTGAAGGCGCGGCACTTGTCCTCGATCTCCTTCTTCTTCGCGGGATCGTTCTGCGCGCAGGCAAGGATCATCGCCTTTTTCAGGCGGTCGATATAGGTGTTCAGGTTGGTACGGCTTTCCTTCTGTCTTGCATTGCCCTTGAGGATCATTGCCTCAGTCAGCTGTCTGCCGATGCGGATGATCGGGTTCAGGGAAGACATCGGGTCCTGGAAAATCATCGAGATCTTGTCACCGCGGATGTGGTGGAAGTCCTCCTCGTTGATCTTGAGCAGGTCTTTGCCGTCGTAAATGATAGAGCCGTCCTCCACGATCGAGTTCCCGGCGAGGATGCCGAGGATCGCCTTGGAGGTGACCGACTTGCCGGAACCGGATTCGCCGACGATCGCCAGCGTCTCCCCTTCCATCAGGTCGAAGCCGATGTTACGGACCGCCTGCAGTTTACCGTCGTTGGTACGGAAGGAGATCTTCAGATTTTCAACGTGAAGCTTTACGTCTTTGCTTTCCATTATCCTTCCGCTCCTCTCGTCGTCGGGTTGAACGCGTCACGCAGACCGTTGCCGAACAGGTTGCTGGAGATCATCAGCAGCGAGAAGTACATCGCCGGGAACAGCATCGCGTGGGGGGAGGTCGTCATACTCTTCTGTCCCTGCTCCATCAGGGTACCGAGGCTCGTTCCGGCAAAGGCGGAAAGATTGACGATACCGAGGTAGGTAAGGCTCGTTTCGGAGGAGATGACCCCGGGGATCACGAGCGCGCAGCTGGTCACGATCGTGCCGAGCGCGTTCGGGAAGATGTGCTTGAACATCAGCCTCCAGTCGCCCGCACCGAGGGTACGCGCGGCAAGGATGTGCTCCTGACTCTTGAAACGGTAGAACTGCTTTCTCGTCAGGGCAGCCATGCCGATCCATCCGGTCAGCACGAAAGCGAAGAGGAAGGACGGGACGGCACCCACCTTTTTGGCAAGATGAAGCTGGAAGAGCGTGGTCACGACCACGAACGGTACGCCGGACAGGATATCCGAGATACGGTCGAGGATCAGGTCGATCCAGCCGCCGTAGTAACCCTGGATCGCGCCGTAGATCGCGCCGATGGTCAGGTTGATGGCGGAAACGAGGATCGCGAAGATCAGGGAGAAGCGGGCACCGATACCGATGGCGCAGAAGAGGTCCTGCCCCATGCTGTTGGTACCGAAGAGGTACAGCGGCGCGTGATAGCTTTCGCCGCCGCTCGTCTTCCAGAGCTGGTACTGATAGAAGTTGTAGTAGCAGACGCGGAGCTGCACGGAGCCGCTCTTCGCGATGCTGTAGATATAGTTGCCGGGGTCGGACGCGATCCGCAGATCGTCCGCGCCGTAGCGGTACTGCTCGTGCTCTTTGTCGACTTCGGCATTGGGGTTCGTGCTGTAAGCGGGAATGAACTCACCGTTATCGTCGAGGATCGGCGTGCCCTTGGTGTCGCTGCACTGATACCAGAGGTTCGAGTTTTCGTTGACCTTCTTGGCATCCGCCTCTTTCATCGTAACGTAGATGTCCTTCTTCTCGACGGCGGGATAGATGACCTGGATCCCGGTCTCCTTCTGGAACTGACGGATGTTCATGAATTCATCGTAGGAGACGTTGCGGGTGACGACGCCGATGTAGTAGTAGGCGTTGTACTTGACTTTGTTGTAGATCGTGGAGGTGACGGTCACGTCCTGACCGCGTTTCCGGACGACCTCGGTGACCTCGGAGGCGGCGATCGCCTGCTCGAGGGTCTCCTCGTTGGCGGTGTCAAGAGCGTACCAGGTGACTGCCTTGGTGCTCGCGTCGATCTTGGCGTATTCCTTGGCACCCGAAGCGTTCAGTCTGTAAAGGACGAACTTAGCGCCTTCCAGCTTGGTGTCGGTGCCGGTGAACTTGTCGATGTCGATCTCGAAATCGTAAACGTAAACGGTGTGATCGGGAGTTGTCTTGGTATCGGTGGTGTAGGGATTGCTGGAGTATTCGAGGTTCACGGTATTTTTTTCAACGTCGGTGTTGAGCGCGGCGCTGTTGAGCTGTGCGTAGCAGGTAACGGTGATGAGATCGCCGTCCGCATACTTGCGCTCCATTACGGGATCCTCACCTT
>JAZLIW010000078.1:0-10953 GCA_045617585.1 Eubacteriales bacterium
GAGGTGCTGGAGGTCATGAAGATGCTGGCAAAGAAGGGGATGACGATGGTCGTCGTGACCCACGAAATGAGCTTCGCCCGCAACATCTCTGACCGTGTGATCTTCATGGACGGCGGCAGGATCGCCGCGATGGGGTCTCCCGGGGACGTGTTCGACGGGGACAATCCGCGGCTCCGGGAATTCATCGGAGCAAGCTCACTTTGATTTTCCGAAAAACAAAAGAGGGTGTTCCGCTTCAGCGGGGCATCCCCTTTTTTTCATTTTGTTCCCCTGCTCTTTCCCGCATCAGGTCTGCGGCGGTGATGACCGCGGCGGGCAGGAGCAGCATTCCCGCAACGCCGAGCAGACGGTAGCCCGCGTAGATCGGGATCAGCGTCACGAGCGGATGGAGACCGAGTCCCTGCCCGAGCAGCTTCGGCTCCGTGACCCGCCTTACAAGGGTGACCGCGGCAAACAGGATCAACAGACCGATCCCGGTAAACGCGTCCCCGGTCAGAAGACAGTACAGCGCCCACGGAACGAGCACCGTGCCGACCCCGAGGATCGGCAGAAGATCGACGAGCGCCGTCAGAAAAGCCGCGGTCATCGGGTAACCGACGCGCAGGAGCAGAAACCCGGCGTAAAGCTCCGCGAAGGTCAGGAGCATCAGGATCAGGTACGCCCGGAGGCAGCGCAGCACGGTCTTCCCGGCGTTGTGACGGATCCTGCGGAGGGAATTCCCCCAGGTCTCGGGCAGAAGGCTCCCGATCCCGGCGTGAAGCCGCGGCAGATCGACGCAGAAATAAAAACAGGAAACGAAGAAGACGACCGTGAAAAGCATCAGATCGGGCAGACCGGTGAACAGTGCGCTGACCGCGCCGGGGATCGCCGTGGAGACCGAGGAAAGGACGCCGTTCACGATCGCCTCCGTGGCGGAGCGGAATCGGTCGGTCCCGGAAAAGCCGAGGGACGACAGTTTTTCTTTCACCCGGTCGAGCAGCGCCTCGAGCTGCCCCGGCAGGTCTCCCGCGAGGGAGCGCAGCTCGTCAGCCGCTGTATCGGCGAGAAAGCCGAGCACGAAGCATAGAACGCCCGTCAGAAGCAGCAGCAGCGTCAGCGCCAAAACGCGGCGCGGCAGGCGCGTCTTTTCGGTCAGCCGCCGAAGCAGCGGTTCCAGCAGGCAGGCGGCAGCCCACGCGGTGAGAAACGGCAGAAGCGGCTGCCACAAAAACCGGAAAAACGCCCAGACCGCAAGGGCGCCGAGAAACAGTACGAACGCTTTTTCCGCCGCGGAATCCGTTCGGTGCACGGCATCACCTCCCCCTTTCTATTGTAGTCGGAAACGGGTGCGGTTATGCGTCGAAATCCGTGCTCGCGACGGATTGACAACCCGTCACGCGTATGGTATAATAGAGTCAACAAATAATAAAGAAAGACGGTACCGACCCATGAAACGCATTCTCGTACTTACGCTTCTTCTCCTCACGGTCCTGCTTCCTGCCTGCGCGCCGAAGACCACGGAGGACGTCCCTCCCTCTCCCGCTGCGCCGACCGAGCATCTGCCCGAGGAGGATTACGATTACACGCTGAGCGACGAGCCTACCGATTTCATCCTGATCACGACGAACAAGGGCGAGATCATCGTACAGCTCTACCCCGACGTCGCTCCGATCACGGTCAAAAACTTTCAGGATCTCACAGCGCGCGGCTTCTACGACGGGCTGACCTTCCACCGCATCGTGCGGGATTTCGTGATCCAGGGCGGTGACCCCGAGGGCAACGGCACCGGCGGCTCCGGGAAGAAGATCAAGGGCGAGTTTGCGCTCAACGGCGTGAAGAACGAGCTTTCCCACACCCGCGGCGTGATCTCGATGGCGCGCCGCTCCGACGACCTGAATTCCGCGACCTCCCAGTTCTTTATCGTTCTCTCCGACAAATACGTCTCCTCTCTTGACGGTCAGTATGCCGGGTTCGGCAAGGTGATCGAGGGCATGGATACGGTCGACGCGATCGCGGCAGGAGGCGTCTCTCCGGCATCCGTCATGACCTCCGTCCGGTTCGTCACCGTCGTTCCCACGGGACAGGAGCAGGCAGAATAACTTTTCCTTTGAAAGAAACGAGTCCGTCCTTCCGGCAGTTTGAGACCGGAAGGACGGACTTCATTTTTCTCTTTGAAGGATGCCCTGCAGACCGCGGTACAATTATCAGAGCGTCCGTCAATGAAACGGCTTTGTTTTTTCTCTGATCCGCGGGAAAAAGTCAGCGGGTCTGCGTCTTTTCGCTCTCTTTTCCGAGCAGTTTTTTCTCCGCGACGGTATAGAGCGCACTGATGGCGAAGCAGATTACGCCGCCGAGGATGAAGGAGAACATATGCGTGAGCGTCGATGCCCCGCTCATATCGTAGGTCACGAGTTTCAGCACGCAGGCGATCGTGAGGAGCAGTCCCCACAGACGCAGGGCCTTCGACCGGATGAGGAAACCGACGGCAACGGCAGCGAGCGCCGTCAGCATACACGCGACCGAGAAGGCGTAGCGCGAGTCGATCACGCCGGCGGTCCCGCAGAGGAAGCACATCACGAGCACGGTGAATTTGATCCCCGAAAGGACGGCGAGGAACCCGTTCCCGGCGAGCCCTTCCCCGGAAGAGCGGACGAACTCTCCGGAACGGCAGAGAGCAAGCGCGAGCGAGACGGCGAACAGGACCGTCTGTAAAAGCACCTCAAGCCAATAGAACGCGTCTTCGGCGATCACTGCCGCGCTGACGATCAGAAGCACCAGTTCGTTGATCAGAAGGACGACCCGCACCGGCGTCCACACGGTCTTTCTGTGAGCGGGCGGCGTCACGGTCGGACGGTCAAAGCGGAAGAGATAGCAGAGGAGGAGCAGCAAATTCAACCCGATGGGAATCAGCGTGCGGTTCAGCGAGAAGATCCCCATCCCCCGGTAGTCCCGGAGTGCGGGGATCGAAACGCAGATCCCGATATAGGAAAACTCGGTCACGAAAAGCGTGAAGAGCCGGATAAAAACGCTCGTCTTCTACCGGTATTCCGTATCCGAAAAGAAGAAGTCGAGAAGGACGGCGGCAAGCGGCACGGCGAAATACAGCAGCGCATATAAGAGCCCGCCTTGTCCCGTGCGGCGGATCAGATACTCGTAGCCGCCGACCGTCAGGGAGAAATAATCGACCGCGAGAAGAAGGTACGAAAACCTTTTGATGCCGGGTTCCCCCGAAACGCGGGAATAAACGAGGAGGATCAGCGCGGGGACCGAGAGCAGCAGAAGCTCGAACCTGACCTCCCGGCAGTCGCCGGCAAACGCGGAGAGCCAAAGCATCAGCACGGTGATCCCGATCCCCGTCAGGAGAGAGGAGATCTTTGCGAGCGGGCGCGGGAAGGAAAGGCGCGTGCGGAACAGATCGGTCACGCACAGATGGACGATCCATATCACGATCGCGGCGGCGACCTCGATCAGGAAGCACTTCCACCGGATCACCGAGAACCGCGGCACCTCGCTGTACGGCATCCCGCCGGAAACGAGCGGCACGAGGACGTTGAAGGTCGTAAGGCAGAAGTTGACACCCGCGGATGCGAGCCAGAGCACTTTGTTGACGGCGTGAACGACCGCGGCGTGCGTTTCGTTCTTCAGACGTGCAGCGGAGACCGAAAGCAGATAGGAAAGATAGGTCGCGGCGATGAACTGCAGATAGAAAGCGAGGGCGATCAGCCAGATCGGCAGCTCGGAATTGAAGAGAAACGCGTCCGATTCCATCCGGGGCGTGAACTTCATCCACATGAAGCCGCCCGCCGCCGCGGTCATGGCAAGCGAAACGAGCAGACCGACGTGATACGTGCGGCGGTAGCAGAGCATATTGCCGACGATCAGGACCGCGCTCGACGCGAACTGGTACACGAGCAGAAGGATGAGCTTATCGTCGGAGAGACCGAGCGAGAAGCCGCAGCAGATCGAGGCAACCATCCCGATATGGGCGATGACGGAGAGAAGGAGCGAGTCGGTGCGGCGCGTCAGATACAGCGCGGCGGCGCTCCAGAGAAGGAGCAGGCAGAACGCCGCCCAATCAGCCATATAGCCGAACCAGATATGCGTCAGAAGGATGGCGATGAACAGAGAGCCGACGCCGCACCCGGTCAAAGCGAGATTGAAGTTATCCCGCTTCTTTCTGCCCATGAAAAGACCGGAGATCAGGCAGATCGCGGAAACGGCAAACATGGAGCCGATGCGGATCCAGTCCGGGATACCGTCCTTATCGTCGAGCGCAAGATAGATGAGACCGATAAAAACGAGCACCGCTGCGGTCACGCTGAGAATGATCTTGCCGACGAAGAACTCGCCGCGGTTTCCTTTTCCCGTTTCCCTTGCGGCAGCGGGCGCACGGTTCCCTTCCGGCGGACAGACGGAAACGGGAGGAGCGGTATACGTTGCCGCAGCCGTCCGTTCGTTCCCTGCGGGTACTATGGGGCGTGTCTGCTCCTGCGGCGGCTGACGGTATTGCTGCTGCGGCTGAGCGGGAGGGTCCAGTCTGCGCCGCAGCCAATCGAGCTCTGCACGGAGATTCCTGATCTCCCGCCTTGCGGCGGATGCCTGCGAGAGCGCACTTCCCGTCAGGATCGTCAGACCCAGCAGGAACAGCAATAATAAAAAGATCTCAAATGCGTTCATTGCGTCACGTTCCTTTCTCGTTTTTTTCGTCGGGGATCTGCGTGCGAAGCTCGTCCGGATCGAAAGACGCGGCGACGAGCTCCCCGGCAGGTGAAAACAGACGGTAGTGCTGCGAGATGACGTTCTGCACGACGACCCAGCCGTGATCGTCCGAGACGGGCGTCCAGAAGGGTCCCGCAGAAGAATGCCGCGCGGGAACGAACCCGTCGAGCGCGAGCGCGGCGGCAAGCTCCGCCGGGTCGCAGCCGAACGACGAGGCAAGTACCTCACTGGAGCGGAAGACCGCGCAAAGCGCCGCGGTCCCGGTCCAGCCGAGAGAGGACCGCCCTTTTTCGATCTCCAGGAGCGTCTTTTTGGAGAGCCCGAGTGCCGCCGCCATCCGCTCCTGCGAATACCCGTATTCGGCGCGCACGAGCTTCAGCTTCCGGTCACAGATCCTGATCATTTCCGTTTTTTCCGTATTCTTCACCTCTGTCCGGTGTAGTTTCGTTTCTTATGGTGTAATTTTACACCTTTTTGCTTTCCTTGTCAAGAGAAAAAATGTAAACGGAGAAATCTTTTTGTTTTTTACGGTATCGAAAGAAGAAACGCAAAAAGCCCCCTCCCTCGTTTTACATAAAACTTAGGAAGGGGCCCGCCGTTGAAATGAAACGATATGACGTTGTTCGGCGAACATACTTGTTAATAATTACCGATAAGCGTGAATCACGATATATTCCATCATTTTCACATATGCGGTGCCGCCGATATGCAATCCGTCCCCGCCGTTATATTCCTCCGGCAAAAAGCCCTTTTCATCGGCAAAGCAGTCATACAGGTCAAGATACTGTATTCCATAGACCTGCGCAAGCTGGGCAATCATCACGTTGTCGCGGCAGTTGTTGTTATGTCATCCCCGAAGAAAGAAACGATATCGTTTGCGGAAACGAAGCCGAACACGTCTTTGACAAGGGGTTCGGAAAGATCATACGCTCCCTGATCGATATTGACGAGCGTCGCCTTGCCTTTCTCATATTCGTGAAGGACGAACAGATAAGTCTGACCGATTTCCAGATCCGGTCTGTTTTCCGTGAGCGGGATCCCTTCGCCCGCTTTATCTCCGAGCGCCGCTTTTTGATCGTCAATATATACGCCTTCCATGCCCCCCATCAAGCGCAGATCAAGCGTATCTGACGCGTCTCCCTTGTACGACGTGATCACCTCGATTTTATATTCCGTGTACAGGCACGGGTCAACGAAATCAAAGGAAATACCCGTGATCTTCCCGGACACGATCACGTTCCCGGCGTCGGACAGTTCTCTGACGCTTTCGTAAACCGGCCAGTCGCCGGTCGTTCCCATCGTGATATATTTCACCTCTTCGGCGGTGTCCGTTTCACGAACGGACTGTTCGGTCTGTACCTTCTGCTCCGTAACCGGTATAACTTCGACGCTTTCCGCATCAGTGGTCTGTTCGGTGAGCCCGGGCGTTTGCTTCGGCTCGGCCTTGCTGAACGCTCCGCCTGCCCACAATCCGACTCCGAGCAGCGCGATCAGACACACGCAGCACACAGAAGCTGCCGCACGGAGCACGACCGCCCTTTTTCTTTTTTTCTCTTCTTCATACCGATCTCTGCGTTCCAGCAGACTGTTTACCATTTCTTCAGAACTCTTCATAAGTGATCCCTTCCCTTTCAAGAATCGTTTTCATTGACTGTTTTGCACGGTAAAGGAGATTCCTGATCTGCCGTTCGCTCTTTTTCATCGCCACGGCGGCTTCCCCGTTGGAAAACCCTTCAAAGAACACAAGCCAGAGGACCGTTCTGTAATCGTCGGGCAGTTCGGAAAGTGCCTTATGAACGGTACGCTTTCTTTCTTCCCTGACGTAGGATTCCTCAAGGGTCCGTTCCTCGATCAGACAGTTTTCCAACTCTTCGATCGGCGTGTCAAGCGTCTTTGCATGACGCCTGACGTAATCGACCGCCGTGTTCCGACCGATCGCGTAAAGCCATGAACGAAAGGTGCTTTTTCCGGAATAGTACGGCTTTTTCGTGATCAGCCGGAAAAAAGTCTCCTCGGTCAGTTCCTCCGCGATGAAAATATTTCGGACGTATCCGTTCAGAAAAAGCATAAGACCGTCTTTATAGTCTCCGACGATCTCGACGATTCCCTTGTCGTCACCGTCAAGGAAACGGCGGTAGCTGCAGGCACCGTTATCCATTGACCTTCTCCTTTCCGAAAGGATCTTTTATCCTTTCACCTATTAGTCGTTTGAGGGGCGGTAACGTCTCACGAAGGAAAAACAAAAAAACAGAAAAGCGGTTTTACTCCCATATGATCGGGAGCAAAACCGCGTATGGATCGGGATCCCGCGATCGGTACGTTTGATCCGTCCTGCTGGCGGAAACGTCCGATCACGTATGAAACATTTTTTCGAGCTTCTGCCGTCTCGAGGTACACCGGTACGCGGTGCGGAAGTCCTCCGCGGCGGCGGCTGCCGTCTCCTCAAGGGAAAGGACGGTCACGCGGGCAGGAACGTCCGGCTCCAGCCTCAGCAGTGCCTCGCACTTTGCGATCGCGGAAGCGTAGTCGCCTTCCTTGAAAGAAAGCAGCGCTTCGAGATACAGTTTCTCTTCGGGCAGCGTTTTTTCCGTCCGCTTCATGAGTTCGCGCGCAGCCGCGGTCAGACCGTCGTCCGTGAGGTCTCTGATCTTCTGCAGCAGCGTCAGCCTGCCGGGGTCGGACGCGGGATCGGAAAAGAGGGGGAACGGGAGCCGTTTCTGCTCCGGGTCGGTCAGCCTACGGATGAAATCGAGACAGACCGCCGCCGGACGCTCGTAAGGGGACGGGAGCCCGGTGCGCTGTACGGCGTTCTGACAGCGCAAAAACATCCCTCTCGCGCTTTTCAGCTTTCCCTCCTGCATCATCCCGCGCCCGAGACGGTAGCAGGACGCGGAGAGAAGGAGCGTCTTCTCCCCGTCGCCGTCGGCAAGCGTGCCCGCCTCACGGATCACTTCCTCGTAGTTTCCCGCGCGGAAAAGCTCCCTTGCACGGGCGGTACGTCCCCAATCAAGGTAGTGCTGCGCCTCTTCCCCGTCAGAGAGAAAGTATCCGACCGGGATCCCGAGGCGCGCAGCGAGTTCGCAGATCGTCGGGAGCGACGGCAGAGCGCTGTCGCTTTCGATCTGGCTCAGCATCGTCCTCGTGATCGTCTCTCCCGCAAGTTCCTTCTGCGTCATGCCGCGCTCTTTTCGCGCGAGGCGCAGCTTTTCACCGAGCGTCGGCACGCGTGCCTCCCGTCAGTGCTTCTCGCCGAGAAGGGACGAACGGAATTCCTCCGTGCGCTTTTCCATATCGGCGCCCGCGTCACGGAAGGAGGACATCATCCGGTCGAGGATCTTTTCGTAATCGTTCGCGGCGGCACGGTACGCCTCGCGCAGACGGTTGCCCGCGTCCTCGATGTCCCCGCGCAGTTTTTCGTTGGTGCGGTCTATCAGCTCGGACGCCTGCTTTTCCGCGTCGGCGCGGATCCCGGAGGCTTCCTTTTCCGCTTCCGAGCGGATACGGTCGGCATCCGCGTTCGCGGTCAGGAAGATATCGCCGAGCTGGCAGCTCATCTTCTCATACCGCTGCGCGAGCTGCTCGCGTTCTCCGCCCTCCGTCTTTTCACGGAAAGCGGCAAACTCGGTGCTCTTTTCCTCAAGCGTCGCCTTTGCCGCGTCCAGTTCCTCCCGGGCGGCGGCAAGAGAAGCACGAAGTTCCTCCAGTTCCGCTTTCATCGCGGCGGAGGATGCCGATCCCTCCTCCAGGCGTGCCTTCAGTTCTTCATTTTCTTTCTTCAGTTCCCCGTCGGCATCCGCGTTCTGCTGTTTGGACGACAGTTCCTGACGGAGTTTCGTGATCTCCGCTTCCTTCTGTTCCTCCGCACGGGAAAACTGAAAATGCATCTGCTGGATATAGCGATTGACGTCGTCCTTGTTATAACCGCCCATCGAGGTGCGGAAGGAGATCGGCGTTTTTTTGTAATCGTTCATGTCTGATCCTTTCTGACGGATTTTGCGGTTCTCTGCCGCTTCCCGCGTTTACGCGGGGCATTCGGGGACGGCTGCTGCCGCGTCGGAAGGGAGCGGGATCATTTCTTTCCTCCGCCGTTTCCGCGCGGTTTGTTTTTGCGGCTGCCGGTGCCGCGTGCCGTGCCGGGTCTTACGTTCCCCGACGCGGTCTGATGCCGGAAAGGCTTATCCTGCCCTGCCGTTCCGCTCTTTTCGGCAGGAAGGGAGGTGCGGGCGGCGTGTTTCTCCGTTTTCTTTTCCGTTCCGACTTTTTTCGCGCCGACGGGCGAGGTTTCCCCCCTCGTTCTGCTTTCCGCCGGGACGAGGCAGCCGGGCGCGGACCCGATCAAGTCCTCCCTGCCGCAGCGGATCAGCGCTTCCCGGATCAACGGAGCGTTTTCGTGCTTGTACCACTGCAAAAGGGCCCGCTGCAGCTTCTTTTCATGCGGATCGGTCTCCACGAACACCGGTTTTCCGGTCAGCGGATCGATCCCCGTATAGAATTCACAGGTGGAGATCGTTCCCGGCGTGGGATAGAAGTCCTGCACCTGCTCGGGCGTACAGTGATTGTTCTTCAGATAGACCGCGAGCTCCACCGCGTCCCGCAGCGTACTGCCGGGATGGCTGGACATCAGGTACGGGACGAGATACTGATCCTTCCCGCACCGATGGCTGAGATCGAAATACCGCTCGGTAAATCTGCGGTACACGTCGACCGAAGGCTTTCCCATGCGCCGCAGGACCTCGTCGGAGCAGTGCTCGGGGGCGACCTTGAGCTGTCCGCTGACGTGGTCCCTGACCAGCTTGCGGAAGAAGGTCTCGTCCTTATCGCAGATCAGGTAATCAAACCGGATCCCGGAGCGGATAAAGACCTTTTTGACGCCGGGGACCGCTTCGATCGCCTTCAGCAGCTCGACGTATTCGCGGTGGTCGACCTTCAGGTTGGGGCACGGCTTCGGCGCGAGACATTTACGGTCGGAGCAGACGCCGTGTTCCTTCTGCCGGTCGCAGGAGGGATACCGGAAGTTTGCGGTCGGGCCGCCGACGTCGTGGATATATCCCTTGAAATCGGGGAGCGCAGTCAGTTTTTTCGCTTCCTCCACGCAGGACGCGATGCTGCGGGAGCGGACGCTCCTGCCCTGATGGAAGGCGAGCGCACAGAAGTTGCAGGCGCCGAAGCACCCGCGGTTGTGGGTCACGGAGAATTTGACCTCACTGATCCCGGGAACGCCCCCGTCCTTATCGTAGATCGGATGCCACGTCCTCTGATACGGCAGGGCGTAGACCCGGTCGAGCTCTTCCCGCTCCAGCGGTTCCATCGGCGGATTCTGTACGAGGAGGCGGTTCCCGTAGCGTTCGGTCACCGCTTTTCCGCGGACGTGATCCTGCTCCCGGTACTGGACGGCAAAGGCGGACGCGTATTTTGCCTTGTCGTTGCTGACCTCCTCAAAGGTCCAGCCGCCGGTCGCCTCGAAAAAGAGCGGATCATCGGCGTCGGCAAGGTAGACCGTGCCGCGCACGTCACGGATCTTGCGTACCGGAACGCCGCGGTCGAGGAGAGAGGCGAGGCGGACGACCGTCTTCTCCCCCATGCCGTACATCAGGATATCGGCACGGGAATCGAGAAGGATGCCGCGGCGCACCTTGTTCTCCCAGTAGTCGTAGTGGGCAAAGCGGCGGAGCGATGCCTCGAGCCCGCCGATCAGGATCGGGATATCACCGTATACCTCCCTGATCCTGTTGCAGTAGACGATGACCGCGCGGTCGGGACGGAGCCCCGTCCTGCCGCCCGGAGAATAGTAATCGTAGTTCCGTTTCTTGCCGGAAACGGTATAGTGCGCGACCATGGAGTCGATATTGCCCCCGGTCACGAGAAAGCCCAGACGCGGTCTGCCGAACCGCCGGAAATCCTCCGCCGAACGGAAGTCCGGCTGCGGGAGCATGGCGACCCGGAAACCGGCGTCCTCCAGCACCCGGGAGATGATCGCCGGGCCGAAGGAAGGATGATCGACGTAGGCGTCCCCCGATACGTAGACGAAATCGGGGGCGTCCCAGCCGAGATCCTTCATTTCTTCGGCAGTGACCGGCAGAAAGCCGGTGACGTTACGTTCTTTCATCGGTTCGGAGCGCCGTATTTTCAGCGCTCGATCTCGACCATTTCGTAGACCTCGAAGACGTCGTTCTCACGAAGGTCGTTGAACTTGGCAAGTCCGATACCGCACTCGTAGCCCTCGGCGACTTCGCGGACGTCGTCCTTGAAGCGGCG
>JAZLIW010000079.1:0-6834 GCA_045617585.1 Eubacteriales bacterium
GAAAAAGTACCCGATCATCTCCGCCGACCAGGATAAGATTCCTTCCTCCTATATCACCCTGACCGACGAGGAAGCCATCGAGAACATGAGAAACCTGATCGAACATCTGGAGGAATCCGACGACGTCTCTCAGGTCTACCACAACTGGGAAGAATAAAAAAGAACAAGAATCCCGTCCGCGTATCGGCATTATCCGATGTGCGGACGGGATTTTTTCAGTTTTTAATGAATCATTCCACGGTCACGCTTTTTGCGAGATTGCGGGGTTTGTCAACGTCGCAGCCGCGTTCGACCGCGGTGCAGTAGGCGTAATACTGCAGGGGGACGATCGCGAGGATGGGCATGACGAATTCCTCCTCGTCGGGGAGGAGCAGGAGGTCGCGGTAGAACTTCTCCCGCGGCTTCAGGCTCTTTCGGGTCACGAAGAGGAGGCGTGCGCCGCGGGCGCTGACTTCCTTCGCGTTGGAGACCGTTTTTTCGAGCAAGGCGTCCGTTGTCGCGACCGCGACGCAGGGCGTGCCCCCGGTGATCAGAGAAATGGTGCCGTGCTTGAGTTCTCCGGCGGCGTATGCCTCACTGTGCTGATAGGAGATCTCCTTCAGTTTGAGCGACGCCTCGCAGCAGAGTGCGTGATCCTGTCCTCTGCCGATGAAGAAGGAATGCTCCGCGTCCCGGTTGAATTTCGCGAGATCGCGGACCGCGTCGAACTGATTGAAGAGAAGACGCACGGTCTCGGGCAGGCGGGACATGGCGTCGAGCAGTTTTTCCGCGCGCTCTCTCGGGATCGCGTCCCGGTCGACTGCGATGCGGATGGCGAGCAGATCGAGGATTGCAAGCTGCGCGGTGTACGCCTTGGTGGTCGCGACGGCGATCTCGGGCCCGACGTAGAGATAGACGACCCGGTCCGCCTCCCGCGCGATCGAGGAGCCGACCGCGTTGACGATCGCCCAGACGGGGATGCCGCGCGATTTGGCGAGGCGGAGCGCCGCAAGGGAATCCGCGGTCTCCCCGGACTGCGAAATCACGACGACGACGTCGCCCTCTTTGAGGATCGGATTGGAATAGCGGAACTCGGACGCGATGCAGACCTCGACCGGAACGCGGCCGAGGGTTTCAATCGCCGTTTTTCCGATCAGCCCCGCGTGCATGGCGGAGCCGCAGGCGACGATGATCAGCCGCCCGACGTTTCTGACGTCGGGAAGCTCCGCTTTCAGGATGCCGTCGATCCCGGCGGCGATGCGGGGCTCGATCGCGGCGCGGAGGGATTCCGGCTGTTCCATGATCTCCTTGGGCATAAAGTGCGGATATCCGCACTTTTCCGCTGCTTCGACGTTCCAGTCCGCGACGCGTAGCTCTTTTTCGGCGGATTCCGTGCCGTCCCGGAGGCGGAAGGAAACGCCGTCCTTCGTCAGAACGGCGATCTCCCCGTCGTCCGGGAGATAATACCGGTTCGTTTTATGCAGGATCGCGGGGACGTCCGAGGCAAGGTAATGCGCCCCGTCGCCGACGGCGACGATCAGCGGGCTGTCCTTGCGGATGCCGTAGAGACGGTCGGGGTCGTCCGCGAACAGGATCGCGAGGGCAAAGGAGCCGCGCAGACGGGTGACCGCCTTCGTGATCGCCTCGATCGGATGACCGGGGACGTAATACCGGTCGATCAGGTGCGCGACGACCTCGGTGTCCGTCTCGGACAGGAAGACGTCGCCCTCGCGGATCAGCTCCTGCCGGAGCGTATAGTGGTTTTCGATGATGCCGTTGTGGACCAGCGTCACACGGCGGCAGGAATGGGGATGCGCGTTCGTATCGGAGGGGACGCCGTGCGTCGCCCAACGGGTGTGACCGATGCCGGTGCTGCCCGCCGGGACGCCGTCCCGTTTCATTTTCTCCTCAAGGGCCGTGATGCGCCCCTGCTTTTTTTCGGTAACGATCCCGTTTTCCGTGACGACCGCGATCCCGGAGGAGTCGTACCCCCGGTATTCCAGTTTTTTGAGCCCCTCGATCAGGAACTCCGCCGCGTTGACGGAACCGATACAGCCGACGATGCCGCACATAAAAAATACCTCTTTTCATTTTCTGTTTTGAAAGAACGGAAGGCCGGAGCCGTTTCTGTTTCTCCCGTCGCCGGGAGGGTTTGCCGGTTCCTGACGGCAGCCTTCTGCCGGGGGGCATCCGCCGAATGGTTCGATCGACCCCCACCTCGTCAACTGACTCTGAAAAGAGGAAATTTCAGTCCTGGCGCTATGCGTTTCCGCATTCCGAGGCTTGCCCCGTTCCTACCCACCTTTCGGGCATCCTCGCTTATCAGTATATGCGGAAAATGTGAATTTGTCAAACACGCACAAAAAAACACAAATGAACGGTTTGTGAACGGCTGCCGCCCGTCCCGTTTATCCGACGCCGGTCTTGTGCCCGCCGATCTGGCGGTTGCGCTCCCGTGCCGTCGCGCCCTCGAGGAGATCCATCCCGCGGAAGACGGCGTTTTTCCCGTAGCGGCTCCGGATGCCGAGCAGAGCGAGGCGGAGCGACCGGTGCTCGTCGTCGTCCGCCGGATCGTCGAAAAAGGAGATCTGCCGGCAGTCGGCGGCACGGACCCGCGTGAAGCAGATGCTGACGCGGCGGAGCGGGGAAGCGCGGGAGACGATGGACTCGTAGAGGGAGGTGACCGCCGGGAGGAGGAGCAGATCCGAGTCGGTCGGGTGCGGCGGGCAGACGCTGCCGCGCACGGGCGGCAGTCCGGTGTGGGAGGCGTAGCAGAGCTCGAGCGTCACGGCCTCGGTGACGAGCCCGTGCGCCGTGAGATCGAGGCAAAGCGCGTCGGTCATTTCGCGGATGATGACGCGGCATTCCGCAAAGGAGTAGTCGCGCGGCAGGACCTGCCCGCTGGAGAGGCTCTTTGATTTGGGGCGGTACGACTTGACGTCCTTCATCGTGACCTGCTCTTTCCCCCACGCGTGGTCGATCAGCGTATCCGCGTTGACGCCGAACCAGCGGTGCAGGCAGTCCCGCGGCGCCGCAGCGATCCCGCCCATCGTAAAGATCCCGTGCCTGCCGAGGGTCCGCGCGGTCGCCTCGCCGATCATCCAGAAGTCGGTGAGGGGGCGGTGATCCCACAGCGTCTCGCGGTAGGCGGCCTCGTCCAGCTCCCCGATGAAGTCGGGCGCGTGCTTTGCCGTGATGTCCAGCGCGATCTTGGTCAGGTAAAGATTGGTGCCGATGCCGCAGGTCGAGCGCAGTCCGAGCCGGCGCGTGATCTCGTTCATGATCGTCACGCCGAGCTCCCTTGCCGTCATTTTATAATATTTCAGGTATTTTGTCACGTCGAGAAAGGACTCGTCGATGGAATAGGTCTGGACGTCCTCCGGCGCGAGGAAGGTGCGGTAGATGCGGTTGATCTCGGCGGAATAATCGAGGTATTTCTGCATCCGCGGCGTCGCCATGATGTAGGGGATCCACGACGGGATCTCGTAGACGCGGCAGCGGTTGCGGACGCCGAGCGCCTTCATCGAGGGGGAGACGGCGAGGCAGATGGTGCTCTCGGTGCGGTCGGGGTCCGCGACCACGAGATTGGTCGACATGGGATCGAGCCCCCGCTCCACGCATTCCACGGAGGCGAAAAAGGACTTGAGATCGATGCAGAGAAAGCGGTCGTTTTCCATACGGGTCCTCCTTTTCCGGGCAGCGAACAAATGTTCTTCGATGTGCAAAACGAGTATAGCACAAACGTTCGCGTTTTGCAAGAGGGAAAACGAAAAAAATCCGGCCCCGGTCTTCCCGGGATACCGTGATCCTCCGCGGCATCCGGGATCCCGCCGTCTTTTGCTTGACAAGCGGGAAAAGATATGATACTATAACATAAAGGAAACGACGGCAGGATGCCGCTGTTTATCATCCGGAGGAATCGCTTATGAAAAAATTCACCGTTTTTCTGCTGACGTTCTGCGTCCTGCTATCTCTCGGTCTTTCGGCATACGCCGAAGGGAAGAGGAGCGAAACGAACGTGATCGTGATCAACGACTGCGAGAAGGCGTTCGGCTCCTTCGCGCTGGAGCGCGACGATCCGGCGGAGGGCGACGCCTGTGCGGCATACCGCATCAAGGCGAACAGCTTCGTCTGCGCGTACAATTTCGACGAGGTCGACGCCTCGGAATGCGACGCGGTCGCGCTGGAGATCTACGTTTCCGACAAGGATCTGATCTCGTCGTTCTCCCAGCTTTATTTTGAACTGACCTCCTCTGGCAAATGCGACGACGAGGAGCTCGCGTGGCCCCTTGCCGGACTGCTGCCCGGGCATCTGGAGGAGGGGTGGAACACGGTCTATCTTCTCTTCAGCGACGCGACCCCGACCGGCGAGATCGATCTTTCCTGCGTTGACTTTATCCGCATCTTCGCGCTCGATATCGACACCGCGTCGTGCGCGGGCGAGGAGATCCGCTTTGACAACATCCGCCTTGCCTATCTCGGCGGTTACGATTACTCCGGGATGAAGATCGCGGGACGGACCGGAGACAAAAAGAACGAGAATATCGAGATCCCCGGCAAGAGCGAGCCGGATCCGGAGGCGCGCGTTCCCGCCGCACCCGCGGCGGAGACGCAGAGCGGGGACGAAAAGGGACCGGAGGAGGAAGAGCCGGAGGGGCTTTCGCTCCCCGCGATCCTCGGCATCGGCGGAGCCGCAGCGGTCCTGATCGCGGGCGCGGCAGTCCTTTTCGTAAAAAAGAAGAAAAAGGCGTGATCCCGGCGTTCCCGGGCTCCCATCACTGAATACGGTCCCCCGCACGGGCGGACCGACGGAGGATATTATGCGAAAGAATCAAACCATAAGGGCGCTTGCCCTGCTGCTTTTTGTCCTGACGCTCCTGTTTGCCTCCTGTGAAAAGAAGGAGGAGACGATCGTGCTCGGCGCGGACGGGAAGGGCGTCTATACGGTGGTCCGTCCCGACGTGGCGGACAAGACGGTGAGCTCCGCCGCCGCACGGCTTCGCAGTACGCTGATCGGCATGCTCGGTGCCGGAGACGACGACGTCGTCATTGCCAGCGACTGGGAAAGAGATTACGATTGGGACGAGATCGGCGGCAGATACGAGATCCTGATCGGCAAAACCAACCGCCCCGAGACGAAGGCGGTCCTCGAAACGCTGGGGGCCGACGGGATCGCGGTGAAGGCGGTCGGCAATAAGATCGTGATCGTCGGCAGCGACGACGCGCATACGGTCAAGGCGTGCGAATATTTCATCTCCGAATTTCTCGGCAATCCGGACGGAAACGGCGCGTACGAGGTGAAGCAGACGGTCTCCGTCCCGAAAACGCTTGACGTGACGCAGACGGTCGTGATCCCGGTCGCCGCGGCGGACAAGCCGACGGTCGTATCGACGCTTTACGCGACGGAGGACGTCGTGGTCGCCGATATCGTCGTCGGGAACGAGAACTACGGCGTCGATCCGACCGGTACCGAGGACAGCACCGCGGGGATTCAGAAGGCGCTGAACGCCTGCGCGAACGCGGGCGGCGGCACGGTCTTCCTTCCGGCGGGCACCTATAAGATCACGAAGCAGATCACCGTTCCCGCCTACGTCATCCTGCGCGGGGACTGGCAGGATCCCGATACCGGGACCGGTTACGGCACGGTCCTGCGCTTTGAGATCAAAAGCGAGGACAATATCGGCACGGGCACGATCGTGATCGGCGGCTCCGCTGGCGCGTACGGTCTGACCGTTTACTATCCCGAGCAGTCGCTCGACGACGTCAAGCCCTACCCGTTCGCCTTCTACGTTCCGGGTGCCGGCAAGCAGGAGGACTTCATGTGCTCCACGGTCCGCGATATCACGATCGTCAACGGATATTACGGCGTGGGCGCCTGCACGACCTCCGGCGGTCACGAGCAGCTGACTGTCGAGAACGTGAAGGGCACCTTCCTGAACCTCGCGTTCTATATCTCTCATTCCTCCGACGTCGGCACCTGCACGAATCTCACGGTCAACAACAAATATTGGGGGGAATTCGCGGCGGCGAACGGGCTGGAAGCGCCCGACGCGGGCAAGCTGAAGGAGTACACGAGAAAGAACCTGACCGGCATCCGCGTCTCCGATGTCGAGTGGACGCAGTTCACGCATATCACGATGACCGACGTGAAATACGGCGTCAACGTGATCCACGCCGACCGTATCCAGTTCGCCGGCTGCTTCTTTGACACGGTGATCCTGGATTCCGATATCGCCCTCTTCGTGGAGGATCTGGACGCCAGATGGGGCGCCGAATTCTCGGATTGCCATCTCGAGGGCTCACAGTACGGGATCGTCAACGAATCGAAGGGGATGATCAAGCTCGCGGGCACGACCGTCCGCGGCGGTACGAAGGGCGATGTCCAGTACGATACCGACAACCTGGAGGGTTACGTGCTCGATGCCTCCGTCGGTTACAAAAAGCCGAAGGCGATCCTGTATCCGGCGTCGTTCGACAAAACAGGAAAGACCGATATCGGTCCCGAGCTGCAGAAGCTGCTCGACGAGGCGGGGAAGACCGGCGGGATCGTCTATCTTCCCGCGGGGAACTACCTGATGAACACGGCGGTCAAGGTGCCGACGGGCGTCGAGCTGCGCGGTTCCTCTCCGATCGCCAACCGTGAGGAAAACGGCCTCGGAAAGGGCACGCGGATCTTCACGCAGTACGGGATCGGCGGCGACGAACAGGCGGCCGCGCTCGTCACGCTCTCTCCCGCCTCCGGCGTGAACGGCATCCGCTTCATCTATGATACGCTCGGCTCCGCCGAGCGGGAAGCCGCCTATACCGTCCGCGGGACGGGCGCCGACGTCTACTGCGTCAACTGCGGCGTGGCCG
>JAZLIW010000080.1:0-4322 GCA_045617585.1 Eubacteriales bacterium
CACAGTTGTCTTCCTAAGACCGCTTGGCCTCCGACTTATCACGTCCCCGAGATACGGACGCACGAACCGATCGTGCACGAAGAGCGCGATCAGTACCTCCGTCAGGAACAAAAGCGCAAATACCGCAAAGAACGCAAGCCGCATTTTCGTTTTTTCCTTCATTCCCGTCGTCACTCCTTTCGGCTTCAAAAAAGGGCTGTTGCATATTTGTGCAACAGCCCTCCGGGGTCCGGACCGTCGGGGTCCGGTCGTTTCCTTACCGATTATTTCTTTTTCTTGGCAAGAAGGAAGACGACGATCGCGGCGATCACGACGACGGCAGCGACGATACCGATGATCAGACCGGTGCTGTTCTTTTCCTCGGTCGTACCGGCATCCTTGGTTTCCTCACCGGCAGCAGAGGTGTCGGCCGGCTCGTTTGCCTTGGTCTCGGTTACCTCGGTGTTGGCAGCCTCGGCGATTGCCTTCTCGTACTTCTTGACGGCCTTTTCGGCGTTGCTCAGGATCTTATACTCGGAGCTGTCCATCGCGTCCTTCTCGACCTGCGTCAGAGCGTTGTAGGCTTCTCTCGCCGCTTCGGTCGCAGCCTTGACTGCGTCGTAGTTGGCAGCGGTGACCTCGGCGTCGCCCAGACCGATCGCATCGAACAGAGCGAGGACCGGCTTGATGGATTCCTTCGCGGCAGCGAGTTCGATCTCGTGGCGGTTGGAAACCTTGACGTTGTCGAGCTTGTAGGTGATCTGCTTGTCCTTGACACCGTCGGTATTGACGATATAATAACGCAGCCAGTTGACGGCGGTCTTATCCATATCGGTGTTCATATCGGCGTAAGGAAGGACGATGTGGTTCCAGCCCTCCTTGGCTTCTTCGGTCAGACCGGCAGCAAGACCGGGCAGCGTCCACGCCATTTCCTGCTGGTCGCAGGTGCCGGAAGAAGAGAGCTCGAACTGACTCTCCACGCCGAGCGTGAAGAATTCGGGGTTGGAGACCCAGATATCCATTTCCAGCGTATCGTAAGCGCTGATGTCGACAAGGATATCGGTCGTGGAGTTGACCTTGTTGCCGTCAAGCACGCAGGAGCAGGAAGCCTCGCCCTGGGTCTTGGTCTCGGTATCAAGAACGAAAGAGCCGAACGCAGTATCGCAGTCCCAGATGATGAGCTCGCGAAGTTCGGTCTCATCTGCGGACGCGACGACGGACATGCAGGAAACCAGCATGAGAGCCGTCAGGAGAAGTGCAAACAGTTTCTTCATAAGAACCTCCAAATAATTTGTACCGTTTCCGGTGATTTAACAACAGTATACCGCATTTATCCGGTTTTGTCAATCTTTTTTCGTAAGATCGCCGGTGCCGTCCGATGCGGCGGGAACTTTTCCCTCTTTCTTCTTGATCACGAAAAACGCGGTCACGGAGATCAGCAGGATCAGGGCAAACGTCACCGCGAAGATCAGCGGCTCGTTGTACTCGGTTACCTGCGCCGTCTCCCCTGTTTCGGGTACGTCTCCCCCGGGATAGGCGGTCTCCGGCGGCTCGGTCTCATCCTCTCCCTCCGGCGCGATGCCGCGCTCCAGCTTGAGTTCAAAGATCCTGAGTTCCTTCTGCGCGTTCGTCAGGACGCGGTAGGTGTCCGCATCGATCACGCTCTTCTGGATCTCGGTCAGCGCGTCATATTCCTCTGCGGCCTCGTCGACCTGCGCCTTGATCCGGTCGTAGGATTTTTTTGTCACGGTGCCGACGTCGCCGATCGCGGTGATCTTCTCGATCGTCGGAAGAACGGTGTCGCGGATCTTGTCCTGCTCCAGCGCAAAATAGTTGGTGGCACGGACGTTGTCGAGTTTGAAGGTGATGAAGGGGGAGAGGTCCGCGCCATCCTGCGGCACGAAATACCAGCGCATGAAGTTGATCTTCGTCAGGTCCGCCTTGTCCCCGGTCTCGTGCGCCTTGAGGAACGGGATGCGGATATGGTTCCAGCCGACCTTCGGCGCTCCGTCCGTCGTGTAATCGTGCAGGTACGAATAGTCGAAGCTCATTTCGTTGACGTCGCAGGTCCCGGAGGAGGTCAGTTCAAACTGGCCGGACACCGGAAGGGAGAAGAAGCGCACGTCGGAAACCCAGACGTCGAATTCGAGCGTATCCGCCGCGCTGATATCCACCAGGACGTCGGTCAGGGCGTGCACGGAAAAGCCGTCAAGAAGGAAGGAGACGGAGCCCGCGCCCTGCGTCTTGGTCTCGGTATCGAGCGTACCGGTGCTGAACGGCGTATCGCAGTCCCAGATCATGACCGAGACCTCCTTCATTTCCGCGGATGCCGGAAGAGGAAGCGCGATCAGAAATGCCGCCGCAAGGAGCAGAAGCAAATATCTGCCGTATCTCATCACATATTCCTTTCGTTACCGGAAGAATTCGGAGTTTGCCGTGACAGAAGGATCAATCCGTAAAATCGTCCTCGCTCGCAGTATCGTCCAGCGGGATATCCCTTGCGGTCCGGCTCTCCCAAAGCGCGTCGATCGCGTTGGCAAGACGGTCCTCGTTGTCACGGTCCTTCTGCCGGAGCTGATCCAGCACGAGGATCGAACCGAGGAAGCCGCTGATCAGCCCGAAACCGCTCAGCGCCGCGGCGGTGTTCCGCTTATCGCGGAGCAGGAACAGGATCACGAGGATCACACTGGAAAACGCCTCGACAAGAAGCGTCAGACCGACGACAAAAATCGTTTTTCTCATGGCAATGTCCTTTCTTGATTCAAAATAAAATCGTAAAAACTGAAATCAGGACTGGTTTGCGTTCATTTTCAGATAGGCGTTGATAAAGCCGTCGAGGTCGCCGTCCATCACGGCGCCGACATTGCCGGTCTCGAAGGAGGTGCGGGTATCCTTGACGAGCGTATAGGGCATGAAGACGTAGGAACGGATCTGTGCGCCCCACTCGATGTTGGCTTTGATACCCTTGATATCGTCGATCTTCTGCAGATTCTGCTGCAGTTTGATCTCCATCAGCTTGGCACGGAGCATTTTCATTGCCGTTTCCTTGTTCTGCAGTTGGGAACGCTCGGTCTGACAGCCGACGACGATCCCGGTCGGCTTATGCACGATGCGGATCGCGGAGTCGGTCTTGTTGATGTGCTGGCCGCCTGCGCCGGAAGAACGGTGCGCCGTGACCTCGATATCCTCCGGGCGGATCTCCACGCTGTTGTCGTCCTCGAATTCGGGCATGACCTCGACCGAGGCAAAGGACGTCTGTCTTCTGCCCGACGCGTCGAACGGGGACACACGGACGAGACGGTGGACGCCGTTTTCACTGCGCAGATAACCGTAGGCGTTCTTGCCCTCGATCATCATCGTGGCGCTCTTGAGCCCCGCCTCGTCTCCGTCCAGCCAGTCGATCAGCTTGACGTTGAAGTTGTGGCGCTCGCCCCATCTCTGGTACATCCGGTAAAGCATCTGCGCCCAGTCCTGCGCCTCGGTGCCGCCTGCGCCCGGATGGAAGGAAAGTATGGCGTTCAGCCCGTCGTAGGGTCCGGTCAGGAGCGTTTCGAGACGCATTCTTTCCTCGGTCTCCTCAATGTCGTCGACCTCGGCAAGCACGTCCTCCACGATGCCGTCGTCCTCCTCTTCGATCCCCATTTCGATCATAACGAAGGTATCCTCGACGCGGGAAACGAGGGAATGATATTCCTCGACTTTATCTTTCTTATTTTTGACGTTCTGCAGGATCGCGGCGGAATCCGGCAGAGTCCAGAAATCCGGCTGGCTGACCTTGACCTCAAGCTCCTCGATCTGGGCGGTCAGATCCTCGATCCTGAGCGCGTGCCCGAGGTCCTTCACCAGTTCCTCCAGCCCCTCGAGTCTGCGCTTCGCTTCATCCAATTGAATAATCAAAACGAATCCTCCAATAGTGATATGTTTCTACAATAATCTAATGGTATTATATCACAAAAAGTCCCGTCTGTAAACAGTTTTTTGAAAAAACAACCATTCTTCCTCCGTTCGCACACTGTTTTCCCGCTCCGTTCCTCCCTTCCCCGCCGATAAACGCTTTTTTTACTGTTTTTTCATTTTTCTATTGACAAATCCCGTCTCATCATGTATAATAAGATGCGTTGGGGCGTTAGCGCAGCTGGGAGCGCACAACACTGGCAGTGTTGGGGTCACGGGTTCGAATCCCGTACGCTCCACCAACAAAAAAGTCTCTTTTGTCGTATGACAAAAGGGACTTTTTTGAATGATGTTTGCCCTTGCGGGCAAATGATGTACCCTGCGGGTATGATGTCGCCTTCGGCAATGATGTGCCCTGCGGGGCATGAGAGGCAAACATCGCATCATTG
>JAZLIW010000081.1:0-1561 GCA_045617585.1 Eubacteriales bacterium
TCTGGAGCGGAGCTGGCAGAGGCTGATCCCCCCCCATCTCGAGGAAACACGTCACCGCGGGACGCTGACCGGCGCGCCGCTGACCGACGTGAAGATCACGGTCCTTTCGGGAAGATCGCATATCAAGCACACGCAGAGCGGAGACTTCCGCGAGGCGACCTGCCGTGCGGTGCGGCAGGGGCTGATGAACCTTCATACCGCGGGAAAAACCGTCCTGCTCGAACCGTATTACGCCTTCCGGATCGAGCTGCCGACCGAAAACGTCGGGCGCGCGATCTCAGATCTCGTTCTGCGGAGCGGAACGGTGGAAAGCCACGAGACCGGGGTGGGGACGACCGTGCTGACCGGACGCGCGCCGGTTTCCGAGCTTGGGGATTATCCCCCCGAGCTGACGGCGTACACGCACGGAAAGGGAAGGATCTCCCTGCGCGTGGAGGGATACTATCCCTGCCACGACGCGGAGCGCGTCCTTGCCTCCCATCCTTACGATCCGACCGCCGACCCGGCGAATACGCCGGACTCGGTCTTCTGTTCCCACGGGTCGGGCTTCATCGTCCCGTGGTACGACGTGCCGAACTATATGCACCTTGCCTCCGCGTTCGGCGCGCCCGCGGAAGCGGAGCCGGAGGAGGCGATCCGTCCCCGCGAGCTGCGCGAGAACTTCCGCGTGGACGACAGAGAACTCGACGCGATCATGGACCGGGAATTCGGCCCGATCCGCAGGAAGGTCTACGGAGAGCCGAAAAAGATCACTGCCCGGACGGAGAAGCCCCGGTCCGCTCCTCCGGCAAAGACCGATTTCTATATCGTGGACGGCTACAACGTGATCCACGCGTGGGAGGAACTGGACACGCTCTCGAAGATCGATCTGGAGCAGGCGAGGGAACGCCTCCTCGATCTCCTTGCCAACGATCACGCGTTCACCGGCAGGGAAATGATGGTCGTATTCGACGCGTATCAGGTCAAAGGGAACGCCGAAAAGACCGAGCGTGACGGTCTGACCGTCGTTTATACCGCCGAGGGGGAGCTTGCCGACGTATATATCGAGCGGCTGACCGAGGCGATCGGAAAGAACGAGCGGGTCCGCGTCGTTACCTCCGACGGACTGATCCAGCTCCA
The DNA here is from genome assembly GCA_045617585.1 of Eubacteriales bacterium. Taxonomy (GTDB): domain Bacteria; phylum Bacillota; class Clostridia; order Oscillospirales; family CAG-272; genus CAKRZE01. Next base: position 1,120 of record JAZLIW010000081.1, read on the forward strand.
GACGGTCGGTGCGGGGCTGCTCCGGATGTCGGCGCGGGAATTCCGGGAGGAGATCCTTTCGACCGACGCACGGATCCGGGAAGAGCTTGCCCGCATCGCGGCGGAGACCGAAAAGACCCGCGCGACCGCGGCGTCGTATCGCAAGATCGAATAGGAACGAGGCTTTCGTCCCTTTCCGCACGGAAAAACCCCCGGCACGTCATCCGGAAACTGATGCGCCCCCTGTCAAGTAGACAGACGAAAAAACAAAAACTATATTGAATTGCGATTGAATTCCGCCCCTGCTGCGCAGCAGGGGAGAAATTTTTCACGCGGCGAAAGCCGCATGGAATTCCATCGGCGTCTTACATTTCAGTTTCAACTGGTATCTTTTCGTATTGTAGAAGAGGATATAGTTATCTATTGCCTGAACCAAATCGGCACGGTCTGTAAACTTTTTCAG
>JAZLIW010000082.1:0-16820 GCA_045617585.1 Eubacteriales bacterium
AATCCGGTCCGCGAGGACATCGAGGAGGTCCGCGCCTTCTGCCCCGTGGACTATCTGGTCAACGTCGTCCTCTCGGCAAAAAAGGAGATCCTCCGCTGCGTCGCGGGCGACGTCGTCGAGGCGCACCGCGCGGGCTGCCGCTTCCTCGACACGCTCTATAAAGTAAAGATCCCCGCGCGGGCGGATATCGTCGTCGTTTCCGCCGGCGGGTTCCCGAAGGACATGAATATGTATCAGGCGCAGAAGGCGCTGGACAACGCCAAGCACGCGGTCCGCGACGGGGGCGTCATCATCTGGGTCGCCTCCTGCTCCGAGGGGCTCGGCGAAAAACACTTTGAGGAATGGATGCTCGGACACGAAAAGAGCGGGGATATGATCCCCCACATCCGGCGGGACTTCATCCTCGGCGGGCACAAGGCGGCGGCGATCGCCCTCGTCCTGGAAAAGGCGAAGATCATGCTGGTCTCCGACCTGCCCGACGATTTCGCCCGCGGCGTTTTCATGGATCCCGAACCGACGGTGCAGAAGGCACTGGAGGACGCGTACGCGCTCCTCGGCAGCGACGCAAAGGTCATCGTCATGCCGTACGGAGGCTCCACCCTCCCCACCGCGGAATAAGAAAGGAGATTTCTCATGCTGAACAACATCCCGAAGATCCTGACAGGCGACATTCTGAAGGTCCTCTCCGACATGGGGCACGGCGACGTGCTGATCATCGGAGACGCCAACTTCCCCGGCGAATCCATCTCGAAGACCACCTCGTACGGTTCCCTGCTCCGCTGCCCCGACACCGACACCGCGACCCTCTTTGAGGCGATCCGTCCCTTCTTCCCGCTCGACGCCGCGTACAGCGAAAAGCCCGCCTGCGTCATGGCGGTCGCCGCCTCCGACCGCGCCCGCGGTATGGAGGACCCCGCCGTGTGGAACGACTTCACCGAAGTCCTGCACCGGAGTTACCCCACTCTCTCCCTCGGTCAGATCGAGCGGATGGACTTCTACGCCGCGTCGAAAAAGGCATACGCCGTCATCGTGACCGGCGAGACCCGCCCCTACGGCAATCTTCTGCTCGTCAAAGGCTGCGTGTAAGCGGATCGCAGGAGCGATCCGCAGTGAAATGCCTGCGGGCGTGAGGGGTTGAAATGCAAAACACCTGCTGAAAAGTCGGCAGGTGTTTTCTCATGTTTTCGGGTGGGAATGAGATCGCTGCGGTCAGGAGAAGAGGGCTTCCTCCGCTTCGGCGAGGGAGGAGAGGATGAAATCGGGGCGGTCGGCGGGGGCTGCCGACGACGCGTCGGCAAGGGTCGTCTCTCCGGTCAGGACGAGGAGGGCGGTGATGCCGCTGCGTTTGCCGATCGCGATATCGGTATAGAGGCGGTCACCGAAGACGCACATCCGGTCGAAGGGGACGCCGCTGATCTCGCTCATCATCCTTGCCGCCGTCTCGTAGGGCTTGCCGAAACAGGTCGGGGACACCCCGGTCGAGGCGGTGACGAGCGCGGCGATCGCGCCGCTGTCGGGGATGAAGCCGCCCTCCACCGGGCAGTTGAGATCGGGATGGGTCGAGAGGTATTCCGCGCCGCCGCGGATCAGATCGCAGGCGATCCGCAGCTTTTCATAGGTCAGCGTGGTGTCGAAGCTGGTCACGACGATCTCCGCGTCCTCCCGCAGTCCGATCCCCGCGCCGCGGAACTGCCTTTCCAGCTCCGGGGTCCCGACGAGATACACGCTCTTCCCGGGGCGGTGCGTCTTCAGGAAGGAGACAGTCACGTCCCCCGCGGTCAGGATCTCCCCCGCGCGCGGCGAAAAGCCCATGCGCGAAAGCTTCTCCGCGTAGAATTCCGGGTCGTGCGAGGCGTTGTTGGTGAAGAACAGCACCCGTCTGCCGCTTTCCCGCAGCCGGTTGATGAAGGAGACGGCAAACGGGAATACCCGCCCGCCGAGGTAGATTGTGCCGTCCATATCGAAGACGAAGAGTTCCTTCGCTCCGAGCGTCTTTTTCAGTTCGTTTTTCCCGGTTTCGGTCATCGGTTCATTCCCCGTATTCGTGTTTTTTCTTCAGAAAGGTCACGCGGTGCGCCGGGCAGGGCCCGAGGCGGTTCAGCGCGATATAATGCGCCTTCGTCGGGTAGCCCTTATGGACCGCGAAGCCGTAGCCCGGACAGGTCCGGTCGAGCTCGGTCATATACCGGTCACGCGTCACCTTGGCGAGGATCGACGCGGCGGCGATGCTCGGGCTTTTGGCGTCCCCCTTGACGATCGCCTCCGACGGGATGCCGAACGAGCCCGGACGGTTGCCGTCCACGAGGACGAGATCGGGGCGGGGAGAGAGTTTTTCCACCGCGCGGCGCATGGCGAGCAGAGAGGCGTTCAGGATATTGATCTCATCGATCTCCTTTTCGTCCGCCATCGCGATGCCGTAGGAAAGAGCCTCCCGGCAGATGACGTCGAAAAGAGCCTCCCGCTTTTTTTCGGTCAGCTTCTTGGAGTCGTCCAGCCCCTCGATCACGAGCCCGTCGGGCAGGATGACCGCCGCGGCGCAGACCGGCCCGGCAAGCGGTCCTCTGCCGGCCTCGTCGGTGCCGCAGACGACGGAATAGCCCTTTGCGTGCGCCAGCGCTTCGTATTCGTAGGTCAGCATTCCGGTTTCTCTCCTTCGTCAGCCGCCGGTTCCTTCCCGGGTTGTGACCCGGGTTGTAACCCGGACAGATCAGAGGGCAGCTCGAGCGTGATCCTGCCGATCTTCGCCGCGCGGAACTCGTCGAGCAGGACGCCCGCGCAGCGCTCCTCGTCGATCTCGCCGCCCGAGATCAGAAAGCCGCGCTTTCTCGCGATGATCTCAAACAGTTCCGCGTCGCTCTTTTCCGCGTACTGCCCCATTTCACCGAGCTTATAGCGCGCGGCGAACAGCGACGGGGCGCGGGAACGGAGCCTGCCGACCAGCAGGACGGCGAGAGACACGGTCTCCACCACGTCGTCCTTGATCGCGCCGGTCATCGCAAGGTTCTCGCCGACGCGCCGGTCCTCGAACTTGGGCCAGAGGACGCCGGGCGTGTCGAGCAGATCGAAGCCGTGCCCGGTCGGGACCCACTGCTTGTCGCGGGTGACGCCGGGGCGGTTCTCGACCTTCGCCTTCTTCTCTCCGGTCAGCTTGTTGATGAGCGAGGACTTCCCGACGTTCGGGATCCCGGCGATCATCAGCTTGAGCGTCCGCCCGCCCATGCCCTTTTTTTCGTTGCGGTCGATCTTCTCGGCGAGCGCGGCGCGGACGCCGGGGAGCAGGCGGGTCATGCCCTCTCCCGTGACCGTGTCGATCGCGAGGAAGGAACGCCCCTGCGCCTCAAAATATTTTTTCCATTCCGCGGTCGCCGCGGGGTCGGCAAGGGAGGACTTGGTCAGCACGGTCAGGACCGGCTTGTTCCCCACCATGCGGGGCAGCTCCGGGTTTGCGGAGCTGTACGGGATGCGTGCGTCGAGCAGCTCGATCACGAGGTCGATCTGCGGGAGCAATTCACCGATCATACGGCGCGTTTTCGCCATATGGCCGGGGAACCACTGGATGATATCGGTCGGCATTGCGTTTCTCCTTTCATTCGGACGGGGATCGGGTAAGCGATACGAAAACGGGGCCGTCTCACCGCCGTGATCCGACCCCGCGTCCCTTCAGTTGACCGCTCCGAATGCGGAGAAGGGCAAAATGCGGAACAGTACGTGCCCGCCGATCAGTTCCTCTTCGATCAGACCGATCGGGGCGTAACGGCTGTCGCTCGAACCGTTGCGGTTGTCTCCCATGACGAAGACCTTGCCTTCGGGAACGGTGAAACAGCCGTTTTCGTCGAGCTGATAGATGCTGTAATAGTCCTCCGTCTTCATCGCGAAGGAGTCCTTGTGATAGACGTAGTCCTCCTCCAGCTCCTTGCCGTCGACCGTGACCTTCCAGTTCTCGAAGTCGATCGAGACCGTCTGTCCGCCGGTGGCGATCACCCGCTTGACGAGCGGCTTATACGAATAGGACTTGGACTGGCAGATCACGATATCGCCGGTCTTCGGCTTGTAGCCGAGCTCCCAGACGAAGACGCGGTCGCCGTCGGTCAGCGTCCGGTTCATCGAAGAGCCGTCCACCATCGCGACGCGGAACACGAAATTGAAGCAGAGGAAGGTGCAGGCGACGGCGATCGCCATCACCTCGATGATATCAAAGATCTCGGATAAGAGGTCAAAGGGCTTTTTCTCCGGCGCGGGCTTGGTTTCCCCGTCCGGTGCCGTTCCGCTTTCCTCTCCGGGGTCAGCAGAGCCGATCCCTGGTTCCGCGGAGCCGACCGGGGCTTCTGCCGGGAGCTCGTCACGTGCGGGAAGCCCGTCACGCGCGGGGGATTCTTCGTTTGGATTCACGGTGGTGTCCGCCTTTCTCCGATGATTTTTTTATTTGACGATCATGAGGCTCATGAGGTCGTGCCCGTGCGGCAGGTATCTGCCGGTCGCGCGCGCGGTCTCCTCGTTGAAGGTCCCGGGGCCCGCGATCTCCATATCCGACCGGTAGAGCATGAACGGGACGGGGTCCATCGTATGCGTCCGGCGGCAGATCGGCGTGGGATGGTCGGGCAGGGTCAGGATGCGGAAGTCCTCGCCCGTGCTCTTCAGGTATTCGTAGATCGGGGTCAGGATCTCACTGTCGATCTTCTCGATCGAGAGGATCTTGTTGTCGAGCTCGGCGCGGTGCCCCGACTCGTCGGGCGCCTCCACGTGGATATAGACGTAATCGTACCCGTCCTCAAACGCCCGGATGCCCGCCTCCGCCTTGCCGCGGTAGTTGGTATGGACGTTGCCGGTCGCTCCCTCGACGTCGATCGAGGTCATGCCGGCGCAAAGGCCGATCCCCTTGATGAGGTCGACCGCCGAGATCACGGCGCTCTTCAGTCCCCACTTTTCGGAGAAGGACGGGAGCGCGGGCTTTCCGCCGGGGGACCAGAGCCAGATCGAGTTTGCGGGACGCAGACCGCGCGCGCGGCGCGCCTCGTTGACCGGATGGTGATCGAGGAGCTCGAAGCTCTTTTTATACAGCGTGAGATAGGGCTCGCCCGGCAGATAGTCGGTCACCTTCTGACCGAGGATGTCGTGCGGGCGCATGAACTCCCGGTATGCCGGGGGCTCGGACCAAAGCAGGCAGTGCCGGTAGCTGACGCCGGGATAGAAATGCCGTTCCCCGGTGCCGAACGCTTCCTCCACCGAGCGGATCAGCTCTGCCGCCTCGGCGGTCGTGATCTCGTCGGCGCTGTGGTCGATCATCGTCTTTTGCTCGTAGGGCTCGTCCTCCGAGACCGTGACCACGTTGCAGCGGAAGGCGATCTCGTCGTCCTTCATGGTCAGCCCCATCGAGACCGCCTCGAGCGGGGAGCGGCCCTTCGAATAGACCTTCGGGTCGTAGGACATGATACCGAGGTTCGCGGTATCGCTTTCGGGCACCATGCCCTCGGGAACGTTCGAGACCGTGCCGACCAGCGATCTTCTGACCAGCGCGTCCATCATCGGCTTCTTTGCCGCGGCGTAAGGGGTCTTTCCGTCAAGCGCGGGGATCGGATAGTCCGCCGCGCCGTCGTATACGATGACTGCGTATTTCATACGGTTCTCCCATGAACAGATTGAATTATCAACTATTGATTATACCACGCTTTTTCCCCTTTGGCAAGGGGTATTTTATGAACGTCCCGAAAAGAAAAGCGTTTCACTCCTCTTTGCGGAACAGAAGGAGGACGAAGTCGCAGGTGACGGTCAGCGCGCCGATCTCATCCAGCTTTTTCAGGTCGGCGGAAGTCGTATTATGGCTGTACGGCGTCATCGAAAAGAGGTCGGCGACCGCGCCGTGATCGGGCAGGGACGCGGGAAAGACGCATTCCGCGCGGCGGACGAGAGTAAAGCCCGCGGGGACGGTCTCGTCCGTCTCGGTCTCGTAGACCGAGTCGTAGACGCGCTCCTTGAGCTCGTAGAGATGGCGCGCGCCGGGCATGACCTTGAGCAGATACCCGCCCGCGGTCAGGCAGCGGAAATATTCCTCCGGAACGAGCGGCGCGAAGAGATTGGCGATCAGCGCGGCGCTCCCGTCGGTGACCGGGAGGGAGAAGACGCTCGCCACGGCGAAGACCGCTTCCCCGCCCCGCTTTGCCGCGAGGTTGACCGCCTCCTTCGAGATATCGACGCCGAGGACGGGGCGGCAGTATTTCCCGCCGATCCGCACGGTGTACCAGCCCTCTCCGCAGCCCGCGTCCATGACGCCGCCCGCGGGGAGAGACGCCGGGAGGAAGGAAAGGATCGCGTCGGCAAGCGGCTGATAGTATCCCGCGTCGAGGAACGCCCTGCGCGCGCGGACCATCGTCCGGTCGTCCCCGTGCTGCCGGTCTCCCGACCGCTGGGAGAGAAGGAGATTGAGATAACCGCTTTTCGCGCGGTCGAAGGAATGGTGATTTTCACATTCCGCCGTCCGTTCCGTCAGCGTGAGCGGCTGACGGCAGACGGGACAGCGGAGCATCGGATCGGACATGGACGTTTCTCCCTTATAAACCTGATTTTCCTATTCATTATAGCATCCGCGCGGGCAAATGGCAAGAGGAAAAACGCCCGTTTCGTCGAAAAGAGCAAAACGGAGCGGCAAAATTCGTCATGTTTTCCTGGCGGAAGCCGTTGAAATCCGTCGGAATCCGTGTTATAATGAAGATGTATCAGTATCCGCAAAACGGTGAACGTGCGGATACCGGACCGACGAAGAGCCGAAAAACGACAGGACCTCCCCGTCCGGCAGCGGAAGGGGTAACATAAGGAGAACCATGAAACGATACCGTAAACTGATCGCGCTGGCGGAAGCGCTGCTGCTTCTGCTCTCCGCCCTCCCGCTTTCCGTGACCGCCGTGCCGGGACCGGATCTGACGGAAGAAAGCGAGGACGAGCTGCCGCACTACGGTGCGGGCGTGCCCGCCGTCATCCCGCCCGAGATCGCCCCGACCTCCAACAAGCAGATCGAGGCGCTGATCTCCGTCGCCTGCGGCGAATTCGGATACGCGGCGCAGGGCGGGTGGACCAAATACGGTCAGTGGTTCGCGCCCGGGCTGGAATACGCCGCGTGGTGCGCGATGTTCGTCTCCTGGTGCGCGGCGCAGGCCGGGATCTCCACCGATATCATCGCCAAGCAGGCCAACGTCGACACCTCGTTCTACGCGAAGAACGCGACGGTGCATTACTTCTTCGACCCCTGGCTCAACAGCGAGATCCAGCTCAATCTGCAGCAGTACGGCATCCGCTGCACGCGGACCGAATATATCCCGCAGCGCGGCGACCTTATTTACATCCATTGGGACACCGAAGGCTGGTATTCCACCTTCTGCCACATCGGCATCGTCTGCGGCGTGTACAACAACCGCGTCTATACGGTCGAGGGCAACTCGGGCACCGGGGTCGTCCGCTACAAGTTCTACGACCTGACCGACCCGCAGATCCTCGCCTACGCGACCCCGAACTATCTGCGCGAAAATTACGAGACCGGCTACTATTCCGTTCTCTCCGCCTCCGGGCTGAACCTGCGCGAAGCGCCCTCCTCCTCTTCGGCGGCGCTCAAGGTGATCCCGAACGGCGCCGAGCTGCGCATCAGCGAGGTGGACGGAAACTGGGGCAGGACCGAATACCTCGGGTACGAGGGCTGGGTCTCGATCTCCTATCTGCGTTACGTCCGTCCGATCCGGGCGGAAAAGATCGTGCTCCCGCCCGTCATCACGGTGGAGGCGGGGTACGAATACGACGTTCCCGTGGAGATCACCCCGTCCGACACGAGCGCCGAGCAGCTTGCCTTCGTCTCCTCCGACCCGGAGGTCTTCACCGCCGGGAAGGGGAAAATGAAGGCACTGACCCCCGGCACCGCGAAGCTGACCGTCGGGATCGACGGCATCACGGCAGAAACGACCGTCCTCGTCGTTCCCGCCGCCGAGCCGCTTTCCCCCTCTCCGTGGCTGACCGTGCTTCCTCCCGCCGGTCCCGGCACTGTCCGGCAGACCGAGGACGCCGTGCTCTGGCGCGTAAGGACGCGCTTTGAGCTCGGTGAGGACGAGCCCGATCCCGCGGAGAATTACGTCGTCGAGACCGAGTACGAATACGGTCCCTTCGGCGAGGAGCGCAAGACCCGGGACGAAATCGAAGAGACCGACACCGTCCGTATCGTCTCCCGCACCGACCAGTACGTCTATTTCCATTACCACAACCTCTACAACGACGGGGAGATGGTCGACTCGATCGAGTACGGCGAGTGCGTCGGCTACGACGAGATCACCCTGCCCTACGAGATGGAAAAATCCTCCCTGCACGACATGGGCGGGCAGCAGGCGTACAAGCACACCGACCGTAATTACTGTGCCTTCCCCTATTTCTGGTTCTTCAAGGAATCCTATACCGAGACGACTTACAGCGTGCGCGAGCGCACCGAGATCCCGCACCGCTATTACGACACCGGCTGGTCCGAATGGACGGCGGGCGAGGCACCCGATCCCGCTTCCCTGCCCGGGCATACCGTCCTTGAGACCGCCTCCTTCTCCCGCTATACGGACAACCGTCCGGTCTCCCTGACGCTCACCTCCCTCCCCGCAAAGACCGCGTACCGCGCGGGCGAGGAGATAGAACTTGCCGGCATCGCGGCGAAAGCGACGATGGCGGACGGAACGGAGATCCCGGTCCCGGCAGAGGAGATCACCGCGGACGGGTACGATCCCGAGACCGAGGGAGAGCAGACCGTCACCGTCCGTTACGGCTCCGCCTCCGCCTCCTTCGTCATCACCGTCACCGATCCCGACCCGACCCGTCTCTCGGGCGGGCAGGCGTCCGGGCTATGGAACGATACTGTCCGCGTCCCGGTTACCGTTTCCGGCAGCCGCGGGCTGAAGGAGGGCGTCTTCACGCTCGCTTTCGATCCTGCCGCCCTCGCGGTCACCGACGTGAAAGCCGACAAGGAAGGCGTCACGGTCACGCTTGACGACGGGAAGCTCACGCTCACGCTGCGCGAGCCCGTCACCGGAGATTCCCCGCTCTTCACCGTCACGGTGAAGCTCCTGCGCACCGCGCCGATCGGCGATCTTGAGATCGGCATCACGGCGGAGGAAGGCACCGTAAAGCGCGGAGACGGCAAAACGATCCGCGTCGTGACCGCCCCGATGACGCTCACCGTCCTGAAAGAGGACGCGCATCACGAGACCGAAGAGATCACCGCCGCTCCCACCTGTGAGACGGAGGGCGTACGCACCTTTACCTGCACTGTCTGCGGCGCGGTCCGCACCGAAAAGATCCCCGCCCTGCCGCACAAGGAGGTCGAAACGAGAACGGAGCCCACCTGCGAGACGGACGGCTCGGTCACCCGGACCTGCGAGACCTGCGGAAGAACGCACACCGAGGTCCTGCCGAAGGTCGGTCACGACGAGATCCTGACCGTCACCGAGCCCACCTGCATGGCGGAGGGCAAAAAAGAATGGGTCTGCCGGTTCTGCGGCAGGACCCGCACCGAGACCCTGCCGAAGTCCGGGCATCACGAGACCTCTACGGAGACCGCGCCGACCTGCACGGAGGACGGTGAACGCGTTTATTCCTGCACCGACTGCGGCACGGTCCGCACCGAGGTCCTGCCGAAGGTCGGTCACGACTTCAAATCGACCGTCGTCCCGCCGACCGGAAAGGACGCCGGTTATACCTCCCACGTCTGCACGCGCTGCGGGGAGCGGTACGACGACACCCCGGTCCCGGCGCTCGGCTTTGAGATCACCTTCGTCCTCGAAAACGGAACGGTGATCGACAGCCGGCGTCTCAGCTACGGCGACCGGATCACCCCGCCCTCTTCCGTCCCGCCGCGCGAAGCCACCGCCGCGTTCACCTACGAGTTCTCCGGCTGGGATACCGATCCCGCGGGGATGACCGTAACCGAAGATCGCGTCTTCACCGCGGTCTACCGCGAGACGCGCCGCTCCTACCGCATCCGCTTCTTCGACGAAAACGAGCTGCTGCGTGACGAAACGCTCCCCTACGGGACCGCGATCGTCCCGCCCTCCGATCCCTCCCGCCCGGACGACGAGCGCTGCTCCTACGAATTCCTCGGCTGGAACGGTCTGACCGCCGGCATGAAGGTCACCGGAGACGCCGACTTCACCGCTTCCTATCACGTCACCGTCCGGATCCCGGACAAGCTCGCCACCGAGACGTGGCAGGCGTCCGGCGCCGTCCTGCGTAAGATCCCGCTCGGGACCACCGTCGGGGCGCTGAAAGCCGGGCTGAACGCCGGAGCGTTCGTCACCGTGACCGACGCCGTCGGGAACGCACTCGACGACGGCGTGACCGCCGGCAGCGGGATGAGAGTCCTTCTGACCGACGGAGAGACGGTCTACGATTCCCTGACCGTTGCCGTCACGGGCGACCTGAACGGCGACGGAAAGATCACGCTGACCGACTACGTCAAGCTCAAATCCGTCCTCTTCAACGGCACCTCCCTCCCGGGCGGCGCCGCCGAGGCCGCCGACCTGAACGGCGACGGGAACCTCACGCTGACCGACTACGTCAAGCTCAAGTCCTGCATCCTGACCGGAGACGCGCCCGTCCCCAACTGAAGAAACCGCCCTCCTCCCCGTTCCGCCCGGAATCGTCCGGGCGGAACGGTTTTTTTCTGATAAATCCCGGGTTTTATCCCGAATATCCGACAAAGCGCGGCGGGGGTACTTGATTTTTCGGATCGGACGTGTTATAATTAGTCTGTATGTTTATCGCTGTCAGGATCTGACGAAATAGATCCGTATTTTACCCGATCGGAGGATTTCTATGAAGAAAAAAATTCTGTCCCTGCTTGCGGCTTTTTTCATCGTTGCGGTGCTTGCCGTGACCGGTGCCGCGGCGGACGGTGAAAACGCCTATCTTTCCTTCCGCGCGGACGGGGGCGTCGCCGGGTATAACGTCGTGAGCAGCTACAATCCCGCTGCCGCCACCGATGTTTCGGGGGACACCCGCCTCTCCTTCCGGAGCGGCTGCACGGTCTACGTAACGCCCAAAGCAAAGGCAGGGTACGTCATCGACACGGTCCTGCTCGACGGGGTGCCGCTGACGCCGGTGAACGGAAAATACGAAGTGCCGCACGGCACCGCCGATCAGACGCTGGAGATCCGTACCGCGGAGGCGGACGGATACGTCACCTACGAGGTCGACGCCGGGGTCCACAAGTACGAGGTCACCCGCTCGGACAACCCCGCGGTCGCAATCAGCAACCCGGAGAAACAAAAGATCCGGCACGGCGCGACCGTGACCGTGCGGGTCTACCTGCAGACCGGATACGTCATCGACAGCGTCTCGCTCGACGGGAAGACGGTCTATGCCTCGGGCGATACCGTCACCTTCACGCACGGCAGCCTCGATCAGGTCCTGTCAATCCGCACCGCGCCCGCCAACGGCACGATCGCCTTTGAGATCGACGGCGGCGTCGCGCAGTACGGCATCCGTCAGAACCCCTCCTACGAGATCAGCACGACCGAGTCCCTCCGTCTCTCCTTCCGCCGCGATACCTCCGTCTTCCTGACCCCCACGGCAAAGGCGGGCTACGTCATCGACGCGGTCCTGCTCGACGGGCAGCCGATTTCCGCCGTGAACGGCGAGTACACGATCCAGCACGGCAGCACCGACCAGACCGTCTCGATCCGGACGAAGATGACCGACGGCACCGTCACCTTCGTGGTCGACGCGGGCGTCGCCTCCTATTCCTATATGACCGACTACAATCCCGTCTCGATCTCCAGCACTTCAAACACGAAGGTAAAGATCCGTAACGGCGCCGCGGTCCTGCTGAACGTCAGCGTCAAGCCGGGGTACCGGATCGATTCCGTCCTGCTCGACGGGCAGCCGCTGACCGCGGTGAACGGCGATTACTCCTTCCGCCAGACGAATCTTGACCGGACGCTCACCGTCACGACCTCGCCGATCCCCGTCTACGTCGACTCGGCGCTCACCGTCTCCGCCGACGAAGGGCTGGCGAAATTCCGCGTCCGGGTCGACTACGATCCCTCCTACGCAAGAGAATACACCGTCGGCGGCGTGGTCCTCACGCTCCGCTCGGACAGTACCGTCTATTTCCTCCCGACCGCAAAGAACGGGTACGCGATCGACGCCGTCCTGCTCGACGGGCAGCCGCTGACCGCGGTGAACGGGGAGTACGCGGTCCCGCACGGGTCCGCGGATCAGAATCTGACCGTCCGCACGAAGGAGCTCTCCTCCGAGGTCGTCTTCAGCGTGGACGGCGGCGTGACCGGCTATACGGTCGCGCAGGACGGCTCGGCAGTCCAGAAGAGCTTTTCCGCCTCCGCCCGTGAGACTTACGCGCAGGGCGTGACGCTCCGCGTCAAGATCACCGTGAAGGACGGGTACGAGATCGATTCCGTCCTCCTCGACGGCGCGGTCCTGACCCCCGTCTCGGGCGCCTACGTCATTTCCCACGGCAGCGCCGCGCAGACGCTGACCGTCCGCACGAAGGCGCTTCCCGTCGTCGGCAGCTATTCGCTCACCACCGCGGTGAACGGCGGTCACGGCACGGTCTCAGCCGGAACGAAAGGCATCCCCGCGGGGACCCGCGTCACCGTCGTCTTCACGCCGGAAAACGGGTATGAGATCGGCACGGTCACCGTCAACGGCAGTACCGTACAGGTCACCGGCAATTCTCTCACGCTCACGGTAAACGGGGACGTATCCCTCACCGTCACGTACCGCAAAACGGGTCCCGCGCCCGCCACGACCTACACCGTCACCTTCGTGATGAACGGACACGGCACGCAGGTCGCCGCGCAGACCGTGAACGAGGGCAGTGCCGCTTCCGCGCCCGCGGAGCCCTCCGCGGCGGGATATCTCTTCGCCGGCTGGTTCTCCGACGCGGCGCTGACCGAGCCCTTCGTCTTCGGCAGAGCGATCAACGCAAACGTCACGGTCTACGCAAAGTGGACCCCCGTTTCCGTCGAGACCGAACCTCAAACAAATCCCGAAACGGAGCCTCCCTTCGTTCCCGAAACGGAACCGCCCTTCGTTCCCGAGACCGGCGCCGAGACCTCTTCCGAGACAGCCGGAGCGGAAACTGCCGTCCCGGATACGTCCGCGGAAACCGCCGGGACGGAATCCGGAGAGCCCTCCGATTCCGAAACCTTGCGTCCCGAAGGGACCGAGACCGATAAGCCGGGGAGCCGCGAGCCCTTCGGCAAGATCTTCAGCGGACCGGAAAGCTACGTTCCGATCCTCGCCGGGCTCCTGCTGATCGTCATCATCCTTCTGATCGGCACCATCATTTACTTCAATAAGCGGATCGGATGAACCGTCCGTTCTCAAAAAAGGCTGCCGCCGCGGCAGTCTTTTTCTTTCGGATGCGAACCGTCCCGCCGCAAGGCATACCGTATTGGCGCAGCCGAAAAAAGCAGTTGACAAGAGACCGGATTTGTGCTATATTGATAGTATGGAAACACCGAATTACATAAAAAAGGAGAACGCCATGAACAAAAAGAATCTTGCACGTCTTTTGTCCGTCCTGCTCCTTGCGGCGACCCTGATCTGCTCGTTCGTCGCCTGCACGGAGAAACCGGATAACCCGTCGGATACGACCCCGCAGGGTGAGACCGAACCGCCCGAAGAGACCCGTATCACCGCGGACCTTCCCCCGATGACCTTCGACGGTTACACCTTCTCGATCGCTCACTGGGATCTGTCCGGTATGACCCCGAAGTACAACGACCTGTACGCCGAGGACGACGACGGTGACCCGATCGTTTCCGAGGTCTACCGCCGCAACGCGCGCCTTTCCGAACAGCTCGAAATCGAGTTTGAGTTCGAGTACGTCGCGTTCAACGAGCTGGTCAACACCATCCGCAACTGCGTCAACACCTCGACCGACACCTACGACCTCGTCCTGCTCCGTATGCACGAGACGCCCGGTCCGATGATGGAGGGCGACTTCCTCGACTTCCAGAACGACTTCCAGTACATCGATCTCGACAAGCCGTGGTGGGACCAGGGGCTCCGCCGTGAGCTTTCCTTCGCGGATCACCTCTTCCTCGCCTCCGCCGACCTCACCATTCAGGATAAGAACGACACCTACCTCATGACCTTCAACAAGAAGCTGATCCGTGACGAAGGCCTTGAAAATCCCTATACGCTCGTCGAAAACAAGGAATGGACGCTTGAAAAGCTCTTCGAGCTCTCCGAAAAGGCGACCCACGACGTCAACGGCGACACCGAACTGGATTCCGATAACGACCAGATCGGCTTCCTCTACACCGACGACGCGACCATCGCGTTCTTCTTCTCCCTCGGCGGCCGCTTTACCGAAAAGGACCAGTTCGACCTGCCCGAGTATACCTTCAACACCGAGGACAATTTCGCGATCGTGACCGACATCCTCGACTTTGCGTATTCCGAAGCGACCCGTACCCGCAGCGGCAACGCGTTCGTCGAGAACCGCGGTCTGTTCGACTGTGTGTGCGTCTCCAACGTCATTTCCTGGCGCGGTGAGGAAATGCTCGACTTCGGTGTCATTCCCTGCCCGCTGTGGGAGGAAGGCGCAGACTACCGTGCCCTCGTTTCCCGCCATCACTGCGGTCTGCTCTCCGTCCTCCGCTGCGAGGAGAACATCGACACCGTCGGTTATATCCTTGAAGCGATGGCTGCCGGTTCTCACTACGACCTGATGGAAGCTTACTACGATATCACGCTGAAGACCAAGTCCGCCCGTGACGACGAGTCCCAGGGAATGCTCGACCTGATCTTCTCGCACCGTACCACCGATATCGGCGAGGTCTGCGACTTCGGTTCCTTCGCGACCGATATCCTCCGTCTCGTCTCCCGCGGCAACAAGTCCAACCAGCTTGCTTCCTCCTACGCTTCCGCGGAGAACAAGATCAATTCCGCGATCGAGAAGTTCATCCAGCAGGTCGACGAGATCGACGCGATGCGCGGCTGATCTTCTCCCGGCAATCAAGCACGATTTCCCGACTGACAAAGAGGACTGCCCCGGAGGCGGTCCTCTTTTTTCCTTTTCTTGACAAATCGGGGAAAACGTGGTATAGTAAGGGTAACGAATATTTTAGAGGAGATCCGTATGAAAAAGAAACCTCTGATCCGCGTTCTCTCTTCGCTGCTCCTGCTCCTCGTGCTCGTCGGCAGCTTTGCCGCCTGCGCCGAACAGAAGACCGATCCGAAGGACACGCTCGACCCGGACGACACGACCCCGCCGGAGGAGACCCGTCTGACCGCCGATCTGCCCCCGATGACCTTTGACGGCTACACCTTCTCGATCCTGCACTGGGATCTGAGCGGCGCCACGCCCAAGTACAACGACCTGCACGCTGAGGATGACGACGGCGACCCGATCATCTCCGAGGTCTACCGCCGCAACGCCCGACTTTCCGAGCAGCTCGATATCGAGTTTGAGTTCGACTATCAGGCGTACAACGAGATCGTCAACACGGCGCGCAGCTGCGTCAGCACCTCGACCGACTCCTATGACCTCGTCCTGCTCCGTCTCCACGAGGCGGGCTCGCCGATGATGGAGGGTACCTTCCTCGACTTTGAGAACGACTTCCAGTATATCGACCTCGACAAGCCGTGGTGGGACCAGGGGCTCCGCCGTGAGCTCTCCTTCGGCAATCACCTCTTCCTCGCTTCCGCCGATATCACCAATCAGGACAAGGACGACACCTACCTGATGGCGTTCAACAAGAAGATCGTCCGCGACGCCGGGCTGGACAACCCCTACGAGCTCGTGG
This sequence comes from Eubacteriales bacterium, assembly GCA_045617585.1. Lineage (GTDB taxonomy): Bacteria > Bacillota > Clostridia > Oscillospirales > CAG-272 > CAKRZE01. The sequence continues at coordinate 15,789 of JAZLIW010000082.1, forward strand.
AGAACGGTGAATGGACGCTGGAAAAGTTCTATTCGATGGCGGCTGCCGTCGCGCACGACGACAACGGCGACGGCGTTCTTTCCCTCGAAGACGATACGATCGGCTTCCTTGACACCGACGACGCGACCATCGCGTTCTTCTTCTCCCTCGGCGGGCGCTTCACCGAAAAGGACAGCCTCGACCTGCCCGAGTACGTCTTCAACGACGAGGACAACTTCCAGATCGTGACCGATATCCTCGACCTCAGCTACGACGAGAACGTCACGACCTACGGCTCGAACACCGACAACGGCAACGCCTTCATCGCCAACCGCGGTCTGTTCGACTGCGTGTGGACTACCAAGGTCATCGGATGGCGCGGTGAGGAAACGCTCGACTTCGGCGTCGTTCCCTGCCCCAACTGGAATGAAGGCGACGATTATTACGCGCTCGTTTCCCGTCATCACTGCGGTCTGCTCTCCGTCCTCCGCTGTGAGGAGAACGCCGACACCGTCGGTTACATCCTCGAAGCGATGGCTGCCGCGTCTCACTACGATCTGCGCGCCGCGTACTACGACATCACGCTGAAGACCAAGTCCGCCCGTGACGACGAATCGCAGGGGATGCTCGACCTGATCTTCTCGCACCGTACGACCGATATCGCCGAGGTCTGCGACTTCGGCGGCTTCTCGACCGAGATCCTGCGCCTCGTCTCCCGCGGCAAGCAGGCGAACCAGCTCGCCTCCACCTACGCTTCCTCCGAGAGTAAGATCGACGCCGCGATCGAAAAGTTCATCGATCAGGTCGACAAGATCGACGAAATGCGCGGTTGAGATAATAATAACAATATCGCCTCCCGTGGGAACCATCCGCGGGAGGCGGTTTTTCGCTTTATTGGGGAAAGAAAGGCGGATCGGGACACCAAAGGTAATTCGGTTCGCAAAAGGCGAATCGGTTCGCAAAAGGCGAATCGGTTCGCAAAAGGCGAATCGGTTCGCAAAAAGCGAACCGTGCGACTTTCCCCCACCATTCGTGTCCCGATCGGTAAGGCGA
>JAZLIW010000083.1:0-1169 GCA_045617585.1 Eubacteriales bacterium
GACCGTTCCGGCCCCGGTCGCGGGCACGGTCCCGGGCTCGGTCGCGGGGACCGTTCCGGGACCCGTTTCGGGGTCGGCCGCGGGAGCCGTTCCGGTGACCGGCTCCGTCCCGCCCGCGTTCCCGGTCGTGAGAACGCCGCAGGAGGTCAGCAAAAGGCAGCAGAGAAGCAGTGCCGCCGGGATCTTTCGTTTCATTGCAGGGTCCTTTCCATGTCAGTCTGTCAAAACGTGAATATCCTACATTATAGCAGAACCTTTCCGTTCTGTCAACATGAAATCCAAGGAGGTACGACCCATGAATACCGCTCCCCGCACTTTTTCCGCCGTTTTTTCCGCGGAGCCTTCCGCCGCCTTTGCCGCCCGGGCAAGAGCCGCCGCCCGTTCCTATGAGACCGCCTACGCCCTCGGGATGTTCGGCAGTCCGCTGTCCGCCGCTTCCATCGCCGCCAAGGCGCGGCAGTACCCGCACTGGTACACGCCCGAGCGGATCGCCGCGCTCTCCGCAAAAGCCGAACACGCCGCGCGCCCCGTCTTCGGCTTTGACTGCGTCTGCTTTCTCAAAGGTCTGCTCTGGGGCTGGCGGGGTGACGCTTCCCTTCCCTACGGCGGCGCCGTCTATCTGTCGAACGGCGTGGAGGACCTGAACGAGGACGGGATGTTCTCCCTCTGCACCGCGGTCTCCTCCGACTTCTCCTCTCTCGCGGTCGGGGAAGCCCTCTGGTCCCCCGGACACATCGGGATCGCGATCGGAGACGGGCTCTGCGCCGAATGCACGCCCGCGTGGGAGGGAGGCGTGCAGATCACCTCGGTCCGCCGCACCGTCCCCGGTTATCACCGCCGCGACTGGCACCGCCACGGGAAGCTGCCCTATCTCGACTACACCGGGGCTTCCGCCGCGGAGGCGGAGCAGGTCCTGATCGGACTCCCCATCCTCTCCCGGGGTTCGGTCGGGTATCCGGTCCGCACGCTCCAGCGCCTTCTGAACGCCGTTCAGCCCGCCGTCCTCGACGTGGACGGCAGCTTCGGTCCCGCGACCGAGGCGGCGCTGCGCATCTGGCAGGCAAGCGTTTCCCTCGTTCCCGACGCCTCCTGCGGTCCGGCGACCTGGTCCGCGCTCCTGAAAGGATAAGGGGGATCGCACCCGTTGGGGGGGCTTGCTCCCGCCGTCT
>JAZLIW010000084.1:0-2216 GCA_045617585.1 Eubacteriales bacterium
CGTACCGTTCCGTAAGGCGGAGCCGCGCCCCGTGTCCGTAGGGCGGGGGCTTGCTCCCGCCGCCGCCTCGAACGCGTACCGTTCCGTAAGGCGGAGCCGCGCACGCTGATTACCTCCCACCGGATCCGGTTCCTGCGCGGCTCACGCCTTTGCAAATCGGAATACGTTCGTTGGCGGCGGGAGCAAGCCCCCGCCCTACGGACACGAGGCGCGGCTTCGCCTTCGCGATCGGGACGCGGTCGGGGAACGGCGGATATCGATCGTTTTCAGACATTTTCCGCCCGAAAACGCGCTTTTTCACGAAAAAAGCGCGGGCGCAACGGTTCGTTGCGGATCTTCCACGGCACGTTGGTAGACTGCAATGCGGAAAAATGGTATCATGGAACCACCAAAGAAAAGGAGGGATCCCCCCATGACGTTCGGAGAAAAATTGCAGGCACTGCGCAAAAAGGCAGGATTATCGCAGGAGGATCTTGCGGAAAAGCTTGAGATCACGCGGCAGACCGTTTCCAAATGGGAACTGGATCAGTCCACACCGGAGCTCAGCTATATCGCCCGTCTCGCCGACTTTTATCAGGTGACGACGGATTACCTGATCCGGGACGGCGCCGACGAGGCAGAGCATTCGTCCGAGCCCGTGACCGGATCGGAGGCGGAGACGGACACCGCGGAAAAGACCGACGCGACGGAGGGAGCAAAAGAAGAAACCGTCATCCCGCAGGAGACGGGAAAGGCGTCCTCCGCGCCGCTGATCGCGCTCGGGATCCTTCTCGCCGTGTTCGGGCTCGTCGGGATCCTGACCTTCGTCGTTTTATCGACGGTCCACCCGTGGGAATACCATAACTGGAAACACGTCTACACCGGGCTCGCGGGATATCTGCTTGGAACGAAGACCGTCCCCTTCTTCGTTCTGTGCGTCGCGCTCGCGGTCGCCGGGGTCGCGATCCTCGTCGTGCTTTCGCTGAAAGCCGTCCGCCCGCGGGAAGAAAAACCGAAAAAGGGTCTCTGACCGCTCAAGCAAAAAGCGTCCGTCGAAAGCAAACTTCTCATAAGGAAGTTTAGTTAAATTTGCTTCGCAGAAAACAAATAATAATCCCCGACAGATTTTTACAGTCTGTCGGGGATTGTTTGTTCTGTTCGATAAATCATAATTTGAATCTATCAAAATCTTAACCTGTTAGCGGCTGTTATTAGCCGTTAATAAAATCCTCCGAAATCCTTGAAAACAAAGGATTTTTCGCAGTTTGCTCACCCATTGCCGTTATGCGGTTTCACATGGTGTTACCCTTGCCCTCAATGCCTCATAAGGGCAAAAGCAAGGGAAGGAAAATCTGGTAAAACAATATAACAACATGTGGCAGCCGGGAATCTGTGGCATATACGCGAACTTATTATACGGTGGAATTTGAATATGGACAAGTACATTTACGATGAAAACAACGGTCTTTGGTACGAACTGCAAGGCGACTATTACATTCCCTGCCTGACAGTTCCAGAGGAAGAACGACGGCCTATCGGCGTATGGGGGCGGCGGCATCTTCGGTATATCCGCGAGTATCGTAAAGGACTGTATAACAGCCTGCTTCTCAGCGGAAAGCTCAACGGCTATCTTGCTGAGCTGAACGAGCAGGCGGAGGATATGTTCTTTCGGCTGGTAAAAGAACTTGCCGAAAAGGAAGGCATTACTGAAACACTCAAGGCGGAAGATCAGATGCTTTGGGTTCAACGGATGAATGCAATACGGGAAACGACAGAAGAGATCATCAATAACGATTTGATCTACGCATAATAGGCCCATGGCGGCGGGGAGCAATCCCTGCCGCCTTTTTTCTATTTGTAACAATTCCGTGAAATTCATTGACAAGCGCAGACTATTGTGATAGTATAGACTATAGAAATAGTCCGGGAGGCATTTGTATGAAAGATAAACTCTTCGAAAGCGAAGCTAAGGTGATGGAAATCATATGGGAGAAGAACCCGATTTCAGCAAAAGAAATCAGCTTAATTGCCGCCGAAACGATTGGATGGAATAAAAACACTACTTATACGGTAATCAAAAAGCTCGAAGCAAAAGGATTTATCAGGCGGGAAGATCCTGGTTTTATTTGTACTCCGCTTGTATCTCAAAATGAAATGCAAAAAGTAGAAGCTGCCTCTCTTATAAAGAAAGTGTTTGGCGGCTCCCGCAAGGCTTTGTTTTCTGCTTTGCTTGAGGA
>JAZLIW010000085.1:0-7644 GCA_045617585.1 Eubacteriales bacterium
CTTCAGGGTGACGGCATCGGTGATATCGGTGGTCTCGAACTTGATTTCCTTGACGGTGCCCTTGCCGAAACCGTTCCACTCGATGAGGGTATCCTGCTGATAGTCATCAGCAGAAGCGCAGATCATCATGCAGGCAAGCAGCGTGCAGACGACCAGCAGGGATGCGAGTAACTTTTTCATGGTTCTTTTCCTCCATATTAAATTTTGGTAGATATATTATAAACGAATCCGGAACGGTTGTCAAGAGGAAACGAAAAAATAGTTGATTTCTCCCGTTCCGCGCAAAAAAGGACCGCCTTGCGGCGATCCTTTTTTCGTTCAATGGATAGATATCAGTGTCTCTTCTTGGAAGCGACGAGCGTGATGCCGAGAGCGGCGACCGCGAAGACCGCGACGGAAGAAGCGGCGTCGAAGGTGCCGGGGTTGGGATCGTCACCGGAAGTGGGATCGTCGCCGGGATCAACGGGGTCAACGGTGCCGGGATCAACGGGAGCGGTGTAGCTGACGGAGAACTCGGTCTTCTTGGCGCCGCCGTTGATGTAAGCGCCGTTGCCGTCGGCGGGAGTGCCGTCTTCGATCTTAACGTAGACGGAACCGCTGCCGAGGTAAGGCGTGAGGTCGAGCTCAAGGTCCTGGCTGGTGAGGTCGCCGGTGATGGTGCTGCGGGCGATCTCGGTGAATTCCTCGTTATCCTTGGAAGCGGAGATGAGGAAGCCGTTGCCTGCGGGGAGCTTCAGGAGAGCGGAGGTGGGTTCGCCCTCGTAGGGAAGCTGCAGGACGACGAACATATTGCCGTCGGTGTACAGACCGCCGCCGTGCTGATTGTAACGGCCGTCGATCATGTAGGTGTTGAACTGCGCATAGTTCAGGGCGTCGATCACGATCGGAGCGTTCTCCTTCGCGGCTGCGCCGAGACCGATCTTGATCTCGGAACCGTCTTCCTTGACGGCGACGAAATTCTTGAACTTGATGTCGGTGGTCTTGCCGTCGACCGTCACGTTGAAGATACGGAAGCGGCAGAGATTGGTGAAGTCGAAGCCGGCGGGAGTGCCGTCATCCGGGTTGATGTCGTTGGATTCGCCGATGGAAGCGAGATCGAGGGTAACGGTGTTCCAGCCGTCGACCAGCGTGCCGAAGGCGCCGATGCCGTTGATCTGCTTTTCTTTCCAGTCAGAATTGCCGTGCGTGCCGATCTCGAAAGAGGTGATATCGAAATCTGCGGCGGATGCGACGTAAAGGTCGAATTTCAGAGAGACGGCGCCGGTGATGTCAGTGGGCTTGACGGTGAACTGCCAGACGGTGCCCTTCGTGAAGCCGTCCTTTTCAAGAACGGTATCCTGACGGTACTCTTCGGCAGAAGCGCCGATCATCATGCAGGCAAGCAGCGTGCAGACGATCAGCAGAGACGCGAGTAACTTTTTCATGGGTCTATTTCCTCCATATTAAAATTTGGTATCTATATTATAAACAAATCCGGAACGGATGTCAAGAGAAAAACGAAAATATTATTTGTTATCCCCTCCCCCGTTCCGTAAAATATGCGAAAAAAGGACCGCCCTGCGGCGATCCTTTTTTGAGGTCAACGGATGGATATCAGTGTCTCTTCTTGGAAGCGACGAGCGCGATACCGAGAGCGGCAACCGCGAAGACCGCGACGGAAGAAGCGGCGTCGAAGGTGCCGGGGTTGGGATCGGTGGGCTCGGGATCGGTGGGAGTGGGGTCATCGGGCGTAGGATCGGTGGGCTCGGGATCAACGGGAGCAGCCGCGCCGCAGGGGACCTTCGTGCCGTCAGCCTTGATGCCGCAGATGTTCTTGATCTTGACGACAGTGTTGGAGCCGGCGCCGGAAACGTTGTACATACGGATGCGCTGGAAGGTGGCAGGATCGAAGCCGGGCTCGGTACCGTCGTCCGGGTTGATGTCGTCGGACGTGCCGGACTTGGCGTCGAACGCGAAGACGAGACCTTCATTCCAACCGTCGTGGATATCGGCAAAACCGTTGTTGCCGTTGAAGGTCAGTTCTTTCCAGTCGTTGTTGTGGTGAGAGCCGAGCTCGAGGGAGTCGACGGCGAAATTGGCAGCGGTCTCAAAATAGAAATCGATGCTGACGCCGATGCAGTCGCTGATGTCGGTCGGATCGAAATAGATCGTCCAGATCGCGGGCCAGTTCTGTTCGAGCTCATCGCCCTGCTTGTAGTCTTCGGCGAATGCGCAGACCGTCATGCAGACGAGCAGCGTGCAGACGATCAGAAGGGATGCGAGAAACTTTTTCATGGGATGTTACCTCCGTAGATAAATTTGTAACTTCATTATAAACAAACTGTGAGAATTTGTCAATAGAAAAATGAAAAATACCTTTGGCGGCGGCAATTCCTTACAAAAGAGCGGGGAGGCTTCCCGTTCCCGCCCTGCTCCGGGACGCGAAAAGACGAAAAAAGGACCGCCTTGCGGCGATCCTTTTTTTAGTTCAATGGAGAGATATCAGTGTCTCTTCTTGGAAGCGACGAGAGCGATGCCCAGAGCGGCAACTGCGAAGACTGCAACGGAAGAAGCAGCGTCGAAGGTGCCGGGGTTGGGATCGACGGGATCGGTAGGATCGCCGGGATCAACGGGAGCGAGGGAAGGAGCGGGAGCGTCACCCTCGGTGCAGCCGTACATCATATCGAATGCGATGGTGGTGCCTGCCATGCCGTTCTCGTTCGCGGCGAGGCTGTAGAAACGGATGTAGTTGACTCTGCTCCAGTCGCAGCCGCCGCCGACAGCGGGGAGACGGATGAGGTTCCAACCGTTGACGGGCTCGCCGACGATCAGTCTCGTGATGCCGCCGGCGTTGATGTCAAAGCTGGTCTCTTCAGCGTCGCAGGTACCGCCGGAGCAGATCTCGATCTGACCGTTCTGGAAACCGCCGAGCTTGGAGGTATCGGAAATGTAGAACCAGAATTCAACGTAGTCGCAGCCGGTCAGGTCAACGGGATCGAAAGCCTTACCCATTGCAACGACGCCCTCGCCCTCACCGTAGGTGTGGGAAGCGCAGCCTGCGCCGTCCTTGGTCAGCTCGGTGTTGAGCTCGGTGCCGTCGAGAAGAGCGTCGCCCTCAAACTCGAAGAATCTGACGACCTTCGGTTCCTTGGGGGTTTCCTTGGCCTTGACGGTCAGGATCGCGTCTTCACGGAACAGGAGAGAACCGCCGCAGCCGCCGTCGCCTTCGCCCATGAACTCAGTGGTATAGCTGTTTCCGCTTCTGGTGTACTCGTAGCCGCCGTGAGCGACACGGATGTAAAGGACGCCCTTCGCCTGGTCGAACTTGCCGGCAAGATTGATCTTGGTGGTGGCAGAGTCGGTGATCTCGGCGTTGGAATCGATCACGTCGGTGAAGGTCTCGTTGTCGGTGGAAACGGAAAGGAGCAGTCTGCCCCAGGAACCGAACTGGAATTCAACCACTTCGGCGCCGTTGAAGTCAGCCTCGAACTTCATCGTCAGGTAGGTACCTGCGTCGGTGAAGTACTGGGTATCGTTTCTGTGGGCATTGTTTTCGATGATGTAATCGCTCTCGGCGTCAGAACCGGGTCTGAACTTGATCGTTACGTCATCAGCGGAAGCGCAGACCGTCATCGCGCAGATCAGCGTGCAGACGATCAGAAGGGATGCGAGTAACTTTTTCATGGGTCTTTTTCCTCCATATTAAAATTTGGTAACTATATTATAAACAAAACCGGAACGGTTGTCAAGTGGGGGATGAAAAAATATCACTTGTTTTCCGCCCTGCGGGTGGATTCCGTGCGATACGGGACGAGTACGGCGGGAACCCGCTCCCGCCGCGTTTCTCCCCGAAATCCAAAAAAACCGCATGAAAAACAACGGAGACGTTTGCCTTTACGGCTTGCGTCTCCGTTGTTATGGGGGCTTTTACAGCCCCGTTTCGATCTCAGTGGGAGATCTCAATGAATGATCTCAGTGTCTCTTCTTGGAAGCGACGAGCGCGATGCCGAGAGCGGCGACCGCGAAGACCGCGACGGAAGAAGCGGCGTCGAAGGTGCCGGGGTTGGGATCGGTGGGATCGGTGGGATCAGAGGGAGTAGGATCAACGGGAGCGAGGGTAGACGGAACGGGAGCCACAGCGTCTTCGCCGACCGCGTACATCATATCGAAGCCGATCTGCTTGCCGTCAAGAGCAGCGCCCTTGTCGCCGGTGATGCCCGGGATATAGATACGGAAGAAGTTGACTCTGTCCCAGTTGCAGGCGCCGCCGATCGCAAGGTGAACGAGGTTCCACCCTGCCTTGGGCTCGCCGACGATGAGGCTCTTCAGGGACTCGGTGGTCCAGTTGGTCTCTTCAACGTCGCAGGTGCCGCCGGAGGTGAGCTCAAGCTGGCCGCCGCCGATGTTGTCAAGAACGGCAACGTCGGAAACGTAGAGGTAGAATTCAACTGCGTCGCAGGCGGTAACGTCGACGGGAGTCTCAAAGACGTACTGGATGACCTTGGTGCCGGCCTCAGCGGTGAAGGTGTAGATGCAGGCAGCGTCGCCGTCGATCTTGGTCTCGGCATCCGCAGCAGCGCCGGTGATGTCAGCATCGAAGCCGAACATCGGAACGACAGCAGTGTGCTCGCTGTTCTTCAGGGTGAGGATCGCGTCCTCACGGAACAGAAGGGAACCGCCGTTGCCTTCAGCCGTGCCGTCGATGTGAGACGCCATGGAGCTGTCGGGATTGTAGGTGAAGCCGGAGTGAGCGATACGGATGTAGAGGTCGCCGACGGAACGATCGAACTTATCGGTCAGATCGAGCTGGATGGTCTGAGTGCCCATAACGTCGGTCGCGGTGATGAGATCCGTCCACGTAGCGTTGTCCGTGGAGACGGAGAAGAGCAGCCAACCCCAGATGCCGCACTGGAAGGTGACCTTCTTGGCGGCAGCGAAGTCAGCGGTGTACTTCAGGGTGACGTGGGTACCGCCGTCGCAGAAGTACTGGGTGCCGTTCACGTGTGCGTTGGTATCGAAAACGTTGCCTTCGGAACCGGAACCGTCGGGACGGAAGGTGATGGCGACGTCGTCAGCCGCAGACGCGAAGATCGTCATGGCGCAGATCAGCGTGCAGACGACCAGCAGGGATGCGAGTAACTTTTTCATGGTGTTTTTTCCTCCATAAATATTTTCGGATTAAATCCTAAGTTTGATTATAGCACGGCGATATGGGAATGTCAAGAATCGGAACGAATAATTTTTACGAAAACGTTCAAATTTTATTTTGAAAACATCTGTTATTCCGTCAAAAGAACGACTGCCGCCTTCCGGTATCCGGAAAGCGGCAGCGGCTTTTTCAGCTGACGGTATGGGTATACAGATAGTTCTTCCACGCGGTGTAGCCCTTCTCCGAGAGGTGCAGCCCGTCGGAGGTGAACTCGGTGCGCAGATACCCGTCCGCGTTCACGAGGACGGAATACACGTCGAGGTAATACGCCTCCTCGCTGACGCAGAGGTCACGGAGGGCGGCGTTCATTTCCCGGATCTTTGCGTTGCCGCCGTAGGGCGCGTAGCGGTCGGCGCGGTCCGCCCACACGTCGCCGAGCGGGAAGACCGAGGTGACGTAGAGCTTTGCCCCGGGATAGAGGGAGCGCAGCCGCCCGAGCAGCGTGCGGTAGGCGTTTCTGAACTGGGTGACCGACGCGGGGACGTCGTTCGCGCCGAAGAGCAGATAGATCGCCTCCGGGGAGCCGAAGTCGTCGAGGAAGGAGGAGATCGGCGTGCCCGCCAGCGGGTGGGAAAAGCCCTGATACGGGTAGTAGTTCGTCCCGTCGGGCAGGAGGGAAGCATAGCGGCTGTCGAGCACCTCGGTCCCGTCCGCCACGCGGATGGCGCTGATGCCGACCTCGCAGAGCACCTTCGTCCCGGGGAAGAAGCGGTTCCCGTTCCGCCGGTTCAGGTCGGTCAGCCCGTAGGTCAGGGAGTCCCCGATCATCGCGGCTTTTCCGAAATACGAGGAGGAGACCTCGGGAGAGGCGGGAACGGGCTGCGTATAATCGTATGGCGTCACGGGCTCCGTGACGGGCTCGGTGACCGGTTCCGTGACAGGCTCGGTCACGGGCTCCGTTATCGGTTCGGTGACGGGTTCCGTGACCGGTTCCGTGACCGGTTCCGTGACGGGTTCGGTGACGGGCTCGGTGACGGGTTCGGTGACGGGTTCTGTCACGGGTTCGGTGACCGGTTCCGTTACGGGTTCTGTGACCGGCTCGGTGACGGGTTCGGTAACCGGCTGTGTGACCGGTTGTGTGACCGGTTCGGTGATCGGTTCGGTGACGGGCTCGGTGATCGGCTCCGTGATCGCTCCGGTCTCGTCTCCGGTCTCGTCTCCGGTCTCCGTTTCCGTTCCGGTCTCGTTCCCGGTCACGGTCTCCGTCCCGCTTTCCTCTTCCGTCTCCGTCTCCGTGACACCCGTTTCCGTGCCGGGCGGATCGGTCCCCTGTCCGGTATCGGGCTGCGTTCCGGGCACTTCGCCGGTTTCGGGCGCGGTTTCCGTCCCGCCGGGGAAGGGTCCGCCTCCGGTGACGATGATCCCCGACCGTCCGGTCGCCGCCGGCCGCTCGCTTCCGGGGTGCAGGAAGGAGAAGGAAAATCCTCCGTTCATCCCGACCGCGACGCCTCCGCCGATCAGAGCGGCGCAGACGAAGAGGCTGACGACCCCGATCGCGATCACGCGTCCGATCCGCTGGTATCGTTGACTGTTCATTCGTTCTTTCTTTCGTGCCCTTGGGCCGGTCCTCAGAAGGAAATGTCGGCGAACGGATCTCCGTCCGCTTCGCCGCTGCCCGCCGCGGGGGCGAGCGTGACGGCAGTCCCGCCTGCCACGTCTCCGAAGGAGGCGTCCGGGTTCTGCAGAAGGATATTCAGGACCATCAGGTAGTCCCGGATGATCTCACGCGGGGTGATCATCGTGTCCGCGCCCGCCCGTTCAAGGCAGGAGGCGAGGAACGCCTGCGTCTCCTCCGGGGTGACGCGGGGCTCCCAATGATAATACTGTCCGTGCAGCTTCGTCAGACGGGTGACCAGCGCGAGCAGCTCGTTGTCCGAGAGGCGGCGGAGCCGGATCACGGGACCGAGGAGATTGCGGTAGGTCCCGTCCCCGTATTTCCCGTCCGAAAGACGGCTCTTCAGCGCCTCGTAGCTGAACAGACCGCGCCGCGGATCCTCCAGGAACTGCGGCGTGCCGCCGAGGAGGATGCCGAGGCCGGGGGCGTGCCCCTGCAGGGTGTCGTTGAACATCGCAAGGATCTTTTCGTAGTTGTTCTCTCTCGAGACGCGGTTCGGGATCTTGTAGAGGTTCACGCACTCGTCGATGAAGAGGACGAGCCCGCGGTACCCGATCCTGCGGGAGAAGGCGGCGAGCAGCTTGATCTCGTCGTACCAGTTCTCGTCGCTGACGATCGTGCCGACGCCGAGGAGGGATTTTGCCTCCGTGCGGGTCGTGAATTCGCCGCGCAGCCAGCGGAGGCAGGCGGACTTCTTTTCCTCGTCCCCGTTCCGGGAGGCACGGTGGTACAGCGAGACCACCCGCGCAAAGTCGAAGCCGCCGACCTGCTCTTCCAGCTCCCGCGCCACGGCGTAGACCCGTTCCTCGACCTTTTTGTCGAAGGAGGGATCGTCGGGGGA
>JAZLIW010000086.1:0-5151 GCA_045617585.1 Eubacteriales bacterium
TTCCTAAGCCCGCTTGCCCCCGGTCTTTGGATGGGCGCGCGCGGGAAGAAGCGCGCCCCCTTCCGGACGAAGAGCGCGGGATAGGAATTCTCCGGCTCACGGATGGTATCGAGCGACCGCTCTCCGGTCTGCACGATCTCAAAGCAGCCCTCCGTCACGCTGTCGCCGAGCGCCGCGTAAACGGGAAAGGGGGCGCCGAACGGATCGGCGTTCTTTGCCGCGACGCGCTCCTTCAGCGGATGGATCATTTCTGCCGCACCGTGGAGATCAGCCACGGGATCAGGTCGGTCGTCGTATAGGCGCGGTCCCAGCAGTTGTGGTCGTTGATCTCGTAGACCGTGAGCTCCGCGTGGCCGCCGTAGGCGTTCGTTGCCTCGACCATCTGGACCGAGCAGGCGAACGGAACGGCACCGTCTCCTCTCGAATGGAAGGCGCGGATCGGGACGTTTTTCAAAAGACCGCATCTCCACGACATACCGCCGCCGCAGCAGGGCGCCGCGCAGGAGAAGAGATCGGGGAAGGTGATCGCCATTTCCCAGGTACCGAAGCCGCCCATGCTGAGCCCGGTGACCGAGATCCGGTCGGCGTCCACCGGGTATTCCGAGGCGGTTGCGTCAATCAGGTCCTTCAGCGCGTAGACCTGCGAATTCCAGACCATGTTTTCGGGACACTGGGGCATCAGGACGATGCAGCGGTTCCCGCCGTAGACGGGATCGATGAGGAAGAGGCGGGAAAGACCCGTGCCGTACAGGAGACGCAGATCGTTCCCGCGTTCTCCGGCACCGTGCAGGAAGAGGATCAGGGGCAGTTTTTCGCCCTCTTTCACGTCGTCCGGCATCGTAAGATAATAGCGGATCGGTACATTCGGCTGTGCGGTGGATACGAATTTCTTTTCAAGCAGCATGGAAATCACTCCAGACGTCATAATTTTACAAATATCATTATAACAGAAATTCCCGCCTTTGTAAACACATTTCCCGAAACTTGACAAAAAAGATTTGCGGGAGTATAATGTGAAAAAAACGGACGGGGGAGGAAAAACGCATGATCACGCTTCTCGGGATCGACGGCGGGGGAACGAAAACGCGCTTCGTTCTGACGGACGCGGCGCTGACACCGATCGCCGTATACGACGGTCCCCCGGGCAATCTTGCCGATATCGGGGAGGAGACGCTCCGCGGCGTTCTGAAAGATGGCGCGGAAGCGGTCCTGCGTTCCTCCGGCGCACCGGCGCCCGTCTCCGTCTTTGCCGGACTTGCGGGCTCCGGGGGCAGCGGACAGACCGTCTGCCGGATCCTTTCCGATCTCTTCGGAGAGGGAACGCAAACGGGTGCGGGGACGGACGCCGTCAATATGCTGTCCTGCGCGCATTTGGACGGAGACGGCGCGCTCCTGATCGCCGGGACCGGCTCCGGCTGCTTTGTCCGGAAGGACGGCGCGGTCACGATGGTCGGCGGCTGGGGATACCTGATTGACGACGGCGGCTCCGGCTTTGCGCTCGGCAGAGACGCGTTCTGCGCGGCGCTGAGAGCCGCGGACGGACGCGGGGGACCGACCGTGCTGACGGAGCTTTTGTCCGAGCGGCTCGGGTATGCGGTCACCGCCGCGATCCCGGAGATCTACGCGAAGGGGAAGCCCTTTATCGCCTCCTTTGCCCCCTGTGTGTTCCGGGCGGCGGAGGAAGGAGACGGGACGGCGGGGCAGATCGTCTCGGAAAACGCGCGGCTGCTCGCGGAGCTGCTGACCGCGGCGGGGAAGAGGACGGGAGGATCGCTTTCCGCGGCGTATGGCGGCGGCGTCCTCGACCATCATCCGGGGTATCTTGAAGAGGTACGCAGAAACGTTCCCGCGGGGATCCGTCTGTTCCCGCTGCCCGCGGACCCCGCGTTCGGCGCGGTCTTCGAGGCGGCAAAGGCGGCGGGGATCCCGGCAGACGCACAAACCCGCGCGGCGTTCACAGGCGGGATGAACGTGCTGCTTTCCCGTTCATAATGAAAGAAGGAATAAATATGGAAAACTACCGTGAATATCTGACCGAGCAGCAGAATGAAAACAGTATGCATATCGACGAGATGACCTCCTACGAGATCGCCGCGCTGATCAACAGGGAGGACCATCGCGTCGCCGACGCCGTGGAGACACAGCTCGAACCGATCGGTAAAGCGATCGACGAGATCGCGAAGCGGCTTTCCGCGGGCGGCAGGCTCGTCTATATCGGTGCCGGAACGTCCGGGCGGCTCGGCGTCATCGACGCGACCGAATGCCCGCCGACCTACGGCGTCTCTCCCGAACTCGTGCAGGGAATCATCGCGGGAGGGAAGGAAGCGATGTTCTATTCCGCCGAGGGGGCAGAGGACAGCGCCGAAAACGCGGTCCGTGACCTTCAGACCATTGAATTTACCGGAAAGGACGTCTGCTTCGGTCTTTCCGCGAGCGGAAGCGCAAGCTACGTCTGCGGCGCGCTCGGATACGCGAAGTCTCTCGGTGCGCTGACGGTCGCTCTCAGCTGCCGCGCAGGCTCGAAGATCGCAGGGATCGCGGAGATCGCCATCACGCCGGAGGTCGGTGCGGAGGTGATCAGCGGCTCCACCCGGATGAAGGCGGCAACGGCGCAGAAAATGGTGCTGACCACGGTATCGACCGGGGTGATGGTCCGCCTCGGCAGAGTGCGGGGAAACCTGATGGTCTATATGAAGCCCTCCAACGTCAAGCTGAGGAACCGTGCCGTCCGGATGGTCGCCACCGCGTGCGGCGTCGATTATGAAACGGCGGAAAAAGCCCTGAACGAAAACGGTTTCACGGTCAGCCGTGCCATCGACGCGCTGAACGCCGCGAAGAACGGCTGACGGTGTGCTATCTGCCCAAAAAAGAGGACTCGTGCTTGAACTCATTGAGCGGAACCGGCTTTTTCATTTGGCAAAACAACTATAAGTTGATCTATCTTTTTGTCTAATACGGATATTGAGAAAAAGCGGTTTTTGCGGTATAATAGTAAACGCACAGAGATGTGACAAAAATATCTGAAAGGATAAAAACATGAAAAAAGCATTAGTTCTTCTGCTGACGCTCTGCATGGTTCTTTCCGCTATGCTGATCAACGTTTCCGCAGAGGGTGCGGAGCCGGTCACTGAGGTCGAGCTTCCGTACAAGGAAGCCACCGTTGACGGTTACGTTGACGAGGGCGAGTGGGACGGCGCTACCGCACTGATCCTCAACATCTCCGACACGCAGAACTGGTCCGAGCACGGTGCCGGCCTCGTCGGCAACAAGGATGCTGCCGTCAAGCTGACCGACGATCAGTTCACCAACTCCATCCGCATGATGTACAAGGACGGCTTCCTCTACTATCTGGAAGAAAGAATCGACACCACGCCTTTCTACAGATCCAACAACCTGACCAAGCCGTACTGCCAGGACTCCTCCCTCGTTTGGTTCGTTGACAGATGGCACACCGACGTTACGCCGGACTCCCTCGCCGTCTTCCCGCGTTCTCTCAAGGACGGTCAGGTCAACGAAGAGCCCTTCATCTCCCGCGGTATCCAGAACAGACAGGACGACGCTCTTCCGATCGAAGCGGAATACGGTGTTACCGTTTCCGATAACGGCTTCGTTCTCGAGGCAAAGATCCCGCTCGAACAGCTCGGTCTGACCGAGAGATACCTTGCGCTGGGTCTGTACGGCGTGACCTACTGCTGCGTCAACATCACCGACCCCGACTTCTCCGGCGATTCCTCCAACCTGTGGGCTGATAACTATCAGGCACAGTACACCGGTGTCAACGATTGGCAGAACGCTCCCGTCATCAAACTGACCGGCAAGGAATACAACTACGAGCCCGAGACCACGCCCGACCCCAATGAGGTCGCTGCGCAGTCCGTGATCGAAAAGATCAACGCGCTTCCCGAGGTCACCCTCGACAACGCTTCCAGCACCGGCAGAAAAGTCAATCAGGCGAGAACCGCTTATGACAAGCTGAGTGATGAAGCAAAGGCATTCGTCAATCCCGACATCCTGAAGAAGCTGACTGACGCTGAGGCTGTCATCGCCGAGTACGAGGCTGCCAAGAATCAGACCGAGCCCCCCGTTGTGGAGACTGAGCCTCAGGAGACGCAGGGCGAAGCGCAGGATACCAAGAAGCAGGAGCCCAAGGATGATAAGGGCGGCAACACCGGCCTGATCATCGGCATCATCGCCGCAGTCGTCGTGATCGCGGCAGTCGTTGCCTTCCTGCTCATCAAGAAGAAGAAGTAATTTACCTTCTCCCGATCCGTTATAATCGGAAACAGCCCCGGATGAACGTCCGGGTCTGTTTTTTGCCGACCCGAAAGCCACCGTATGAATGCGTAATAACAAAGTGGGCTTGTTCTCGTGTGAAACGGATATCATGGAAAAAAGCAAGTCTTTCGGCTTGCTTTTTTTCAAATACGACGAAAAAGTGACGCTGCTCCTCCGGTAACGGTGATCACTCCGTTCACTTAGACGGTATTGCCCTCGGAAAAGGATCATTCCAATATCGTGGTTTCATAAAACTGCTCGGAAGGAAGCGGGCTCGTTCTTTCGGGCAGACGGTTGTTCTTCAATTCCGACACTCTCTGCATCACGGCGTCTGAGGTGGCTGCTTTCTTAGAAAACAGGTGTCTGATTCCGGAAAAAATACTTTCGGCCTTTTTATTGAGATAGTACCTTCTGATAGTCTTTGTGCGAATAGCTTAAGAATACGAAATTTTCATCACCCGGATCGGGAAGGGGGACTTTCTGTACATGCTCAATGCTCTGAGCGTTCTGCAGCGCGTCAATATAGCTTTTTGCATGAAAGGCGATTTCACTATGAAGCAAATCCTTCACCTCCTGCATTGTGGCAGATGATATATATAAAAATATGATGGCTGCAATTGTTAAACTGCAGCCTTGAACTGTCTAAAAGCGACCAAAAGGTACATTTTCAAGGTAAGTACGACCAAAAGGTACGTGTGTCTGCCTGCTCGACAACCGGGATTTGTATTCAGAAAACGATTCCAAATTTGTTTGTTACTTCCACACTGATAGAGATTGAGCCGTTTCCGTAATTGAAAGATATTTGATCTTTTATGGCGCGGTGATACAAACCAGTATTTCCTGCTTCTTCAATCTGATAATCCATGCTTTCAAACA
>JAZLIW010000087.1:0-7985 GCA_045617585.1 Eubacteriales bacterium
TCCGAGATCACCTATTCGATCGAGGAGGCGAAAGAAGCGGCGCGCAGGATCGGGTACCCGGTCGTTCTGCGTCCCGCCTTCACCCTCGGCGGAACGGGCGGCGGCTTTGCCAATAACGAGGAGGAGCTGATCGAGGTCGGCTCGAACGGCTTCGCGCTCTCTCCGGTCCATCAGGTCCTCGTCGAGAAGAGCGTGCGCGGCTATAAGGAGATCGAGTTCGAGGTCATGCGCGACTCCGCCGACCACGCGATCACGATCTGCGGCATGGAGAACGTCGACCCCGTCGGCGTCCACACCGGCGACTCGATGGTCGTCGCGCCGATCCTCTCGCTGAACGAGCACGATCTCAAGATGCTGAACGACAGTGCGATCCGCATCATCCGCGAGCTGAAGATCGAGGGCGGCTGCAACGTGCAGTTCGCGCTGAATCCGAACTCCTCCGAATATTTCCTGATCGAGGTCAACCCCCGCGTCTCCCGCTCCTCCGCGCTTGCCTCCAAGGCGAGCGGCTATCCGATCGCCCGCGTCACCGCGAAGATCGCGGTCGGGATGCTGCTGGAGGACATTCCGGTCGCAGGAGGGACCGCGGCGATCGAGCCGAGCCTCGACTATATCGTCGCCAAATTCCCGCGCTTCCCCTTCGATAAATTCACGCAGGCGTCCAATCTGCTCGGTACGCAGATGAAGGCGACCGGCGAGGTCATGGGCATCGGCTCCAATCTGGAGGAATGCCTGCTCAAATCCGTCCGTTCCCTGGAGATCGGCTGCAATCATTTCCGCCTCGCCAAGTTCGACGGGATGGAGGAGAACGACCTGAAGAAATACGTGGAGGAATTCCACTCGGACGGCGTATTCGCCATCTTCGAGCTGCTGCGCCGCGGTACTGCGGTCGGGGAACTGTACGACCTGACGAAGATCACGCCCCTCTTCCTTGAATCCTTCCTGAAGATCGTGAAGGAAGAGGACAAGCTGGCGGCAAACAAAAACGACCTCGCCGTCCTCGCGGAAGCGAAGAAGATGGGCTTCTCCGACCCGTATATCGCGCGCCTGTGGGGGACCGACGAGCTGACGGTCGCCGCGCTCCGCCGGGAGAACGGCATCGTTCCGGTCTTCCGCATGGTGGATACCCTGCATACCGGAAAGTATATCGCTTATCTCTACTCCTCCTATACCGGAAAGAACGAATCCCGCCTGACCGACCGGAAGAAGCTGATCGTCCTCGGCGCGGGCCCGATCCGCATCGGGCAGGGCGTCCAGTTCGACTATTCGTCCGTCCACGCGGTGCAGACGATCGGCCGCTGCGGCTGTGAGTCCATCATCATCAACAACAACCCGGAGACCGTTTCGACCGACTATACGACGGCGGACAAGCTCTATTTTGAGCCGCTGACGCCCGAGGACGTCATGAACATCGTCGATTACGAGCAGCCGGAGGGCGTCATCGCCTCCCTCGGCGGTCAGACGGCGATCAACCTTGCCGATCCGCTCGCGGCGAGAGGCGTGAAGATCGTGGGCACCGATTGCGCCGCCATCGACCGCGCCGAGAACCGCGATCTGTTTGAAAAGCTTCTGCTCGACCTTCATATCCCCCAGCCCGAGGGGCAGGCGGTCACCTCCGTCGAGGAGGGTGTCGCCGCCGCGGCACGCATCGGGTATCCGGTCCTCGTCCGTCCCTCCTTCGTGCTGGGCGGCAGAGCGATGGAGATCGTCTCCAAGGAGGAGCAGCTCCGTCACTATCTCAAGACCGCGGTCGAGATCGACGTGGACAAGCCGGTCCTCGTGGACAAATATATCATCGGCAAGGAGGTCGAGGCCGCCGCGATCTCCGACGGCAGAGACGCCTTCGTCCCCGGCATCATGGAGCTGGTCGAGCGCACGGGGATCCACTCCGGCGACTCCATCAGCGTCTACCCCTCCTTCTCGATCTCCGATAAGGTCAAGGGCGTCATCCTGCAGTACGCGAAGAAGCTCGGCCTCGGCATCGGCATCGTCGGGCTTTACAATATCCAGTTTATCGTGGACCGGAACGACCGCGTCTTCATCATCGAGGTCAATCCCCGTTCCTCCCGTACCGTGCCGTTCCTTTCCAAGGCGACCGGTTACAGCCTCGCCGATATCGCGACCGAGGTCATCCTGGGCAGAAGCCTGAAGGAGCAGGGCATCTTCGATCTCTATCCCGCCGAAAAGAGCCGCTACTACGTCAAGGTCCCGGTCTTCTCCTTCAATAAGATCAAGGGGCTCGACGCTTACCTCTCGCCCGAGATGAAGTCCACCGGTGAGGCGATCGGCTACGACGACAAGCTCCACCGCGCGATGTACAAGGCGCTCGTCGCCTCGGGCATGAAGATCCAGAACTACGGCACCGTGCTCGTGACCCTTGCCGACGAGGACAAGGAGGAGGCGCTGCCGCTGATCCGCCGCTTCTACAACATGGGCTTCAACATCGAGGCAACGATCGGTACCGCGAACTTCCTGAAGGAGCACGGCATCCGTACCCGCGTCCGCGGAAAGATCAGCGAGGGCAGCAATGAGATCTTTGAGTCGATCCGCGCCGGCTACGTCGCTTATATCATCAATACCCGCTCGATCAAATCCGGCATCCACTACGATGACGGCACCCAGATCCGCCGCTGCGCGACCGAGCATAACGCCACGATCTTCACCTCGCTCGATACCGTGCGCGTACTGCTCGACGTGCTGGAGGAGACGACGCTGACGATCTCCACGATCGATTCGTAAGGGACGGGTGCGGTCCATGAAGCAGGGTTTCTTTGAGATCGTCTCGAACGTGCCGCTGACCGCTTCGGTCTTCCGGCTCGTTCTCCGGGGCGACGTATCTGCGATCACCCGCCCGGGGCAGTTCGTCAACGTGAAGCTTGACGGGCTCTTCCTCCGCCGTCCGATCTCGGTGAACGACCTCGGCGACGGGAGCCTGACCCTGATCTATAAGGTCGTCGGGAAGGGAACGGAGCAGCTTTCCCGGATGGAAAGCGGCACGCTCGATCTTCTGACCGGGCTCGGCAACGGCTACGACACCTCGCTTTCGGGCGATACGCCGGTCCTGATCGGCGGCGGTGTCGGCGTGCCTCCCCTGTATCTGCTGGCAAAAACGCTGCTGGCGGAGGGAAAAAGACCTTCGGTGATCCTCGGTTTCAACCGGAAAGAGGAGATCTTCGGGGAAGCGGAGTTCCGCGCCCTCGGGATCCCGGTCACGGTCGCCACGGCGGACGGCTCGTACGGTGTCCACGGCTTTGTGACCGACGCGATGAAGGGAACGGAATACGGTTATTTCTACGCCTGCGGGCCGGAGCCGATGCTGCGCGCGGTTGCAAAGAGTGCCGTCACCTCGGGGCAGATGAGCTTTGAGGAACGGATGGGCTGCGGCTTCGGCGCATGCATGGGCTGCTCCTGCAGGACCCTGACCGGGAACAAGCGCATCTGCCGCGACGGTCCCGTGATGAAGAAGGAGGAGATCCTGTGGGAAGACTGAACGTCAGCCTCTGCGGCATCCCGCTCGACAACCCGGTGATCCCTGCCTCGGGGACCTTCGGCTACGGGTACGAGTTCGCGGAGCTTTACGATATCAACGTCCTCGGTACCTTTTCGTTCAAGGGAACGACGCGCGAGCCGCGCTTCGGCAATCCGACGCCCCGCATCGCCGACTGCACCGCGGGGATGATCAACGCGGTCGGGCTCCAGAACCCGGGCGTGGAAAAGGTGCTCTCCGAGGAGCTGCCGCGCATGAAACAGGTCTTTCATAAGCCGGTGATGGCGAACGTTTCCGGCTTTTCGGTCGCGGACTACGCGTACACGGTGGAAAAACTGGACGCGGAGGAACAGATCGGCTGGTTTGAGGTCAACGTCTCCTGTCCGAACGTGCACGGCGGCGGAATGAGCTTCGGCACCGATCCCCGCGCCGCCGCGGAGGTGACCGCCGCGGTCCGCCGCGTGACGAAAAAGCCGGTCATCCTCAAGCTGTCCCCCAACGTGACCGATATCGTTCCGATCGCGCGCGCCTGCGAGGACGCGGGCGCCGACGGCATCAGCCTGATCAATACGCTGCTCGGGATGCGGATCGACCTGAAACGGAAAAAGCCGGTGATCGCCAATCGGATGGGCGGCTTCTCCGGCCCGGCGATCTTCCCGGTCGCGCTCCGGATGGTGTATCAGGTCTCCTCCGCGGTAAAGATCCCGGTCGTCGGGATGGGGGGCGTTTCCTCCGCCGCGGACGTGATCGAAATGATGATGGCGGGCGCCTCCGCCGTTGAGATCGGCGCGGCGAACCTCGTCGATCCGTTTATCTGCCGCGATATCGTCCGGGATCTGCCGTCCGTGATGGACGGGCTCCGGATCGAAAACCTCAAAGATATCATCGGCGCCGCACACGGCGCCTGAGACGAAAGAAAGGGATCCAAGATGGGAAAAGACGTGATCATTGCCTGCGATTTTGACAGTGCCGAAAAGACGCTTGCCTTCCTCGACCGCTTTGAAGGGAAAAAGCCCTTCGTCAAGATCGGCATGGAGCTCTTCTACGCCGAGGGACCGGCGGTCGTCCGCGCGATCAAGGAGCGCGGGCACCGGATCTTCCTCGACCTCAAGCTCCACGATATCCCGAACACCGTGAAAAAGTCGATGGCGGTCCTCTCCTCCCTCGACGTCGATATGTGCAACCTGCACGCCGCCGGAACGACCCGGATGATGACAGCCGCGCTGGAAGGGCTGACCCGTCCGGACGGCACCCGTCCCCTTCTCATCGCGGTCACGCAGCTGACCTCCACCGATCAGGAGAGCATGGAAAAGGATCTGCTCATCCGTGAGCCGATCGACGAGGTCGTGATGCATTACGCGGAGAACGCGAAGAACGCCGGTCTCGACGGCGTCGTCTGCTCTCCGCTCGAGGCAGGGAAGGTCCACGCCCGCTGCGGCGCCTCCTTCCTGACCGTGACTCCCGGCGTCCGCTTTGCCGACGGGGAGCTCGGTGACCAGAAGCGCGTGATGACCCCGGCCGAGGCGAACCGCATCGGTTCCGACTATATCGTCGTCGGGCGTCCCATCACCGCCGCCCCCGATCCCGTCGCGGCGTACGAGCGCTGCGTCCGTGAATTCACGGGCCCCGTATCCGACGATAAGTAAGTGATTCATAAGAAAGGAAACAGAACCATGACCGAACTGCAGAAGCTGATCGCCTCCGATCTTCTCTCCATTCAGGCGGTGTTTTTCCGCCCGGAGGAGCCTTTTACCTGGGCAAGCGGGATCAAGAGCCCCGTTTACTGTGACAACCGTCTGACTCTGACCGCTCCCGCCGTCCGTACCGACGTCGAGAACGGTCTTGCCGCCGTCATCCGGGAGAACTATCCGGACGCCGAGGTGCTGATGGGGACCTCCACCGCGGGCATCGCACACGCCGCGATCGTCGGGCATCTGATGGGTCTGCCGATGGGTTACGTCCGTTCCGGCGCGAAGGATCACGGCAGACAGAACCAGATCGAGGGGAAGCTGCTCCCCGGGCAGAAGGTCGTCGTCGTTGAGGACCTGATCTCCACCGGCGGCAGCGTGATCGAGGTCGTCAACGTCCTGCGCGAAGCGGGCGCGGTCGTTCTCGGCGTCGCTTCGATCTTTACCTACGGGATGGCAAAGGGCGTCGCCCGTCTTGCGGAGGCAGACGTGAAGAACGTCTCCCTGACCAACTTCGACGTGATCGCCGCGGTCGCCGCCGAGACCGGATATATCCGGAAAGAGGACGTTGCCCGTCTCATCGCCTTCCGTGATAATCCCTCCGACGAGAGCTGGATCGGCAAGTGATCCGCCCCGCCCGGAACACAAAGTAAAAAGAAAGGATCCTGAATCATGCGCAGTCTTCTTTCCATTACCGAACTGTCGGTGGAAGAGATCGACGGTCTCGTTGCCACCGCGAAGGATATCATCGCCAAGCCGGAAAAATACGCTGAGGTCTGTCACGGCAAAAAGCTTGCCACCCTCTTTTTCGAGCCCTCGACGCGCACCCGCCTGAGCTTTGAGGCGGCGATGTACGAGCTGGGCGGCAACGTGCTCTCGGTTTCGAGCGCCGCTTCCTCCTCTGCCGCGAAGGGAGAGAGCGTCGCCGACACCGCGAAGGTCGTCTCCTGCTACGCCGATATCATCGCGATGCGCCACCCGAAGGAGGGCGCGCCGATGGTCGCGGCGATGAACGCCTCGATCCCGGTCATCAACGCGGGCGACGGCGGGCACAATCACCCGACGCAGACGCTCGCCGACCTCCTGACCATCCATCTGGAAAAGGGCCGCTTCGATCACCTGACCGTCGGCTTCTGCGGCGACCTCAAGTTCGGCCGCACCGTCCATTCCCTGATCGACGCGCTTTCCCGCTACGAGAACGTGAAGATCGTCCTGATCTCGCCCGAGGAACTGAAGCTCCCGAGCTACGTGAAGAACGATATCCTCCGCAAGAAGGGGATCGAATTCGTGCAGACCACCGACCTCATGTCGGTCATGCCCGATCTCGACGTGCTGTATATGACCCGCGTGCAGAAGGAGCGCTTCTTCAACGAGGAAGACTATCTGCGCCTCAAGGACAGCTACATCCTCACCCCCGACAAGCTGAAGACCGCGAAGCCCGATCTTTCGATCCTCCATCCGCTGCCCCGCGTCAACGAGATCGCCGTCGCGATCGACGACGATCCGCGCGCCTGCTATTTCAAGCAGGTCCTGAACGGCAAATATATGCGGATGGCGCTGATCATGAAGCTGCTCGGTCTGACCCCAGGGATCTGAGAAAGGACGGGAAAACGGTATGAATATCGACTCGATCAAGAACGGTATCGTCATCGACCACATCACCGCGGGACGCGGAATGGAACTCTACAATCACCTGAACCTCGGCGCGCTCGACTGTCAGGTCGCCCTGATCAAGAACGCGCAGAGCCGGAAAATGGGGCGCAAGGACATTATCAAGATCGACGCTGCAATCGACATTGACCTGAACGTGCTCGGTTACGTCGATCCCGGCGTCACCGTCGACGTGATCCGGGACGGCGTCCTCGTCGAAAAGAAGAACATCGCTCTCCCGACGGAGCTGAAGAACATCCTGTTCTGCAAAAACCCCCGCTGCATCACCTCGACCGAGCAGGAGCTCCCCCATATCTTCCGCCTCACCGACCCCGAAAAACGGGTCTACCGCTGCATCTACTGCGAGACGCGGGCGGAAAACGAAAAATGATTGTTTGGCGGACGGCGTAAGAACTGCCTGCACGAAAAAAGCATCTGACGGAATCCGGCAGATGCTTTTTGAATTCGGGGTGTATTTGTCCGGTAAGGGATCGCGGCACGGACTATATGCGTTCAGCGGTCCGCGTTCCTTGCGATGATCGCGCAGAGGTCGGGATAGGAGATGCCGACGGCGCGCGCCTCCTGCGGGAGCAGGCTGTTCGGGGTCATGCCGGGGAGGGCGTTCGCCTCAAGGCAGTAGAAGAGGTGATCCTTTTCGGAGAGGATGAAATCGGAGCGGGAATAGGTCCCGAGCCGCAGGACGCGGTGGACGTTCTCGGAGGCGCGCATCGCGGCGTCGTTCTCCTCCTCGGTCAGCTCCGCGGGGCAGATCTCGGTGGTCAGACCGCCCTGATATTTGTTCTTGTAGTCGTAGAAGCCGGATTTCGGGATGATCTCGATGGGCGGGAGCGCTTTTCCGAGCAGCACGCCGACCGAGAACTCGCGCCCCGTGATCTTTTCCTCCACGAGGATATCGCTTTCGTAGACGGCGGCGGCACGGAGCGCCTCGTCGAGTTCGTCCTCGCTCCCGACGATCGAGACGCCGACGCTCGAGCCGCAGGAGAGGGGCTTGACGACGCAGGGCACGCCGATCTTTTTCAGGATCACGTCACGGGTGTCCGCGCCGATCTTCAGACGGATGCCGTGCGGGGTATGGATGCCGTTTGCGAGAAGGAGCTCTTTCGTGAGGCTCTTGTCCATCGCGAGGAGACAGCCGGCGG
>JAZLIW010000088.1:0-9856 GCA_045617585.1 Eubacteriales bacterium
CGTCTGTATCGGGAGAACGGATTCGGTCGTCGTTTTATCGGGGAGATCAGCCGAACAGATCCATTTTGTCGATCTGCTCCTCAAACTTGAGCATATCGGATTCGATCTTGTTCTTGGAGGAGGCGTAGGTGGATTCGATCGTGTACTTGCCCGGATAGTTCTTCGGGAAGTAGAGCAGGGTGTCCGCGAAGCCGCCGAAATTGAAGATATCGCCGATATCGATGACGCGGTTGGCGAAGATGATGTCCAGCATTTCCTGAGACTCGTCGTCGCGCGCGCTCTTGCCCTTCAGGGTGACGTCGTAATACGCCTGCGTCAGATCGTAGTAGGACGCCGCCGCCATCGCTTCCATGATGAAGCCGACGGTTTCGAGGTCCTGTTCGCAGCGGAGGACCGACATAAGACCGGTCGTGTGACGGGACAGAAGGCTCAGATGGGTCTCCTGCGTTTCGTCGTATTTCGGCGCGGGCAGGATACCGAAATTGACCGCTTCTTCACCGCGCATCGCACGGGCGTCATCCATACGCATCCAGAAGAACAGACCGTGACCGTCGATGAAGAGCTGACGGTAATAGTTGTCGTCCTGATTGTTGATCATGTGGTGGTTCATGAACGTGTCGTCGTACATGATGTCAAGGACCGCAGAGAAGACGTCGAAGCTGTCCTCGTCTCCGAAGACGTATTCGGGCATATCGTATTCGTCCTTCTCGGTCAGACGGCCGCCGCCGCCGTAGAAGAAGGTGGAGGTGACGTCAACGCCGCCGAGGAAGCCGAAGATATCGTCGCTTTCCTTCATTTTGGAGTCGCCGTTGATGTCGCCGTCGAAGCTGGTCATCTGATCGTAGAAATTGTCGAAGGTCCAGGTGCCTTCCTTGACGAACTCGTAGAGGTTGGGCAGATCGTAGTCGATCGCAAACTGCTTATTGAAGGCGGTCGCCGCGGTCGCGTCCTCGTCAATGATATTGTAAGAGGACGCCATCAGGAAGGTATGCTCCGCGAAGGAAAGCTCTTTGCGGACGCGGTTGTCCCAATAGGGCTTGTCGAAGTTACAGTACTCGAACGAGGTCTCAAAATCGACGAGGGAACCGCCGGTGGTGAAGCCGGGCGTTTCCGAAAGGAGCAGATAGACGACGTCGTAGATATCGTCGCTGGTGTTGACGAACTGACGTACCTTGGAGTTCAGCTCGGTGTGCTCCATTTCGACGAACTCGATCTCAAAATCGTACTTGTCGGTCAGACGGGTGTTTCTCGAGTAGACCGCGTCGTTGATCGGGTCGGCATTCGTATTTTCCGCGTAGATGTCGATGTTGCGGCGGGTCTCCCAGCCGTTGACGTACCAGTGCGCGACGGAATAGAGATAGCCGTCGAGGTCAAGATCCGGAAGGTCGGCGGTGACGCGGGTCTCTTCCGGTCCCTGCGTTTCATTGCCGGGCGCCTTCGTTTCCTTGGCGGGATCATCGGGCTGATCCGTGCAGGCGAGCATGACGCCGCAGAGGGATAGCACGATCAGGAGAAGGGAGAGGATTTTCGCAGATACAGAGTGTTTCATTGTCTTGTCCTTTCCATAGATTAGATAAAGATATTTTAACACGGAAGCGGGTACTTGTCAACGTCGCGAAATAAAATAGGGGATTTCAACAAAGGAGCGTGTCTCGTTTTGGAGGAACTGTCAGCACCTGAACGCGGTCAGGACCGGAGAAAGAACGCGGCGAGCCGCTCTCTGTAATCCGGTGCTTCGTCGTAGACCGCGTGCCCGTACCCCTCGTAGAGATACGATTCGCAGCCGAGCCGCGCGGCGATCTCCCTTGTTCCTTCCGCGCCCGTCACGCGGTCCTCCAGCGCACCGAGGGCGAGGACGGGGCAGGAGATGCGGGCAAGCTCTTCCCGGAATTCAAATCCGAGGCAGGCGCGGACAAGAATGCCGAAGCGGCGCATCTCCTCCGGCGTCCCCTCTTCCTCGAACGCATGGAAGATCTCACGGTAAGAATCGAAATACGCGGGGGAATAGACCAGCTCGTTCACGCGGTGATTGAGGGCACGCACGTCACCCCGGTCGGCGAGCGCGATCCATTCCGTGAATACGGCACGGGAAATATCGTTCTGCGTGCAGAGAGAAGAACCGAGCACGAGCCGGGAGACGAGCGCAGGATGGCGCGCGGCGAGGACCGACGCGATCATTCCGCCCTGCGAGGCACCGAAGACGCACGCGTCCCGGAGCCCGAGGACCTCCATCGCGGCGGCAGTGTCCTCCGCCATGTCGGCTGTGGTATGACCGGGTCTGAGAACGCGGTTCCGATCGAACAGCCAGACAGTGAAATCGTCCGTAAAGGAACGGTAAACCTCCGCGACCGCCGAAGCGGAAAGAAGGACGGAACGAAGGCTGACCCCGGGCAGGATCAGAAGGATACGCTTGCCGCTGCCGAACACGGCGTATTCGGTGATACCGCGCGCGGTAACGGCGCTGAGGAGAGAAACGTCCATACGGAAACCTCCGGAAATGTTTTCACCATTATAGCAGAAAAAAGCAGGAAAAGCAAGAGATAAGGATGGGAACCTCCGAATCGGAAAAATGAAGGAAGAAAAAAGATAACGCTCGGTATATTTTGGATAGTAAAATATGATTGAGGGACGAAAAAGAAACGGATTACCCATTCAAAAGGGGAAAACGGATAGAAATGAGACACAATAATGTGAACGAATTGTAAATTAACGTGATTTCACTTGCCATATCAACATAACGGTGATATAATACAAAAGAATTATGAGTTTTTCTGCCCGAAAAGGAACGGGAGGACTGTTTCTTGCGGTAAAATGCCGTATATGCAAGTTATTTCCCGGCTTCCTGCATAATTTCACGGAGGACTGAAAGTGAGCAAAAAGGGGAAAGTATCGGTTGCCGGACTGAATGAACTGGAAGTTGAGCTCAGCCGCGTTACGTACCGTACCCGCTTTGTGAAACTGCTGCGCAGCACGGTCTATACGCTGATCGTGGTCGCGGCAGCGGCGGTGCTCGTCGCCGTCCTGTTCATGCCGGTCATCCGGATCTACGGCAATTCGATGACGCCAACCATCGCGGAAGGGCAGATCGTCGTCTCCGTCAAGGGGACGGATGTGGAGCGCGGCGATATCGTCGGCGTCTATTACGGCAGTAAACTGCTGATCAAGCGGTGCATCGCCACCGCGGGACAGTGGGTGGATATCGACGATGACGGCAACGTCTACGTGGACGGAGAACTCATTGACGAGCCTTACCTCACGGAAAAGGCTCTTGGCAATACGAATATAACGTTACCGTATCAGGTCCCCGAAACATCGATCTTCGTGATGGGGGACCACCGCTCCGAGTCGGTCGACAGCCGCAACACCTCGGTCGGCTGCATCGACGTGGACAACGTGGTAGGGAAAATACTGTTCAGGGTCTGGCCGCTTGACGTGTTCGGCGCGTTGAACTGAACCCTTCATTATTATAGTGATAACAGAAAACCGTAATAAAAGCCCGAATTAACGGGCAGCATGAACAAACCGGACTTCATTGTCCCGCCCGAAAGGGAAATCCAGGAGAACGATTTGAAAACCATTGCAGAAACGAGAGCTGAACAACTGAATATCGAGCACCGCAGACACGCTGTCTGGCTTCGGTTCGTGACGGTCCTTGCGGCGATCGTGGTCTTCTGCACGACGTATGCGCTGATCATTCCCGCGATCACCTGGGAAAAGACGCTGATCTGTGAACGCGAGGAGCACGTCCATTCCGACGTCTGTTATGAAGACGGCGTTCTGGTCTGCGGCAAGGAAGTGCACGTCCATACGGACGCCTGCTTCGACGCGCCTCCGGCAGCGGAAGGCGGGTATTCCTGTGGTAAGGCGGAACACACGCACGGGCCGGACTGTTACTTTGAGGACGGAACGCTGAAATGTACGCTGGAAGAGCACGTTCACAATCCCAAATGCGTGAAGATCGATCTGGCGACGGCAGTCAGAAAACTGTTTGCGGCGCCGGAGGAAAATCCGCCTGACGTCAGGCATTACGTAGATCCGTCAACGAAAAACGGGCTTGACGCGAAATTCCGTGTGGACGGAGAGTATACAGCGGACAATGACGGCAAGGTCGTTGCGGACAAAACGGTCGAATGGAACGGCGATACAAAGGAATCCTTCAAGGTCACGCTTTCGGCGCTCGGTCAGTCCTATCAGGAACTGGTCGACGTGATGGAGCGGATGCATCCCGACGTGCTGTTCGTCGTGGATATGTCGACCTCGACCTATCGCAATTTCATGAAGAATGAGAACGGCTCCGATTCCTCTTATACGATCCTGGAAGGGATCCAGAGCGCACTCAATAATTCCATTGATATGCTGCTCGAAAAGGACCCGCTGACCCGGATCGGTATCGTCAGTTTCAACGCATCCTCCAATTACGGACTGAAGCTGGATATGGGGTATTATCTGCGCTTGCCCTCGGATCAGAACAAGGAATACGTCAAACTCTGGAAGGGCAACAGTTCGGACCGATCCAGTTATTCCCTGTATTTCAATCAGAATTTCCAAAAAGCCAAATTTGACGGCGTTTCCGTCGACGGTGACCCCATTCTTTCCGCGAACGGCTACGTAAACGCCAACGGATCAAATACCAGATATGCGACTGCGTCCGGTACGTATACGCAGGGCGGTCTTTATACCGGTGAGGGCGTATTTACGAATCTGTTCAACGGTATGACCGATCTGGAGCGGTCCCTGCGCGCGCCCGCCATGATCCTGATCACGGACGGTGAGCCGACGCAGTATACCAGAAACTGGAAAGCGCCCGAGACAAATTCAACCGCTTCGAGCAACACGGGCTCAAGACCTGGCTATTTCACGGTCATGACTGCGATCGGCGTCAAATCGAGACTGACTGATCTTTACGACGATTATAACAACACCTTCCGCCTTTATACGGTCGGACCCGGTGTCGTTACGAAATACGGCAGAGCGGTCCTCGATCCCTTCGGTTACAGTGAAGACCTCGATCCCGTGACGGGTGAAAAACTGACCAATCTGGAAGCCTGCGACGGCGATACCGGCAACAATAAAGGTTATTATCCCGGCGACGATTTTTATGAGGATATGATGAACGGCTTCACCGCCGGAGGGAATTCCTACCTGCCCTACGAACAGGAGCTGGCAAAGGAAGGGTACTCCGCGGATTACGCCGATTATGCCGACTGGTCCATGTCCGGCAGTCTGACGATCGAAAAACTGAACAAGGGGATGCAGAAGATCATCGACGACATTACCGCGATCCCCCGCCCGATCCTCGTTTCCTCCCATTCATCGATGCCGAACATGATCGATCCGGAATCCTTCGTGGAATTCACCGACGTTCTCGGCGACGGGATGACCGTCGTCGGAACCCCGGTCCTCTATTATAACGGAGACGCGTACAACGGGAAACTGATCTCCGAAGGGGTCACCTCGTCCGACAGTGACCGCCGCTTCCGCGGCTGGGATTACACCCTTTACAGCTTTACCGGAAAGGTCACGGAGGAAAGTACCAATCATACGATCGACCTCTCCGAGATCAGGGCGTACGTCCTGAAGGATCCCGATACGGGGAAGCGCGTCGTGGAGTGGCTGTTCCCGGCAGAGCATCTGCCGATCATTTTCCATGACTGGAGAGCGAGCGGAGACGAACCGGAATTCCGTACGGTCGAACCGATCCGGCTTGCTTTTGACGTCAAGACGATCAGTGGTCTTGAACCGGGACATTGGTATTACTCCAACAGTACCGATGAGATCACGACCTGCACGTTTGAGGTCGACCCGGCGAATCCCTACAAAAATGAATTCGGCGGGGAAGAGGAAAAATCCGCAAACAATACCGAGACGGATGAGAACGTTTCGTCCTATTCCAAAGCCGGCAGTAAGGTGACGGTCACGCTCGGCAACAACGGTAAGATCTTCCTCGATCATTTTGATCTCTACGTGAAGAAGGTCTGGGCAGACAGCAAAAATCACGATTCCGATTCCGTGACCGTGAAGCTGTACCGCAATAACGCCTACACGGGTAAGTCCGTCACGCTGAAAAAGTCAACCGGCTGGACGGGCGTGTTTGAGGATCTGGACGCGTATGACGCAGGCGGCGCCGTATACGATTATTCCGTCAGGGAAGACGCCCTGACCGGAACGTATGCCTCCTATATCACCGTTTACCGTAAGAATCAGGAATTCGAATACCACAGACAGTGGACCGAGGACGTATATACCTATTCTTATTCCTGGAAAGACATCTGGAATCTTGGCGGAAGCGGGACCGGAAACGACTTCAATACGACGGATACCTACCGTCTGCGTTTGTACAGCAGCGGAACGACGGATACAACGCTGACGAATAATAACGGTTCGCTTTCGTTGACTGAGATGATATCTTCCAATCCGCAGATATCCGCTGCTTATACCAAACAGCAATGGAAGTTTGAAAAGGACGGTTCCGGCAACTGGTATCTGAAGAGCGTATTTGACGGGAAGTATCTCGGTGTACAGAGCGGTTACGTCGTTTTGACGGATTCCTCCAGTCGGGCAAAAATCACCCGGGACAATCTGAAAAACAGCCGTAAACTGACGCTGAACGGCGGAGACCTGGTTTCCGGAAGTACAACGCTCTATTTTACGGTTGAAAAACTGGTGGTAAACGAAGACGTTGATCACGTACCGAAAGAAGAGGATCTCGACGTGATCGGTACGGTGATCGTCAACTCTCCTCCCGTTACCGTAACACTCCATAAGATGGATGAAAACGGGAATATCGTTCCGATCGCAGGTGCCAAGTTCCGGCTTTACTATGATAAGAAACTCAAGGATCCGGTCAACTCGACGACGTATCAGACAGACTCGACGGGTACCGTAAAGTTCGAGAATCTTTACGTCGGAGGGGAATACTGGCTGAAAGAGGTCAGCCCTCCCGAGGGGTATCTGATGGCCGATGAACCCCAGAAGTTCAAGGTCGTTTCCGAAACGGACCTGAACGTTGATCCGTCCGACAGGTATCTGACGAAAAAAGGAACAACGGGTCTGATCGTGAAAATGGTCAACATCCGTATGTACGATCTTCCGCCCACGGGCGGGATCGGCATCTATCCCATCGTTATAACCGGTATCTGCCTGATCGCGATACCGCTTATATACTTCGTTCTGAATCCGAGGCGCAAGCGCGAAAGGAGGACGGAAGAGTAACCTGCCTCCCATGACGCGGCAAATCCGATTCTGTTGCGCCGAGGAAGAACACCATTGATCCTTATCTATTATTCATTCTAAGAAAGGAAAAAATCATGAAAAACGCAAAAAAACTTTTCTCTTTGTTTCTTGCTCTGATCATGACGGTCGCAGTCTGCGTTCCCGCATTCGCTGCTGACCCCGTCAAATACGAAGTCAAGGCAACGAACGGCGACCCGAACCCCACGGGTCTGAAGACGGTCCTTCTTAACACGAAGGCGACCGAGGGCACGGCGTATACGCTCCCCAAGATCGATAGCGCCGAGCTCGTTACCTTCTCCGCACCTTACGCCGACGCGATCTTCTACGGTTGGTCCGTCACGCTCGGCACCGCCGATCCGGTCGAGTACGTCTTGAAAGGTTCAGACTTCTATGTCGGAACTACCAAGCAGAACGCGATCCCGGCTGCCGATATCACCGATTCTCTCGGTACGACCGATCCGATCGTTCTCGAAGCGATGTGGGCATACAAGGTCGACTACGTGCCGAACGCGACCGATGTTACCGGTATGCCTGACCCCAACCCGGCTTACGTCAAGATCGTCAGCGGCAACACGCAGACGATCAGCCTTCCTTCTGCGGAGCCTGCGCTTGCCGGCAACGAGTTCCAGTACTGGCTCCTCGGTACGACGGCTTACGATGCCGGAACCACCGGTATCCCCGTCAAGAGCAACATTTCCTTCATGGCAAAGTGGAAGGATACCGTCAAGCTTAAGTTCGACGCAAACGGCGGTACCGGCACGATGGCCGACCAGGAAGTAGCAAAGAACACCTATCTTCCCCAATGCACCTTCACTCCTCCGACCGACAAGGTCTTTGCCGGGTGGCTGGTTGAATACGTTGACTCCAGCGATGCGACGCAGACCACGACGGAACTGAAGAATGCCGGTGACGAGTACACCTTCTCCGGTGCCAAGGACGACACCTATACGCTGATCGCGCAGTGGAAAAACTCCCCCAACACGATCACGATCGAGGGCGCGGCTGACGGTCACACCTTCACCGCTTATCAGCTCTTCAAGGGAAACGTCGTCGGCAATAAGCTGACCAACATCCAGTGGGGCGACAATATCGATACCTCCGCGCTTGCCGATCTCGCTGATGACCTCCAGAACGGTTCCTGGTACGATTCCTTCTCCGATGATGAAAAAGCCAAGGTCGACGCGCTGACCGATGCTTCCACCGCCGCTGCTTTCGCGGACGTTCTGAGCATTATCAAGGGGCTTGATAACGCTTCCATGAACGAAGAACTCGCAAATATTCTCGCTGAGTATATCACCGGTTCCGGCGAATCCTCTTCTGAGACTGCTGCTCCTTATACGATCGGCGATCTTGCAGACGGTTATTACATCGTCCTCGATGAGACTACTTCTCTTGATCCCGGCGATTTCATCTCCGATTACATTCTTGAAGTCGTGAACGACGTGACCGTTAACGTCAAAGGCTCCGTTCCCGAGGTCGACAAGAAAGTCAAGCAGTCGGATGAATCCTCCTACGTTGATACTTCTGCCGCCGATCCTCTCGCCGCACAGGTAGGAAAGACCCTGAACTACGAGATCACCGGTACGCTTCCCACCAACTTCGCGGATTTCAAGATGTATCAGTACGTCTTCACCGATACGATGTCCAAGGGTCTGACCCTCGTTTATGAAAAAGATACCTCCAATAAATACAAGTCCGGTCTGACTCTCAAGGCCGGCTCGACTACGGTCGACGCGAAAGACTATACGGTCGTTGTCACTGAAAATACTGACGGAACGACGGTGTTCACCGTTACCATCGCCGACATGAAGGCCGCTTCTGTCAGCACTCCCGCAAAGACCTTTGAAGAGCTGTACAGCGTTACCAAGGATACCGTGTTCACGCTCACTTACGATTGCGTCCTCAACAAGGATGTGGTTGTGATCACGGATCCCGCGAACAACGAGGTCACGCTCAAATATACGAATGACCCGAATACGACCGACGACGACGATACCACCACCACGCCTCCGGATGACACCTACGTCGAAGCGATCGCCTTCAAATTCGTGAAGACCGACGGTTCGACCGACGTTCTTCTGACCGGTGCGGAATTCAAACTCTACGCAAACGAGGGCTGCACCACCGAGATCAAGCTCGTTCCCTGCAAGGACGATGATACCGTAATCACTACGATCGCCGCTCTCGCTTCCGACGCGACCGAGGCCGAAAGAGACGTCGCTTACGCGGACGTTGCTTACTACCGTCCCGCTGCCGATGAAGATGAGGAAGATCTTGCAGTCGCGATCAGAGTCGTCAGCCAGGATCTGGTGATCGTCGACGGTCTCGATGCCGATAATCTGTATTATCTCAAGGAGACCAAGGCTCCCGCAGGTTACAACCTCCTTGCCAACCCCGTTGAGATCCAGCCGAGCAGCTCCACCGACGGTGCGTCTACGACCATTTCCTCCGGTGTCTACGACAGCTCCACTTCTTCCGGCACCATCTACAACATCAAGAACAACTCCGGTATGGAGCTTCCCGCTACCGGCGGTATGGGTACCGTGATCTTCGTGACGATCGGCGCAGTCGTCTTCATGGCGACCATGCTCGTTCTCGTCACCAAGAAGAGAATGTACAACGA
>JAZLIW010000089.1:0-9059 GCA_045617585.1 Eubacteriales bacterium
AGGAATTCTGCAAAATGCGCGGAAACGAGGTCTCGATCATCTTCCAGGACCCGATGACCAGCCTGAACCCGGTCTATACGATCGGCAACCAGATCGAAGAGGTCATCCGTCTCCACACCGACAAGACCAAGGAGCAGATCAAGGCGAGAGCCCTTGAGCTTTTGGAGCTGGTCGGCATCAACGAGCCGGAAAAACGGCTGAAGCAGTATCCGCACGAGCTTTCGGGCGGGATGCGGCAGCGCGTCATGATCGCGATCGGTCTCGCCTGCGAGCCGAAGCTGCTGATCGCCGACGAGCCGACCACCGCGCTCGACGTCACGATCCAGGCGCAGATCCTTGAACTCATGATGGAACTGAAAAAGAAGCTCGACATGGCGATCATCCTGATCACGCATGACCTCGGCGTCGTCGCGGGCACCTGCGACCGCATCGCCGTCATGTACGCCGGTCAGATCGTGGAATGCGGCACGACCGACGAGATCTTCTACCATCCGACGCACGAATATACGGAGGGTCTGATCGCCAGCATCCCGAAGCTGCACGAGGAGGAGCACACCCGCCTCGTCCCGATCGAAGGATCTCCCGTAGACCTTCTGAATCCGCCGAAGGGCTGTCCCTTCGCGCCCCGCTGCGCGAACTGCATGAAGATCTGCCTGAAACGGCAGGCGGATTTCACAGTGCTTTCGGACACGCACAGCTCCCGCTGCTGGCTGCTTGACAAGGCAAAATGGGAAGCGGAAAGGAAGGAACAGAACTGATGGAAGACAAAAAGCTTCTGGAAGTCGAACATCTGAAACAGTACTTCCGCGTCTCGGGCGGCAAGCTCTTTGAAAAAAAGGTCGTCAAGGCGGTCGACGACGTTTCCTTCTTCATCAACAAGGGTGAAACGCTCGGTCTCGTCGGCGAATCCGGCTGCGGCAAAACGACCACCGGACGCACCCTGCTCCGCCTCTACGAGCCGACTTCGGGCAGGATCGTCTACGACGGTAACGTCCTGTACGACAGTGAAACGAACGTCAGCGTCAATATGAAGCCCTACCGCCGCAAAATGCAGATCGTCTTTCAGGATCCCTACGCAAGCCTGGACCCACGTATGACGGTCGGCGATATCGTCGGTGAGGCGATCGACATCCATCATCTCGCGGCAAGCAAGGAGGAGCGGAGGGACCGCATCATCGAGCTGCTTTCCCTCGTCGGTCTGAACTCGGAGCACGCCAACCGTTACCCCCACGAATTCTCGGGCGGGCAGCGTCAGCGCGTCGGCATCGCCCGCGCCCTCGCCGTCGATCCCGAATTCATCGTCTGTGACGAGCCGATCTCCGCGCTGGACGTTTCGATCCAGGCGCAGGTCGTCAATATGTTCGAGGACCTGCAGCAGCGCCTCGGTCTGACCTATCTCTTCATCGCACACAATCTGAGCGTGGTCAAGCACATCTCCAACCGCATCGGCGTCATGTACCTCGGCAAGCTCGTGGAGCTGGCAGACAGCACGGAGCTGACCTTCCACTGTATCCATCCCTACACCCGCAGCCTCGTCTCCGCGATCCCGATCGCGGACCCGATCAAGAACCGCGCCACGCACCGCATCGTGCTGCAGGGCGACGTTCCGAGCCCCGTCAATCCCCCGTCCGGATGCCGCTTCCGGACCAGATGTCCATACGCCGACGCCCGCTGCGCCGAATGCGAACCGGAATGGAGAGAGATCTCCCCGGGTCATTTCGTCGCCTGCCACCACGTCGACAAGGTGCAGTGATCCCCCTTCCCGCTATTCCTGCGCGTCTGCGCATGAAATAGAAAAAATGGCGAAAAGCCAAATAAAATAAGGAGAAAAACCATGAAAAGAATTCTTGCATGCCTGCTGGCTGTCCTGATGCTTTCCGTCGTTCTTGTCGGCTGCGATAACGACAAGATCACCGGCAAGGTCCTGACCGTCCAGCTCGGCCCGAACCCCGAAACGCTCGACCCTGCTCTGAACAGCGCAGTGGACGGCGGTAATATGCTTCTGTTCGCATATGACTGCCTCCTCAACATCGACGAAAAGAACAACGTCGTTGCCGGCGCCGCTGAAAAGTGGGAAACCTCCGCTGACGGCCTGACCTGGACCTTCACGCTCCGTGACGGTCTGAAATGGTCCGACGGCTCCGCTCTCACCGCTGAAGACTTCGTCTACAGCTGGAAGCGCGTTGTCGATCCCGCGACTGCTGCCCCCTACGGTGAAACCGATCTCGGCATGGTCAAGGGTTACGCCGAAGCATCTCAGGGCAACCCCGACGCTCCCGACGTCAAGGCGACCGACGCGAAGACCCTCGTCGTCACCCTCGATCATCCCTGCGCTTACTTCGACAAGCTCGCCGCTTTCGCGACCCTGAGCCCCGTCCAGAAGGCCACCATCGAAAAGAACGGTGACGAATGGGCGACCAAGCCGAAGACCTACATCTGCAACGGTCCGTTCTACATCGAGAAGTGGGTCCCCGGTTCCTACATTCTCTTCACCAAGAACCCCAACTACCGTGACGCAGACCGCGTGAAGCTCGACCACATCAAGTGCCTCCTCATCGAGGACTCCAACGCTGCTTACGCCGCATTCAAGAGCGGTGAGGCGCAGATGATCAAGGACGTTCCGACCGCTGAGATCAAGGGCTTCCTTGAGAACAAGAACCCCGAGTTCTTCATCGACACCATCCTCGGCACCTACTACATCTCCCTGAACGACCAGAGAGAGCCCTTCACGAACCCCAAGGTCCGTCAGGCACTCTCCCTCGCCATCGACCGTAACTACGTTGCAGGCACCCTGATGGACGGCACCTACATTGCCGCTCCAAACTTCATGGGCCCCGGCATCGCTGACTGGAACGGCACCGACTTCATTGACAACGCAAACGGCGGCAAGCCCTACATCGACGTCGATGATTATGAAGGCAACCTCGCAAAGGCAAAGGAGCTCCTCGCTGAGGCAGGCTACCCGAACGGTGAAGGTCTTCCCACCATCACCTACTCCACCAACGATGCAGGTTACCACAAGATCGTCGCCCAGTACCTCCAGGAGGCATGGGGCAAGCTCGGCATCACCCTCGACGTCAAGGTCGTTGAATGGTCTTCCTTCACGCCTCTCCGCCGCGCCGGTGACTACGAGATCTCCCGTAACGGTTGGGTCATGGACTACAACGATCCTTCCAACATGCTCGAGCTCTTCATTTCCACCAACGGCAACAACGACGGCAAGTTCAACAATGCCGAGTACGACGCTCTGATGGCCAAGGCTGCTGCCGAGACCGATCCCGAGACCCGTTTCGGTTATATGCACCAGGCTGAGGACATCCTCATGGCTGAAGCAGGCTGCATCCCGGTTGCTTACTACACCGACTTCTATCTCCAGAGCGCGAAGATCACCGGTTCCTGGCATTCTCCCTACGGCTACTGGTACTTCATGTTCGCTGATATCGCCGAGTAATCTCTGAAGTTTCCTTCAAAAAGGCTGTCTCCTCCGGGAGGCAGCCTTTTTCTTTCCGTTCCTCCCGCTTCCTCTTGCTTTTCACGAAAAGTATGGTATAATAAAGATACCGAAAACCATAGAACGGAAGGGAATCCGATATGAAAGAATACGTCGTTACCGACTACGGCGTCCGCGCAAACGCACCGGAGCTGCAGACCGAGGCGCTGCAGAAGATCTTCGACCTCTGCCCCGGCACCGTCGTCTTCCCTGCGGGAACGTACCGCACGGGCGGCCTGCTGCTTCGTTCCGGCACCACCGTCCTTTTGAAAAACGGCGCCGTCCTGACCGGCAGTGACGAGTGCACCGACTATCCGGTCTGGGATATCCCGGAGGGCGTGGAAATGCGCTCCGACATGGAGATGCTGACCGGCTATTACAAGCAGGGACCGTGGAAGGAATACCGCCGCGCCATTCTCTCCGCCTACGGTCAGAAGGACCTGAAGATCCTCGGCGAGGCGGGAGGGCTGATCGACGGCTCCGACTGCTACGACCCGAACGGGGAGGAAGGCTTCCGCGGACCGCACGGCATCTACTTCACGAACTGCGAGAATATCGTCCTGAGCGGATACACGATCCGTTCCTGCGGCAACTTCATGCACCAGATCGACAATTGCCAGAACGTCCTGATGGACGGCGTTACCTGCATCGCGGGGCACGACGGCATCCACCTTCACTGCTGCACGCATACCGAGATCCGGAACAGCGTCTTCCATACCGGAGACGACTGCATCGCCGGGATCAATATCCGCGATCTGTACGTCCACGACTGCGAGCTGAACACCTCCTGCAACCTCTTCCGCATCGGCGGGATCGGCATTACCGTTGAAAACTGCCGTATGTTCGGTCCGGGTATCTACCCGCACCGTATGACGGTCGTGCGCGGGAAGAACGACGTCCTGCCGCAGAACGAGGGAAGACACAACACGCTGTTTCTCGTCGAATACTTTTCCAGCCCCTCCCATCCGCTCGGCGAGTACGCGCACGACATCGTCTTCCGCAGCTGCGAGATTGAAAACATCGAGACCCTTCTGCACTACGACTACGATCTCGAGGTACTGCAGTCCGGGACGCCGCTCTCTGACCTGACGCTGGAAAACGTGACGGTGAAAGGGCTGAATATCCCGCTCATCGCCGACGCGTCGCGGCAGGACAAGCCTCTTGTCCTGAACCTGAAAAACTGCAAGATCTCCTTCCGCGCGGATTCGCCCCACACCTCGCTGACCACCGGTGCCGAGCGGAACTTTGAGGTCCGGATTGATGAATAAACCGCTGACCGCCTACGCCGATCCCTTCCTCGGCAATGGGGAGATCGCGCTTCCTTCTCCGACCTTTCCCGCCGACACGTGGCACTTCATCAAGGGTCTGTCGGGCAACACGTCGCCCGCCGCCGCGCTTCCCTTCGGAAAATATTCCGCTGGTCCGTACGACGGCGCGTATCCCGCGGGATGCGGGATCAACGCCATGAACTGCGGCGGTCCGATCCGCAAGCTGTTCGACCGGCCCCACTTCATCGGTCTCTCTCATCTGCACCACGACGGGACCGGCGCCATCGGCGTCTATTACAACTACGCGCTGACCGTTCCTTTTCACGGCGAATTCCCGTCCTTCCGTCCGCTCCCCATCCTCAAAGAAGAAGCACGGCCCGGCTATTACCTCGCCGAAACGGAGGAGGCGATCTCCGAGGCGACAGTCACGCCGTGCGCCGCCCTGCATCGGTATCAGCTCAAGGGCAGCGGTCCGCACGGGATCGCCGTCGACTTTGCAAACGACGGGCTCGGAACGACGGAATGGAATCAGCGCGGCAAGGTAACGGGCCGCGTCGAGGTCCTCTCCTCCGCCCGCCTCCGTGCCGTCATGATCCTGCAGAAGGCGGCCGTATGCTTTGACTTTGAGCTTCGCGGCGGAACGCTCTCCTGCCTGTTCCTCGGAGACCGCCGCTTTCCCGATCCTCGTCCCGGCGCTTCGGTCACGCTCGACACGCCGGAGGACTGCACGCGTCTGGGCGGCGTCTTCTCGGTCGGCGAGACCGCCGAGGTCCGTCTGACGGTCTCCTTCATCGGTCCCCTGCCCCGTTCCCCGTGGGAAACGGAGCCGCGTTCCTTTGACGAGGCTGCAGCGGCGGCAGACGCCGCGTGGGAAAACGCCCTTTCCCGCGTCCGGATCGAAACGGAGGATGAACGGGAAAAAGAGATCTTCTATTCGAATCTCTACCATTCGCTGACCAAGCCCTGCGACTTCACCGACGAGGCGTTCCTGTTCCGTGACCCGTGCGGTCCGTTCGTAACCGACCTCGCCACGATGTGGGATATCTATAAGACGGAGCTGCCGCTTCTCTTCACGCTGTACGACGGCATCTCCGAAAAGATCCTCGCCTCTTTCGCCCGCTTCGGGCAGGAATACGGCTATTACCCGCACTGTGTCCTGTCGTCGGGC
The DNA here is from genome assembly GCA_045617585.1 of Eubacteriales bacterium. Lineage (GTDB taxonomy): Bacteria > Bacillota > Clostridia > Oscillospirales > CAG-272 > CAKRZE01. Next base: position 5,927 of record JAZLIW010000089.1, read on the forward strand.
AGGCTCGATATCGAAAACAAGCAGGCGCGGATGCTGGCGGAATACGCCTTCTGCGACGCGTACTACCGCGGCGTCCGTGCGGATTACCCCGCGCTGATCGAAGGCGCGGAGGCGGACGCCCGCCGCACGCCCGCGTTTTTCGGAGAACGTCCGCTGAAAACGGGACCCGCGTTCTATGCCTCCCACATCCTCGATATGGCGGAGGCGTTCACCGCGCTCTCCCGGGTCGCTTCCCTGATCGGCATGGAGGAGACCGCCGCGCGGTACCGGACCTACGGGGAGCGGTGGACCGACGCCTTCGGTCCCGACGGCATGATGCGCCCGGACTCCGACTATTACGAGGGGAACCGCTATAACTACTCCTTCCGCCCCGTCTTCGATAGGAAAGCGCGAATTTCCCTTGCCGGAAAAGAGCAGCTGATCCGGGAAGCGGAACGCTTCTTCGGCTTCCGTGACCGGGACGATCTTTCTTCCCGGTTCGAGGGCTTCAACAACGAGACGGACATGGAAGCCCCTCTCTTTCTCCACGAGCTCGGGCTCCGGGGCGAAATGATCCGCGTGATCCGCACCGGGCTTGACGGGATGTTCACGACCGGGCGCGGCGGGATCCCCGGCAACGCGGACTCGGGCGGGCTGACCGCCTGCTATCTGTGGAACGCCCTCGGGCTCTTTCCGGTCACCGGGCAGGACCGGATGATCGTCGGCTGTCCCCGCTTCCGGGAAGCGGAGCTGCTCCTCCGGAACGGGAACCGTGCCGTGATCCGCCGGGTCGGCTCCCCCGATCAAAACGCATTCCCCATCCTTGCCGTATGGAACGGCAGAGAACTGAACGGCTTTGAACTTCCCGTGACCGAGCTGATGCGCGGCGGCATCCTGACCGTGACCGTATCGGACGGAAAAACGGTACTATGAAAGGAAAACTCCCATGAACGCTGTCAGACACTACACCTACGGCACCCCCGAGGAGGTCACGCCTCTTCGCATCTGCCCTCCGGCGTCCGCCGACATGAGCGGACTGCCCGAGGCGTCCGTTCCGTTCGCCGAAAACGATATCGGTTTCCGCGTCCGGAAAAGAGGCATTCTGATCACGATCCCCGTCCGGGACGGCGAGCAGTTCTTCGGTCTCGGTCTCCAGCTCAAATCGGTCGCGCAGCGCGGAAAGAAGAAGCATCTGCGCGTCAACAGTGACCCGACGCTCGATCTCGGGGACAGCCACGCTCCCGTTCCCTTCCTGCTTTCCACCGCAGGCTACGGGCTCTATCTCGACACCGCGCGCGACACGATCTGGTCGATCGCGACCCACGTCAAGGAAAACACCGAAACGAAGCCCGCCGGCGCAAGCGAGATCGGCACCACGACCGAGGAACTTTACTCCGAGCGCGAACAGCACGGCGGCGCGCACATCGTGATCGAAATCCAGTCGGTCACCGGTATCGACCTGTGGTTCTTCGGCGGTCCGACCATGAAGGACGCGCTGATGCGCTACAACCTCTTTGCGGGCGGCGGCGTCCTGCCTCCGATGTGGGGTCTCGGCAACTGGTACCGCACCTGGTCTTCCTCGACCGAGAACGACGTGCTGGAGCAGGCGGCGTCCATCCGCGCCGACGGGATCCCCTGCGACGTCTTCGGGCTGGAGCCCGGCTGGCAGACCCATGCCTATTCCTGCACCTATGTCTGGAACGGCGAAAAGTACCCCGACGTCCCCGCCATGCTGGATAAAATGAAGTCCGACGGCTATCACATGAATCTGTGGACCCACCTCTACGTCCATCCCGATTCCCCGATCTACCGCGAGCAGCTTCCCTTCGCCGGGGATTACCGCGTCTGGGGCGGGCTCGTCCCCGACCTGACGGTCCCCGCCGCCAGGGATTCCTTCCGGAATTATTACCGCAAGACCTTCCTCGACGCCGGGATCTCCGGCTTCAAGGTCGACGAATGCGACGGGTCGGATTATATCCGCTTCCCGTGGTCCTTCCCCGAGGCGACCGAATTCCCGTCCGGGCTGGACGGCGAGCAGACGCACAACCTGCTCGGCATCCTCTTCCAGAAGACGCTCGACCCCGCCTACCGCGCGGTCGACCGCCGTACCTACTCCCTCGTCCGCTCCTCCGGCTCCCTTGCCTCCCCGATGCCCTACGTGCTGTACAGCGATCTGTACGACCTCGGTGATTTCATCCGCGGCGTCATCACCTCCGGCTTCTCCGGGCTCCTCTGGTGCCCCGAGGTCCGTCAGAGCGAGAGCGAGGAGGAACTGATCCGCCGTCTGCAGACCGTCGTTCTCTCCCCGCTGTCGATGATCAACGGCTGGATGATCCCGCATCCGGTGTGGAAGCAGTTCGACGAGACAAAGAACAAGGCGGGCGAGCTCAGCGGCGACAACACCCTCACCGATAAGGTCCGCCAGATCTTCTCCCTGCGCATGGTCCTCCTGCCCTATCTGTATCACGCCTTCGACGTCTACCGCCGTACCGGGCTTCCTCCCTTCCGTTCCCTCGCCGTGGATTACACCTCCGATCCGCAGACACACGCGATCGACGACGAGTATCTGATCGGCGATTCCCTGCTGTACGCTCCGATGACGTACGGCAAAACGGGACGCGAGGTCTATCTCCCCGCGGGTCTGTGGCACGATTTCTTTACCGGAAAGACCTACGAGGGCGGCAGACGCCACGCCTTTACCGCAGAGGTCGACGAGATCCTCCTCTTCGTCAAGGACGGGACCCTCTTCCCCGCCGCCGTTCCCGTGCCCTTTGTCTCGAAGGAGACCGTCTTTGAGATCGAGCCGCGCCGCTTCGGTTCCGGCACTCTCACCTGCACGCTGACCGAGGACGACGGTGAGTCCTTCGCCTTCCTGCGCGGTGAGCAGAACCTCGTGACTCTGACCTCCGCGCCCGACGGAACGCTGACCGCGGCCCGCACCGGCGGCTTCCCCGGGATCCGTTACCGCTTCTGATATACCCCCAACCGAAAACCGCCCCGTCGGAAAGGACGCTGATATAATCCCCATAGAGTAGACACTTGAAATAACAAAAAGATTTCAAGACTACACTATGGGGGTTATTTTATGTCAAAAAGGAAAATCGAAGCAGAAGAGAAGATAGCAATAGCAAAAATGTATATGAGAGGGGAAAAG
>JAZLIW010000090.1:0-6356 GCA_045617585.1 Eubacteriales bacterium
GGGCTTGCTCCCGCCGCACCTCGTTCGCGTCCCGATCGCAAAGGCCCGGTTCGCCAAAGGCGAACCGGAGCCGCGGATGAATCCACCCCGCCCTACGGTACGGAATGCGCGGCTCCGCCATACCGATCTTGACGGGAATCCGGAAATATGAACCGTCTGTAAATTCGTCACCCTCCCCGCCGCGTAAGGCGCCAACGTGCGCCGGAAGGCTGGATATGTTCACGATTCCGTGATATCATAGAAGCGGAACGGGAGACCGTGCCGAAATCCATACCAAAGGGGAACCCGAATGAAACGAGGAATATACGTGGAAGGGCACCGCGGATATTGCGCGCAGTACCCAGAAAACACCCTTCTTTCTTATGAAAAGGCGATCGAACTCGGCGTGGACGCGTTTGAATTCGATATCTGGCTCTCGAAGGACAAGGTCCCGGTGCTGATGCACGACGGGAACGTCAGCCGCACCTGCGGCGGGGAACCGAGGCAACTCCGGGATATGACGCTCGAAGAGATCAAAGCGCTCGATCCCTGCTTCCGCGCGAAATTCGGCGAACGGTTCGCGGGGCAGGTCAAGGTCCCGACGCTTGCCGAGATGCTCGCGCTCGTCCGGGAGAAAAAGCCGTCCCTTGCCCTCGGCGTCGAGATCAAGGAGTACACCGAGGAAACTGTCGACCTCTCGGTCGCGCTGCTCAAGGAATACGGCTTTTTTGAGAACTGCTGGTTCTACGCCTTCAACGGCAGGATCATCAGCTATCTCAAGCGGAAATACGGCGCGCGGACGATGGGCTATCCCGATTTCCTGATGCGGGAATTCACGTCGTACGACGATTATGACGAGATCGGTCTGGAAATGAGATACGTGCGTTCCGAGATCCTCGAGGTCTACCAAAAAAAGAACCTCCCCATGCATTTCTACTGCGCGGATACGCCCGAGGACGTCGCGTACTGCGTCGATCACGGCGCGTCCCTGATCACCGCCAACGACCCGCTCCCCCTGATCGCGTATCTGGAAGAAAGAGACCTTCGCGTCAAATAACTGATGTTTGCCCGTACCTGCCCCGCAGGTGCGGGCAAATTGTGTATAACAGCCGCCGCGCTTTCGTTGTTCTGACGGAAATGGGGCGAAAAAACCGGCGCGGTTTTCCGGTTTGCCTCTTGACAAACGGGGCAACTGTCTGTATAATTGTATACAATTATGCAATGAAAGAAAGGACGCCCTCCGGGGCGCGGAAGACAATGCTGGAAATATCAAAAAAGACCAATCTGCTGGAGCAGAAATCCTACCGGTATCAGCTGCAGGACGTCGGCGATCCGAATCTGTACCGGGACGTATACAGTTACGACGAGGTGCCGAAGGTGCCGTTCAACCACCGCCGCGTGCCGATGAATATGCCGGAGGAGATCTGGATCACGGACACCTCGATGCGCGACGGACAGCAGTCGGTCGAGCCGTACTCCGTGGAGGACATCGTGGAGCTCTATAAGTTCCTTTCCCGCCTCGGCGGGCCGAAGGGGATCATCCGCCAGACCGAATTCTTCTGCTATTCCAAAAAGGACCGCGAGGCGCTGGAAAAGTGTCAGGAGCTGGGGCTGCAATTCCCGGAGATCACGACCTGGATCCGTGCCAACAAAGAGGACTTCAAGCTCGTGCGGGACCTCGGGATCAAGGAGACCGGGATCCTCGTCTCCGCCTCCGACTACCACATTTTCAAAAAACTGAAGATGACCCGCCGTCAGGCGATGGATATGTATCTTTCCGCCGTCGGGGAAGCGTTCGAGGCGGGCGTCCGTCCGCGATGCCATCTGGAGGATATCACCCGCGCCGACTTCTACGGCTTCGTCGTTCCGTTCGTCAACGAGCTGCAGAAGATGTCGCAGGACGCCGGGATCCCGGTCAAGATCCGTGCCTGCGATACGATGGGTTACGGCGTGCCATACACCGAGGTCGCGATCCCGCGCTCGGTCGCCGGCATCGTGTACGGCCTGCAGCACTATTCCGACGTGCCGTCCGAGATGCTGGAATGGCACGGTCACAACGACTTCTATAAGGCGGTCGCCAACGCTTCGACCGCGTGGCTGTACGGCGCCTGCGCCGTCAACTGCTCTCTGCTCGGCATCGGGGAACGGACGGGCAACATCCCGCTCGAGGCGATGGTCATGGAATACGCCTCGCTGCGCGGCACGCTCGACGGCATGGACACGACCGCCATCACCGATATCGCGCGCTATTTCAGCGACAAAATGGGCTACCGCATCCCGCCGATGACGCCCTTCGTCGGGGAGAACTTCAACATGACCCGCGCCGGCATCCACGCCGACGGGCTCCTCAAGGACGAGGAGATCTACAATATCTTCGATACCAAGACGATCCTCAACCGCCCGGCGAGCGTCATGGTCACCAAGACCTCCGGGCTTGCGGGCATCGCCTACTGGATGAACGAGCACTACGGGCTGACCGGAGAGAAAGCGGTCGACAAGAAGAGCGAGCTCGTCCGAGCCCTCAAGGAATGGATCGACGCCGAATACGAAAACGGGCGGTCCAATATGCTTTCCACCGGAGAACTGGAAGCAAAGATCAGCGAGCTTTCGGGCGGTGCGTACGCAAGACGATGAAGAACGGTGAAACGCTGCCCGCCGCGACCTCGCGCGCGGACGCCGTCTTTCAGCGGCTGGAGGAGGAGATCGTCTCCGGGGTCCTGCAGCCGGGCGGGATCCTGACCGAGCTGCGCCTCTCGGAGCGCCTCGGCGTCAGCCGGACCCCGATCCGGGAAGCGATCCGCCGCCTGGAGCAGGAGGAACTGGTCTACGTGAGCGGCAAAGGCATCGTGGTGCGCGGGATCTCGACCGCGGACGTGGAGGAGATCTTTGAGATCCGGCTCGCGCTGGAAGGGCTCGCCACGCGCAAATGCGCTCTCCGCGTCACGCCCGAGGAGCTGGAAGAACTGAAAAAGGCGCTGGAACTCCATCATTTCTATACCGGGCTCGGCAAGGCGGATTCGATCCGCAACGCGGACAGCGCCTTCCACGAGGGGATCTACGCCTGCTGCGGCAGCGGGACGCTCGGCAGCGTCCTGTCCTCCCTGCATAAAAAAGTCAGCCGGTACCGCCGCGCCTCGGTAGAGGACGGGGACCGCGCCGGGCGCTCCTATCAGGAGCACGCCGCCATTTTTGAGGCGATCACCGCCGGGGACGGGGAACGCGCGGAGGAACTCGCGATCCTCCACGTGAAGAACGCCGCGGCACACATTCTCGGACAAAAAGAAAGGAATCCGTGATATGGGAAAGACCATTGCACAGAAGATCATTGAAGCACATCTTTTGGAGGGCGATCCGTCGGTCGTCGGCTCGGATATCGCGCTGAAGATCGACCAGACCCTGACGCAGGACGCCACCGGAACGATGGCGTATCTGGAATTTGAATCCATGGGGGTCGAACGGGTGAAGACCGAGCGTTCGGTCGCCTATATCGACCACAACACCCTGCAGTCCGGCTTCGAGAACGCCGACGACCACCGCTACATCCAGTCGGTCGCGAAAAAGCACGGCATCTGGTTCTCCCGTCCGGGCAACGGCATCTGCCATCAGGTCCACCTCGAGCGCTTCGGCAAGCCGGGCAAGACCCTGATCGGCTCGGACAGCCATACGCCGACGGGCGGCGGGCTCGGGATGCTCGCGTTCGGCGCGGGCGGTCTGGACGTCGCGGTCGCGATGGGCGGCGGCGCGTACCATATCGCGATGCCGAAGATGATCAAGGTCGAGCTGAAGGGCAGACTGCACGACTTCGTGACCGCAAAGGACGTCAGCCTTGAGCTGCTGCGCATCCTCTCGGTCAAGGGAGGCGTCGGCTCGGTCGTCGAGTGGGGCGGCGAGGGGATCGCGACCCTTTCGGTGCCGGAGCGCGCGACGATCACCAACATGGGCACCGAGCTCGGCGCCACGACCTCGATCTTCCCGTCCGACGGGATCACCCGCGACTTTCTCCGTGCCGAGGGCAGGGAAGCGGACTACGTTCCGCTCTCCTCCGATCCCGACGCTGTCTACGACCGGATCATCACGATCGACCTTGACACGCTCGAACCGATGATCGCCTGCCCGCACAGCCCGGACAACGTCGTTCCGGTCTCCTCGCTGAAGGGCGTCCGGGTCGATCAGGTCTGCATCGGCTCCTGCACCAATTCCTCTCTGCGCGATATGCTGAAGGCGGCGGCGCTGCTCCGCGGCAGAACGGTCGCTCCCTCGGTCTCGATGTCGGTCTCTCCCGGCTCCCGTCAGGTCCTGACAATGCTCTCGGAGGCGGGTGCGCTGACCGATATCCTTTCCTCCGGCGCACGGCTTCTGGAATGTGCCTGCGGTCCCTGCATCGGGATGGGCTTCGCTCCGAATTCCGCGGGCGTCAGCCTCCGCACCTTCAACCGCAACTTTGAGGGCAGGAGCGGCACCGCGGACGGCAGGGTCTACCTCGTCTCGCCCGAGACGGCGGTCGCCTCGGCGCTGACCGGGTTCATCACCGACCCGCGCACCCTCGGCACGATGCCGGAGATCACGATGCCCGATTCCTTCCGCGTGGACGATTCCGCGATCCTCGCTCCCGCCGATCCGGAGGAGGCGAAGACCCTCGAGGTCCTGCGCGGACCGAACATCAAGCCCTTCCCGCAGAGCCGCCCGGTGACCGACGTCATCGAGGCGCCGCTGGTCCTCAAGGTCGGCGACAATATCACGACCGACCATATCATGCCCGCCGGGGCAAAGATCCTGCCGTACCGCTCCAATATCCCGTATCTGTCGCAGTTCTGCTTCGGCGTCTGTGATAAATCCTTCCCGGCGCGCGCTGCGGAGGCAGGGCAGAGCATCGTGGTCGGCGGCTCCAACTACGGTCAGGGCTCGTCGAGAGAGCACGCGGCACTGGTCCCGCTCTATCTCGGCGTCCGCTGCGTGATCGCCAAGAGCTTCGCGCGCATCCACGTCGCAAACCTGATCAACGCGGGCATCCTGCCGCTCACCTTCGCCGATCCCGCCGACTACGACGCGATCGAACAGGGCGACGCGCTCGTGCTCTCGGACGTCTTCCGGGGCATGGAGCAGGGCAGTATCACGCTGACCGATACGACCAAGGGGCGTGCCTTCCGGCTCTGCTGCTCGTTCACGGAGCGGCAGATCGCCATGCTGCGGGCGGGCGGCCTCCTGCCCTATACCAAAGGCAGCGCAGACTGATCAAACGATAAGAAAGGAAAACGGGGATCCGTGACCGGGTCCCCGATGGATAAAAAGATGGAAATGAATGCGATAGACACCGCGGTCGAACAGTTCCGCGCCCTCCTGACCGAGCAGATCGCGCGCGCTCACCGGATGGAGGAGGAAAAGGCGGCGTCCGCACCCGCCTCCTTCGATCACGTCGTGATCGGTCTGATCGGCGGCGACGGCATCGGCCCGATCATCATGAAGCAGGCGGAGCGCGTCCTGCGCACCCTGCTGAAGGACGAGACGGACGCCGGAACGGTCGAGCTCCGCGTCATCGAGGGGCTGACCTACGAGAACCGCGTGAAGCAGAATAAGGCGATCCCGGACGACGTGCTCGACGCGATCCGCTCCTGCACCGTCCTGCTCAAGGGTCCGACCACGACGCAGAAGGGCGGCACGCTGGAATCCGCCAACGTCACGATGCGCCGTGAGCTCGACCTTTACGCCAACGTCCGCCCGGTCTCGATCCCGGAGCAGGGCATCGACTGGACCTTCTTCCGTGAGAATACCGAGGGCGAATACGTGCTCGGCAGCCGCGGCGTGGAGATCCCCGGGACCCTCGCCTTCGACTTCAAGGTGACGACCGACGCGGGCACCGAGCGCATCGCGCGCGCCGCCTTCGAGTTCGCGCGGAAGAACGGCAAAAAGAACGTCGCCGTCGTGACCAAGGCGAATATCATGAAGAAGACCGACGGCAAATTCTCCGAGATCTGCCGCAAGGTCGCTGAGGAATACCCGGAGATCACCTCCGAGGAATGGTATATCGACATCATGACAGCCAATCTGGTCAATGAAAAGATCCGGGACCGCTTCGAGGTCTTCGTCCTGCCGAACCTCTACGGCGATATCATCACCGACGAAGCGGCGCAGATCCAGGGCGGCGTCGGGACCGCCGGTTCCGCGAATATCGGCGACCGTTACGCGATGTTCGAGGCGATCCACGGGACCGCGCCCCGGATGATCGAAGCGGGCCTCGGCGATTACGCCGATCCGACCAGCATCCTGAAGGCGGCGGAAATGCTCCTGCGCCACATCGGCAGAATGGCAGCCGCCGACCGCCTTGCCCGCGCTCTCGCGGTCTGCACCGCCCCCGACGCGAAACTCCGCGTCACCGGCGA
>JAZLIW010000091.1:0-5772 GCA_045617585.1 Eubacteriales bacterium
CGGGACTTTTTGAACCGCATTAAACACTACACAAAAGTGTAAACAATCATATTACACACATTGTTTACAATCATACTCTATACACAAGCCCCCGCCCTACGGGATTGCGGGCGCGGCTGCGCCTTACGGATCGGGAAACGATCGGCGGCGGGAGCAAGCCCCCGCCCTACGGGATTGCGGGCGCGGCTGCGCCTTACGGATCGGGATGGGAAAGAAGAGCGGTACGGTGAAGGAGGCGCGGCTGCGCCTTACGGATCGGGAAACGATCGGCGGCGGCGGGGGCAAGCCCCCGCCCTACGGGGTACGGCACGAATATGCGCCTACCGGGTTGAGACGCGATCGCAGTGCGGCGGGCTCCTTCCATTGTTCGGAACGAACCTGGTCCCTCCCGGAGAGAGACTCCGGTTCCGCGCGCCGCTTTGCGGGTATGAAAAGCGAGAGTCGGGCGGGGCGAACGATTCGGAAAAAACAACGCCGGTCGGAAGAGACCTGAAAGGGTCTCTCCGGTCGGCGTTGTATTCATTGAGGAAGCGCGAGGGCGTCAAACTTTTCGTGTCCCGCTTTAATGTAGTTCCGAAATGTTTTTGATCAGGTGAAAAACCGCTTTTTTTGTTTCGTCCGGCAGTTGATTGAAATATTTTTCGAGTTCGGAATAATCCGTACGTTCGCTTTCCGTTTCTTCCCGAAAAAAATCCGATACGGATATGCCTAAGGCTTTGCAGATCGCTTCCAACGTAGTGATCGACGGCAGGGTTTCTCTGTTGATCATGTTTGTGAGTGTCGATTGCGGCAGATCCGCCTCCACGGAAAGGCGATAAACCGACCAGTTTTTTGCAAGGCGAAGCTCATTTATCCTTTTTAATACGTCCATAGTTCATTTCCCCTTATGTATTAGATTATATTATACATTTGTAAAAAATGAACTACCATAATGTATTGACATTACTATACAAATGTGTTATAATCCAAATTGGATATGTATCTTGCAAAATTTGCTGAAATAAAAGGAGGCAACAATATGAAAAAGCTGTTTGCGGGATTATTGGCAGTCGCCGCGTTGTGCGTCTGCGTGATGGTCTGCGTTTCTGCCGGAAGCGCGGATATCCCCGCTGCCGGGACGGGCGCTTCCGCCGTACAGGAAAGCGTTCCCTCGGCAGGACTTGCTTATGCCGACAACGGAAACGGCACCTGCACGCTGAGCAGCGTGGGGATCTGCACGGACACGGAGATCGTGATCCCGCCGTATTACAACGGAATGAAGGTCACCGTGATCGGCGACCGGGCGTTTGCCGATCATCCGGAGATCACCTCGATCGTGATCCCCGATACCGTGTATAAGATCGGTACCCGCGCGTTTTACAATACCGGGATCACCGAGATCCGCATCCCGGAATCGGTCACCTCGATCGGGACGCAGATCTTCTATAAAGCCAACCAGTTGAAGACCATTTACTATAATTCATCGTATTATGATGCAAGCAACCCGATTCTGAACAACGCGAATTATAAAGTGGTATTTGAAAAAACGGTACCCAATTACGTTTGCCGGAACTGCACGGCGCTGAAAGAAGTCGTGATCGGCGACGGTGTGACGAGCATCGGCGGTGATGCGTTTTACGGCTGTTCCGGTCTGACATCGATCACGATCCCGGACAGTGTGACGAGCATCGGCAGTTATGCGTTTTACGGCTGCACGAATTTGACCGACGTTTATGTTTCGGATTTAGCATCTTGGTGGAATGTTCCATTTGGAGATGATTATTCTAATCCTATGGATTATGCAAGTAATCTGTACGTGAACGGCGAATTGCTTACGAACGTTACGATTCCCGACGGGATGGAATCTATCGCAAATTATGCGTTTTACAACTGCACAAGCCTGACGTCGGTCACGATCCCGGACAGTGTGACGAGCATCGGTGATTCTGCGTTCCAAAACTGCACGGGTCTGACCTCGATCACGATTCCGGACAGTGTGACGAGCATCGGATACTATGCGTTTGACGGCTGTTCCGGTCTGACGTCGGTCACGATCCCGGACAGTGTGACGAGCATCGGTGACCGTGCGTTTTCCGACTGCACGGGTCTGACCTCGGCCACGATCCCGGACAGTGTGACGAGCATTGGATACGAGACGTTTTACCGCTGTACGGGTCTGACGTCGGTCACGATCCCGGACAGTGTGACGAGCATCGGATCTTATGCGTTTTACGGCTGCACGGGACTGACGTCGGTCACGATCCCGGAGAGTGTGACGAGCATCGAAATTTATGCGTTCAGGGACTGCACGGGACTGACCTCAATTTCCTACGGCGGAACAAAAGCCGAATGGGAAAGTATCTCTATTGATTCTTGGGCCTTTATGGGTTGCCCTTACGACCGTGTGATCATCTGCACCGACGGGATGATGGACGTGAACGGCAATCCCGTCTTCATCGGCGACTTCGGCATCCTGACTCAGCCGGTCGGGCAGGAAGGATACGAGGGCGGCAAGGCGATCTTTGCCGTCGGGGCAGAGGGCGACGGGTTGGCATACCGCTGGCAGTACCGTCTGCCGGGCGGCGAATGGGCTGACGTGGACGCGCCCGACGCCGGGACCGACACGCTGACCGTCCGGTTCTCTGCGGAATATGACGGTGCGGTCTTCCGCTGCGGCGTGTCCGACCGGATCGGGCAGACGGCGGTGTCTGAGGAAGCGGCGCTGACCGTGAAATATCAGGTTCCCTTCACGCTCTACACCCGCCCCGTGGATACGTCCGTCGGAATGGGCGAGACCGCGATCTTCTTCGTCTCCGCAAGCGGGAACGGGCTGACCTATCAGTGGCAGACCCTTACCGCGGACGGAAGCTGGACGAACTACTTCGGCAGCGGCGCGCAGACCGCGGAGCTTTCCGTCGTGCTGAACGCGGAAAACAACGGCAGCCGGTTCCGCTGCGTCATTGAGGACGAGTTCGGCGATACGATCATCACCGCTCCCGCCGCGCTCTCCAGAAAGACGATCACGCTCCTGAAGCAGCCCGCCGGGATCGAGACCTATCCGGGCACCGTGACCTTCTCCGTCGCGGCGGACGGGGACGGACTGACCTGGCAGTGGTACTATTCCAAGGACGGCGGTGCGACCTGGACCAAATCGACCGCTGCCTCCGCAAAGACGGAAAACTTCTCGGTCAAGGCAAGAAAAGACCTTGACGGATATCTCTACCGCTGTGTGATCACGGACGCGTGCGGCGAAACGGTGACGTCCGCAGCCGCAGCTCTGACGGTCCGTGCCGCACTGGAGATCACTGCGCAGCCCGCAGACGTTCTGACCTGGCCGGGCACGGTGACCTTTGCCGTCAAGGCGGGAGGCGACGGCCTGAGCTATCAGTGGTACTATTCCAAGAACGGCGGCGAGACGTGGACCGCTTCGACCACGACTGCTGCGAAGACGGCTTCCTTCCCGGTCAATGCAAGAGAGGAGATCAACGGCTATCTGTACCGCTGCGTGATCACCGACGCGTACGGGGATCAGGTGACGTCCGGCACCGCGGCTCTGACGGTCCGTATCGCCCTGGATATCACCGCACAGCCCGAAGACGTCCCGACGGCGCCGGGCGCCGTGATCATCTCCGTCGGGGCGAAGGGCGACGGACTGACGTATCAGTGGTATTATTCCAAGGACGGCGGCACGACCTGGGTCAAGTCGACCGCGGCTTCCGCGAAGACGGCAGACTTCTCCGTCAATGCAAGAAAGGATCTTGACGGCTATCGGTACCGCTGCGTGATCAAGGATGCGTACGGGAATCAGATGACGTCCGGAGCCGCGCTCCTGACGGTCCATGCGGCTTTGACGGTCACCGCACAGCCTGCCGATCTGACGACTGCTCCGAAATCCGTGACCTTTACCGTCAAGGCATCGGGCGACGGGCTGACGTATCAGTGGTACTATTCCAAGGACGGCGGACAGACCTGGGTCAAATCGACCTCTGCTTCCGCAAAGACCGCGGCGATCGCGGTCAACGCGAGAAAAGAAATCGGCGGATATCTCTACCGCTGCACGGTCGCCGACTGCTACGGGCAGCAGGTGACGTCCGACGCGGCGCTCCTGACCGTCGGCGCGGAACTGAAGATCACGGCACAGCCGACCGATCTTCTGACGGCACCCGGCTCCGTGAACTTCACCGTCAAGGCGACCGGTGACGGGCTGACTTATCAGTGGTATTATTCCAAGGACGGCGGACAGACCTGGGTCAAATCGACCGCGGCTTCCGCAAAGACCACGGCGATTGCAGTCAACGCGAGAAAAGAGCTCAGCGGATATCTGTATCGCTGTGTGATCAAGGATGCGTACGGTCAGCAGCAGACGTCCGACGCAGCGCTCCTGACCGTCGGCGCGGAACTGAAGATCACGGCACAGCCGACCGATCTTCTGACGGCACCCGGCTCCGTGAACTTCACCGTCAAGGCAACCGGTGACGGACTGACTTATCAGTGGTATTATTCCAAGGACGGCGGACAGACCTGGGTCAAATCGACCGCGGCTTCCGCAAAGACCGCGGCGATCACGGTCAACGCGAGAAAAGAAATCGGCGGATATCTCTATCGCTGCACGGTTACCGACTGCTATGGTCGGCAGGTGACGTCCGAAGCGGCGCTCCTGACCGTGGCGGATTATTCACTGGGACTTGACTTTGCCCAAAACGGGAACACCTACACAGTGACCGGTATCGGCACCTGCACGGATACCGATCTTGTGATTCCTTCCGAATACAACGGACTGCCTGTTGCTGCCATAGGCGAAAACGCGTTTTCCGAATGCATGAGCCTGACGTCGGTCACGATCCCGGACAGTGTGACAAGCATCGGTGAATGGGCGTTTTCCGGCTGCACGGGTCTGACGTCGGTCACGATCCCGGACAGTGTGACGAGCATTTGCGGATATGTGTTTTGCGGCTGCTGGGGTCTGACATCTGTCATGATCCCGGACAGTGTGACGAGCATCGAAGAAGGTGCGTTTTGCGAATGCACGGGACTGACGTCGGTCACGATCCCGGACAGTGTGACAAGACTCAGCGGGTTTGGCGGCTGCACGGGTCTGACGTCGGTCACGATCCCGGACAGTGTGACAAGCATCGATCCTGCGGCGTTTGCCAGCTGCACGGGTCTGACGTCGGTCACGATCCCGGACAGTGTGACGAGCATCGGATCTTCTGCGTTTTACGGCTGCACGAGCATGAATGATGTTTTCTACGGAGGGTCAAAGACCGAATGGGGGCGTATATACGTGAGTGGATACGCTTTTGAAAGCTGCCCTTCCACTCTCCGGGTCCATTGCACGGACGGCGATATCACCCTTTGAGGATCCCGCGCCTCTTTGCAGGGACGGCGCTCCGGCGGGCATGATACCGTGAAAAACTGCTGAAGCGGAAACGCGGAAAGCGGGAAAATACCGGGTTTTGAAAGCCGATCGAAGAGATCTGAAAGGGTCTCTCCGGTCGGCTTTTTCGGGTGTTCGGGAATCGGGCTTGCGGGTGCGGGCGGGGGTGAGGGATGCGGGAGCAGAGCGATTGAGTTGGGTTTCAGGGGAAATGAGGTGAACCAACGGCATACAGCATCATTCGGGGGGAATGATGATACTATTGGGATTCTCTCGTTTATTACCGGGCAAAGACAAGACCTTCGAGCTTTGCGTTGTGCGGCGGGCTCCTTCCGCGGTTCCGTAGGAATCGGATCCGGAGGGAGGCACACACTATGCGCGGCTCCGGCTCGCTTTCACCGAACCGCGCCTTCGGG
>JAZLIW010000092.1:0-2007 GCA_045617585.1 Eubacteriales bacterium
CTTACGGAACCGGACGAAAACGAGGCGCCGCGGGAGCAAGCCCCCGCCCTACGGTTGGATCCCGCGTCGCTCCGGTTCGCTTACAGCGAACCGCTCCTTTGCGATCGGGACGCGATCGAAGAGGCGGGGGGAGCAAGCCCCCGCCCTACGGTTGGGTCCCGCGTCGCTGCGCTCCTTGCGGAACCGGACAAAAACGAGGCACGGCGGGGAGCAAGCCCCCGCCCTACGGTTGGATTCCGCGTCGCTGCGCTCCTTACGGAACCGGACGAAAACGAGGAGCGGCGGGAGCAAGCCCCCGCCCTACGGTTGGATCCCGCGTCGCTCCGGTTCGCTTACAGCGAACCGCTCCTTTGCGACCGGGACGGGAGGATCGCGCCCGAAAAAAATTTTTGCCCCAAAAACAAAGTACCTCCGTGAAAAATAGGCAAAAATCGAGAAAACAAGCCTCGGAGGCTGAAAAACGCAGATTTCAAAGTGAGTGGAAAAGTGCCGTGAAATGTGATATGATCTTGACAGCGGGGGAAAAACGGGGACGACGGCACCACCGGCAGAACAGAAAGGAACGTGATGAAACGGATGAAAGACAGAACAAACGCCTGCCTGCTCCGGCTTTTCGGGGAAGCGGGAGCGGGCAGCGCCCCGGGTAACGCCCCGGGAAGCGGAAAGCCGGCGGCAAACGGCGCGGCGGCTGCCGGCGTAACGGCGACGCGAAGCGGGAACCCCGGCACGGCGGACGGCGAGCCCGCGGGCATGAACGGCGTCACCCGGGATTCATCCCGGGATGGGAACGCGGCAGATGGGGAAGTCCGGAGCGGCGGTTTTTCCGGATCGGCGGCGTCCGGGTCCGGGTCGGACGAGGCGTGCGACGCGCTGATCCGCGGGGAATACCGGGAGGCGTTCGAGCGGCGGGTCCGGTCGATCCTTGCGGAGCGGGAGGCGGGGAAGGGGAGCGCCGCCTCCCTTCCGGGAGACGGATCGTCCGGCGGGCAGACCGCTTTGCAGAGGCGTGAGGCAGACGGCGTTCCTACGGAAGACGGCGTTCCTACGGAAGCCGGCGTTCCTACGGAAGACGGCGTTCCTTCGGAAGCCGGCGTTCCTTCAAATCACGGCGATCCTACGGATCTTCAGGACGATCCGTCCGACCGGCGCGCGGAGGAGGAACGCCGCAGATCGGCGGGGCGGCGCGCGGTCCTTGCCGGGTGGGTGCGGGAGGCGGAGGCGCTGCGCCGGATCGCGCCGGGGTTCGATTTCGCCGCCGAAATGCGCGATCCCCGCTTCCGCACCCTCGTGGAGAACAACGTTCCGCTGGAGGACGCCTTCTTCGCGCCCCGCAGGGACGCGGCCCTCCCCGCCGCGAGGCCCGCCGCCGCCAAGCACGCCGAAGCGGCGGTCGCAGCGGCGTATCTTTCCGGGCAGGATCGCCCCCGCGAAGCCGCTGCCGGAGGTTCCGCCGTGCCCGCGCCCCGTTCCGACGTCGCCGCTTCCTCCCGTGCCGACCGCGACGAGATCTGCCGCAGAGTCGCACGCGGGGATCGGATCGTGTTCTGACGGGACGCGATCGAAGAAGCGGCGGGAGCAAGCCTCGCCTTACGGGTGCAGGCGCGGCTCCGCCTTACCCAACGGGACGCGGTCGAGGGCGATGACACGCGGCGCGAAGATCGCGCCTTGCGGGCGGGTCCGGTCGGAGCGGCGGGCGCGGGTTCCCGATGCCCTTCATTCGAAGGGACAAAGAAAAAGTACAGCAGCAGCCTCTCTGGTCCGCGAGCCGCTCTAAGAGAAAGGACACGCACCCCATTTCAGAAAGGAAGATTATATGAAAGACAAAAGATATCTGCTTCAGATGTTTGCGGGAGAGCTGAACACGAACGTTACGACGGCGAACACGCCGGGGAACGATCTGTCGGCGGAGATGAAGACGTTTTACGACCTGCGTCTGATCGACGAAGCGGGTCCGATGCTGGTGCATCAGCAGTTCGGGCAGAAGCGTCCGATCCCGCAGAACGGGGG
>JAZLIW010000093.1:0-20506 GCA_045617585.1 Eubacteriales bacterium
ATATGCTGCACTATATCCGTCCCGAGAGTAAGAACGCGAATATGTACGAGAAGGACTGCGCCGACCTCGTGCCGCTTCATCAGTTCACCCAGCGTCACGACCTCTCGCTTCTGCTTGTGCAGCACACGCGGAAGACGCAGGACGGAGATGAGTTCAACGCCGCGTCGGGTTCCACCGGACTTGCCGGAGCGTGCGACCACTACATCACGCTCAAGCGTCCGAACCGACTTGCCCGTGAAGCGCAGCTGTTCTTTGCGGGACGCGAAACCTCCGACACCTGTCTGCGCGTCATTCTCGACAAGGACTGCATCTGGCGTCCGCTCGAACACTACGAATACCGGAAGGAAGAGATCTGCGATATCGTCCGGGACACGTTTCTTTTCGTGATGCTGAACGGTTTCAATGAGAGAAAGGAAACACGGGAATACACTGCGACCGAAATCTCCAACGGGATCCTTAAAATGTTCCGCAGAGAGTTCAAGCCGAATATGATCACGAAAATGTTAACCCAACATCATGAGCAGCTTGAAAGTCTCGGTTTGAAATTCCGAACGGAGCGATCAAACAAATCACGTTGTCTGCGTTTCGATGAAAGCGGCACGGAGCTGAAACACCCGGACTTTGTTTTTGACAACCGCGGCGACCTTGTAGATATGCTGATTTTTGACGATACGGACTGTTGTCCTATTACGTCGGTGCAAACCTTTTGTATATGACCGATCAGGAGATCAAAGTCTATCGCCGCAAGGCGTTTGACAACATCAGAAAGGAGAAGGGTTATTTTCCTCTTGAAAAGATCGTTGACGAAGAACGGCGCGTATCGGAAGAAACGGAAGAAGAGTAAGGGGGGATCCTATGAGAGGAACCGGAAGAATTGATATCAGATTCAGACTTTTTGTACCGAACGGAGGGATGCGGATGATCGAGAGAAGTGCCTATTCTTATTTCAGAAACGAGCCGGATGTGATGCGTGTGAACGATGTCGCGCGGCTCCTTCATTGCTCCAAGAACACGCTGTACGCGCTGATCCATGACGGGCGGTTGATGTGTCTGCGCCTCGGAAGAAATATGCTGATTCCGAAAACGGCGCTCGTGGAATTCATCATGTGCGAAAAATATTATCAGGTTGTTTCCCCGAAAGCACCCGATAATCACTGGACTTCCAGAGAAAAGTGTGATATTGTGTGTCGTACCAACGGGCGGAACACGAAAAAGCCCGCGGGGAGAAAGGAAGTATGCTGATGCCGAAACGCATAACGGGACATCTGGAAGAGAAAAACGGCAAGTGGTACGCCGCCGTCAACCACTACAATGCCGATGGAAAACGGAAAGTCAAGTGGCACAGTCTTGATCTTGAAGCGAAAAAAGGAACGAAAAAAGAGGCGGAAGCACGGCTCAATAAGCTCCTTGACAAGTTCAATACCGGCGAGCTTTACCTGCAGGAAGCTATGACGCACGCCGAGCGTGAGCGCAATCGCCTTGCCAACACGCTCGTGGAAGACTACCTTCCCGAATGGCTCGAAGGGCACCGCGGGAACATTACCGCGAGTACCTACAAGAGCTATCGGGCATATATCGAAAACCGGATAGCGCCTTTTTTCCGCGAACTGCACCTTACGGTAAAAGACGTGACAGGCGACGAGATCAACGAGTTTTACAACACGCTCCGAGCCGCCGGGCTCAAGGGTACGTCCTGCCAACGGTATCACGCCTTACTGCACGAGGCATTCAAGCACGCGATGAAGCGTCGGATCATCCCGACAAACCCCGTGGAGCAGGCGGACCGACCGAAATCACAGCAGTTTATCGGCAGTTACTACAACGCCGAAGAAATCAAGAATCTCCTGAAAATCACCGAGGATGACGAACTGCATCTCATCATCGCGCTGACTTCTCACTACGGTCTGCGCCGCAGCGAAGTGCTCGGTCTGAAATGGTCGGCGATAGATTTCGAAACCAAGATGATTTTTATCCGCCACAAGGTTTTGAGCGAGGAAGACGGACCGCGCGGATACGACGTGATGAAGACGAAATCCTCCTACCGGTCCGCTCCGCTGTCGCCGTATATTGAAGGACTGCTCCGGAAAGAGAAGGAAAAGCAGGAGGAAATGAAGCGTGTGATGAAGGGCGGGTACTGCCACGATTACGACGATTACGTCAACGTGGATGTGATCGGGCGGCTCTACGATCCGAATTACGTGTCCTCCCATTTCGACGTCGTTCTGAAAAACCACGGGCTCCGGAAGATCCGTTTTCATGATCTCCGACACTCCTGTGCTTCGATCCTTGTTGCCAACGGCGTACCGATGAAGATGGTCCAGGAGTATATGGGACACTCGGATATGGCGACCACGGCGAACATCTACTCGCATATCGATGCGCAGAGTAAGCTCGCCACGGCAGCAGTCATCACCTCGGCTCTGGCGATGGACGAATGATAAAACGGGCGTACCCGCCCGGTAAAAAGAAACCGGAGAGAGGATCGCAAAATCTTCTCTCCGATTTTTTGCACCGTTTTCGCGCCGTGTGCGCTTTTCTTTGACGGCAGGGCTACCCCTTCCGCAGATTCTTTGCGCCTTGTGGGGCGTTTGTGCGCCGAAAAAGCGGGGTTTTCCTGCCCGATCTTACGCCTCCTCCGGAATAGTTTTCCGGTTAAATGCCGATGAAAAAAGATTGTTTTCTTTCCGATTTTCGCTGGACTTCCTCATTTTTCTGTGATATGTTTGTGTCAAAACGAAAAGGAGGACTTAACAATGGTCACGGAAAACGAAATCAACGAATTCATCACGCATCACGAAAAGGCACTGGAAGAACTCAAAAAGCACGGCGTCCCGGAAGGGGAGGACATCGGCAGCTGGTACTGCATTTTACTTGCAGCGGACACGATGAACAATTTCTGGAAAGAAATGCGCGGCTCTGCTTCGGAGAAATCCGGAACGGAGCCGCGTATTGTTTCTGCAAGAAGGAGACGGCGAAAATGAA
Organism: Eubacteriales bacterium; assembly: GCA_045617585.1. Taxonomy (GTDB): domain Bacteria; phylum Bacillota; class Clostridia; order Oscillospirales; family CAG-272; genus CAKRZE01. Next base: position 2,983 of record JAZLIW010000093.1, read on the forward strand.
CATACTTGACGATCTGTATTACGGAAACATCAGCCCGTTCGAGCGGCACACCGACCGGAACCCGGCGTGCAGAGAGCTGCAGGGGTACATCACCCGGCACATGGAAACGCTGAGAAAAACGCTCGACGCGGACGGCAGGCAGACGCTTGAAAAGCTCGATGCGTGTTTGAGCGAATTCGAGAGCATGTGTGAAAAGGGTGCCTTTACCGAGGGCTTCTGCCTCGGCGCACGGATCATGATTGAGGTCATGGACTACGGAAAAAGCGAAGAATAATATGAAAAAGGGTGAGCGGATCGGAACGCTCACCCTTGATCGTTGGAACGGTATTCGCGCCGTGTGCGCTTTTTCTTTTCAGCAGGGCCCACGTCCCTCCCGCAGATTCTTCGCGCCTTGTGGGGCGTTTGTTCGCCAAAAAAGCGGGGTTTTCCTGACGAAAAAAACGATCTGTCAGTTTTCTATCACTTTCTATCACTTTTTTCAGTTTGCGGGAAGAATACTCGGATAGCGACTTTTCGAAAGTGGAGGAAACTTGCAAGTCGCTTTCGAGTTCGTCGGTAACTACGCCTCAGTGGACTTTCACCACAGAGCATTGATATGCCCGTCATACTAACAAAACCACCGAGAGCAACCATGATGGTCACCCTCGGCGGTTTCGCTATTATTTATTAGCCATCTTTTTTGCTCGTTCAATGTATTCCTTGAAACGATCCTCATTGCGAACGGGATCAAACCATTCCCAACCGCGAGGTGCGGTCATACCATAGAGGCTTTTTTGTGCTGTCCGCACAATTTGGGGCAGTTCAAGATGCGGATGGACCTTTTTGCTTCTGTTATTCTGTTTTTGCAAATTGTGCGTACTTGTTTAGGATATTGTAATATTTGCTTTCCAAACCCGTGCCACCCGATACTTTTTTGAATTCTTCAATCTCGTATGCAACGCGGTTCATTTGTGTTCCGTTGTATACCTCCGATAAATCTTCAATATCATTTTTCAATAAGAGTGATGTGTGCGTTACTTCTGCAGGCAACTCATCGTATGCTTTACTGAAATGCATCCCTTTTTCAAGATGCAAAACTGCGTTATCGGTATTCTGTACCTCAAAATACAGCTTCGCAATTAAGCAGTGTATGTGCCCGAGATGATAGAAGGCGAAACCATAGTCGCCGTCATCATAGATAAGTTCAATAAGGGAGATGCATTTTTTGTATGCCTGGATCTTGTCTTCGATGGTAGTTGCCGCAAAGGTTCCGAAATTTCTGATCTTATTTATAAGGTGCTCGGTAGTATAGCGCAGATTCTTTTTGATAAATTCGATATACTTCTCTCCGTCATATCTGCAATACATTTGCTCGTAAAGCTCGGAAACGGTATCGTATATGCTTTCAGGAAACTGATCATATATTTCTTTTGCTTTATCGATAAGACCGTCGTTAATGTAAAGCACGGAAAGAATACCCATCGCAGTATAGCGAATCTTTTGAGTAGTGCAATGCTCAAGAAGATTTTCGCAAATCTTAAAAAGCTCATCCTTGTGAACTTCTTCGCCTAATGGCTCATTGGGATAGTTCGGATCGTTGAACAATTCCAGAATATACTTTTCAATAACACGATAATCATTTGGATATTTTGCGTACGTTTCTTTCGTCAAATTGAATCTTGACGTAAGGTTGCCTTTGTTAGAAAGTTCATCATATTTGCGCAAAAAAGACTGTATGACTTCTTCTTTCTTTTTGCCGCCGATCTCAAGAAGCTCATCGGCGCTGACATCAAAAATATTTGCGAGAAGCGGTAACTGAGTAATATCGGGCGCAGTTCGGTCGCATTCCCATTGAGATACCGCTCCGGTGCTGATACCTAAATATTCCGCAAGCTGTTCTTGCGTGATACTGCGTTCTCTACGCAGTCTTTTTATTGTTGTTCCAATAGACATATTTTGTTCCTCCGATTATTATTTTCAGAAGCGCTTCTGTGATCCTATTATATCATTATCTATGAGAAATGACCACATAGCATTTATAGACTCCGATAATAGTTGTGCTATTATTTTTATAGTGTCATTTAACATTATAATATGAAATCGTAAAGATTTCAATGTCCAAACTATATATTGCCGTTTTTGAAGAAAAATTCATACGGTCTTTTTGCTTTACCGCTTTTTCTGACTTTTGATGTTATTCACATTGTGTGTGTATCTAAAAGTACAAGACTCGCCTTTTTCGACGAGTCTTGTACTTTTGACACTGCTTTTTTACAGCGCCGATCTGGCGGAGAGGAAGGGATTCGAACCCTTGTGCGATTGCTCGCAAACTGATTTCGAGTCAGCCCCGTTATGACCACTTCGATACCTCTCCATATTCGATTGTCCGGAATTTTGATAGAAAACTGTCTACCGGCTTTCAAATTTTTCGCACATCAAATTCCGGGAAATGTGCGTTTTTGCCCGATTAATAGGCATTTTTGAAAATCATCGGAAAGAAACGAGTGACGAACCTGCTTTGATTTCGAGTCAGGGCCGTTATAACCACTTCGATACCTGTCCATATTCGATTGTCCGGAAATCACACGGATTCCCGACGACTTTTTTATTATATCACAGATGATCGGAATTTGCAAGAGCTTTTTTTGAAATAGGGAGGAAATTCGGAACTTTTTACGTCTTGGGATCGGTTGGAGTATCGTAGGAGCGGGGGCGGCGGAGACGATCTGACAGAAAAGAGGTGATCAGAAGGAGGAGGACGGACGGGAAGAGAACGCGCGGGAGCGTGATGGCGTCGACCTGGAAAAAGACGCGGAGGGAAACGAAGGCAGGGAGAATCAGGTCGGACAGGATCACGAGGGCACGCAGATCGTCCCCTGTGTTCTGGGGCAATAAGAGCAGAGCGCTGAGAACGGAGAAGGGAAGGATCAGATACAGAAACCAGAACGTCTGGAACAGAACGTGCGGGAGAAACGCCATGACCGCGGAAACGGTTAGGAGCAGGATCCAAAGGATCAGAACGGTCAGGTACGGCAGTTTTCCCCATTGTCTTGACTTCGGAAGACAGGCAAGAAACAGCGGGACGAAGACGAAGATCACCGCGGAGGTGAGGTACGAGGCGGGGGAGGGATCGACCGATTCCCCGGCGATCACGGACGCGAGGGGGATCGCCGCGGCAAGAGAGGCGAGAAGCAGGGCACTCTTCCGCCGATTTTTCTTTTCCGCGTTGACGAGCAGGAACGCTGCCGCGATGAGGAGCGTCGGGAGCTTTACGAAGGAAAGGATGCGGAAGCGCTGCGCCGCGGTGACCGACAGCATCATCCCGTAGGGGAGATACAGCCGGCACGCCTCGACGAGGAGAAAGAGCGCCCAGAAAACGGCACAGAAAAAGGACAGGATCGAGAGAAACTTACCGTATCCGTTTTCTTTCATCGGGTCCTGTCCTTTCCTGTACGTCGGATGATCTGCCTCGCCGGATCAGCGGCGGCAGGCGGCGATAAACGCGTCGAATAGTGCTTTTGCCTCGGGGCTGGTCTCGGTGAGCCGTTCCGGATGCCACTGGACGCCGAGGAAGAAGGTTTTGTCCGGGCGCCAGATCCCTTCCGTCACGCCGTCTTTGGAATAGGCGCAGCGTTCCCAGCCGGGGGCAAGATCCTTGACCGCCTGATGGTGGTGGGAGTTCATATAGATCTCCTCTTTTCCGACGATACGGCAGAGCAGGGAATCCCGCTCGATCACGATCGTCTGCGTCGGATAACAGGAGCGGGAGCGCTGGGAGTGCTGGAGGACCTTGCCCGGGAAATCGGACGGAAGATCCTGATACAGCGTACCGCCTGAAAACACGTTCAGGCTCTGGATGCCGCGGCAGATGCCGAGGACCGGTTTGTCCCGCCCGGCGAGCGCGAGATAAAGGATCCTTTCCATTTCATCCCGTTCGGGAATGATCGCACCGCAGTGCAGCGAGGTCTCCTCTCCGTAGCAGGTCGGTGCGATATCCTCACCGCCCGCGAAAAGAAAGCCGTCAAAGGTCTCGGCGACCGTTTCCGCGTCCTCTTTCGTCAGGTGCATCGGAAGCATGACGGGGATCCCGCCGCTCCGTTCCACAGAGCCGATATAGGAGGTATATACGTGATACGCGCCGTAGTCGTCGGAGTTGCTCGGCGTGATGGCGATCAATGGTCTTGACATGGTTACGCCTTTCTGTCTTTTCGTTTGAGCAGCAGGAATGCGAGGAAGATCACGCAAAGAAGGATCACCGCGGCAAGAACGATCACGACGACCGCCTTTTTTGCGTCTCCCTCCTGCGGTACCGTTGGATCGGTGTCCGCGGGGCCGGCCGATTCGGGGGAAGTTTCGCTTTCCGCCGCGGAGGGATCCGTTTCGGAGTCGGAAGGGACGGATGACGTCTCTGAATCGATTGGCTGGGGAAGGGTCTCGGAGGCGAGGTCGTAATCGGTATAGCCGCAGACGGAGCAGACCTCGTAAGTCACGCCCGCGGGAGAGATCTCCTGCCGCATTTCGTGTCCCGCGGCGGGAAGCGTTTCGACGACGGTGTCGCCGCAGTTCGTACATTTTTTCGTCACGCTCCCGTTTTCGGTACAGGTGGGAGCTTTGCGCTCGGTCTCGACGTAGGAATGCACGCAGCCGTTCGGGTCGCTTTCGCGGTATTCCAGCCCGCAGGAGGAGCAGCGGTACAGGGTATAGCCGATCGCGTCCGGCGTCGTGGGAACGGTCTGGACGACCGCGAAGGAATGCCCCGTGGCGGGAACGGTCACGGTATAACTGTGGTTCCCGTATTCCGCGTGATTGACGTCGTAATAGCGGCGGGTATAGCCGCAATAATAGGTCTTGGAGCCCGGCTCCGTGCAGGTGGGCGCGACGGAGGCACCGAGATAATAGAGGTGCTTGTCCTTGTCCGGTGCGGCGGAGATCGGCGTGACGTTTTTACGGCAGCCGCAGATCTCGCATTTGTACGACTGTTTGCCGCCGTTGATGCAGCTCGTCGGGATATCCGCGGTCATTTCGGACGAAAAGACGTGCTCGTGACCGGTATAATATTCGATCAGGGCGTCCGCGTCCGCCTTTGCCATTTGCTGCAAGGTCGCGTCGTTTGCGATCAGGGCGCGGTCGTCGGGATTTGAGATATAGGCGTGCTCGATGATATAGGCGGGGAACCCGTATCGGGAACACCAGCCGAGCATCCCGTAATAGTCGGTAAGCTGACCGAAGGAAGTGTCGTTCGGGAGATCCCAGTTGAGATCGGAATTCCAGTAGTACAGGGTCGTCCCTTCGTCGGTGCGGCGGGTGATCTTCAGTTTCTTCAGACCGACGTATTCGTTCAGCTTGTCACGGAAGAGGTTTGCCAGTTTTTCGTCGAAGTACTTGTCCTTGACGGAACCGAGGACCGTCGCGCCCCGCATATACTGATACTGTTCCGCGATGGAATTGAAATGAAGCGAAATCAGGATATCGGGATCGTAACGGTCGGCGATCACCGCCCGGTCACAGAGGTCGAGCGCCGTATCGTTGTCCGTTCTCGTCAGATAGACCGTGAATTTGCCCGTGCCTTCGAGGTATTCCTTGCAGTACTGCGCAAGGAGCAGGGCACGTTCCCGTTCCGCGACCCCGGAATAGACTGCGCCGGGATCCCTGCCCCCGTGACCCGGATCAAGGACGACGACGATCCGGTCCCCGGCGTCGTATCCGGAAGCAATCTGCGGCACGGAGGACACGAGGAACGGAAGAAGCAGACAGATCAGGATGATGATTCTTTTTTTCATTGTTACCTCTTTATGACGGCACGCACCGCCATAGAAGACGGCAGAAGACGGGGATTGTGCCCGTTCCGGTCACGCAAGGACCTTCTTGATGCTCTTCTTGCCGCGCTTGATGATAAGTCCCTCTTTCAGCGCTGCTTTATCGTAAGCGGCGTGGACGTCGGTGACCTTTTCCCCGTTGACGGTGACGCCGCCCTGCTCGATGGCACGGCGTGCCTCGGAACGGGAGGGAACGAGTTCCGCCGCGACGAGGAGTGCGGGCAGCTCGATTTTGCCGTCGGTGAACTGATCGTCGGTCAGCGTAACGGAAGGCATATTCTCGTTTTCCGTGCCCGCGACGAAGAGGGAACGAGCGGCGGTCTGCGCCTTTTCCGCTTCTTCCTCCCCGTGGACCATCCGGGTCAGCTCGTACGCGAGGATCTCCTTCGCCTTGTTCAGGTCGGAGCCCTCCCACTTGTCCATTTCGTCGATCTGCTCCAGCGGCAGGAAGGTCAGCATCCGGACGCATTTCATGACGTCGGCATCGCCCACGTTTCTCCAATACTGGTAGAAATCGTAGGGAGAGGTCTTTTCGGGATCGAGCCAGACGGCGTTGCCCGCGGTCTTGCCCATCTTCTTGCCCTGCGAGTCGGTGAGCAGGGTAATGGTCATGGCGTGCGCGTCCTTGCCGAGCTTCTTGCGGATCAGTTCGGTACCGCCCAGCATATTGGACCACTGGTCGTCACCGCCGAACTGCATATTGCAGCCGTAATGCTCGAACAGATAGTAGAAGTCATAGGACTGCATGATCATGTAGTTGAATTCCAGGAAGGAAAGACCCTTTTCCATTCTCTGTTTGTAGCATTCCGCGCGGAGCATATTGTTGACCGAGAAGCAGGCGCCGACTTCACGGAGCAGATCTACGTAGTTGAGGGAGAGGAGCCAGTCCGCGTTGTTGACCATCGTGGCCTTGCCCTCGCCGAATTCGATGAAACGCTCCATCTGCTTCTTGAAGCAGGCGGCGTTGTGAGCGATGTCCTCTTTGGTCAGCATTCTGCGCATATCGGTCCGTCCGGAGGGGTCACCGATCATGGTGGTGCCGCCGCCGATCAGGGCGACCGGCTTGTTGCCCGCCATCTGGAGACGCTTCATCAGCGTCAGCGCCATAAAGTGTCCCGCGGTCAGACTGTCCGCCGTGCAGTCGAAGCCGATGTAGAAGGTCGCCTTTCCGGCGTTGACCATCTCACGGATCTCGTCCTCATTCGTGACCTGCGCGATCAGTCCGCGCGCGATCAGTTCTTCATAAATTCCCATGTTTCGTGCCTTTCTTTCTCTTTCATTTTATGATTTTCCGGGAAACAGAAAAGACGTTCCCAAAGGAGTGCAAGGGCGCGTCGGAACGCGCGGTACCACCTTGCTTCGCGATCCGGAGGATCGCCTCACGACGGGAGCCGTCTGCCGGATAACGGTCGGTGCCGTCGTCGCCTACTACTTTCGGTTCGGGACGCCGCTCGGGAAGGTATGAACGGAAGCGTGACCGCGCCTCTCATCTGCCGGCTGCTTTCTGTTGCCATCGGTTTTCCGTTCTTTTTCCGTCAATGCGTTTCAATCGTATTTATTATAATGGTTCACGCCGCCTTTGTCAAGTACCGCGGCAAAAAAGTGATCCGTTTCATGCCCGGCATATCAGCCCGGCTTTGCAGCCGGCTTATTTCAGCGCGTCCCCGACCTGACGGCACAGTGCCGCCGCTGCGTAGGCGACGGTCTCGTCCCCGCCGGAGAGGACCTTGCTCTCGTACCACTTCTTTTTGATCCCTTCCTCCACCGTCGGACGGTAGGCAAACGGGAAGGAACGGAGGGAGAACGACCGGTAGAGCCCGGTGTACCAGAATTTCCCGCCGTGGATGCCGGGAAGGGGCCTGACGCCCTTTTCGGTCTTTATTTCCGCGGAAAAGGAGCAGCCGTCTCCGCCGGAAAGAAAGGAGAGAACAGCCCCGTCCTCCTCCCTCGTGAAAACGGGGTAGATCCCCGAAAAACCGAGATCGAACAAAAACGGGATCACGATCGTATCGATCGCCTGACGCATTTTCTGGCTCTGGTTCATATTGAAACCCTGCTTTCCGCACGGCGGAAGCTTCCTTTCCTGTGAAAAGATAATTCCTTTTTCTCTATTATATCATGCGTCCCGCCGGATTGCAAGAGGAAAAGAGGGCAAAAATACGTCATGAATCTTGACAAAGGGAGAGGCGGACTGTATAATAAAAACAATGAAATGAAATGGGAGGAATGAACCATGACGCTGAACGATATCATCAAGAAGATCAAAAACGCCGTCGGTGCGATCGACAAAGCCAAAAAAGACAAAAAAGCGAACGAAAAAGTGACCTTCCGATTTGAAAAATTGCCGGAGACCGTTGAGGAACTCAAGGCGCTGCCGGAGGCAGTGCTCGACACGCCCTACAAGGCTGCGGCGCTGACCGTTCTCGCTCTCTGCGAATACGCGAAGGACCGTGAGGCGGGCAAGGAGATGCTGAACTTCTTAAAGGGTCCGTCCCCCCTGATGCCGAGCGACATCCAGTTCCTGAACGACCGCTTTATGGACGGAAAGGACTACGTGCCGCGTTCCTTTCTCGCGGGTGCCGCGCCCGACAACGACTACACGCCGTCCGCTCCCTATACGCTGACCGTTTCCGCGAACCCTTATTCCTACCAGACGGAGGGATATGCCGTCCTGTGGCTGCAGTCCGGCGGCGCGGATTCCGCGCGTCAGGTCAAGCTCCGCTGTAAGGGGAACACGACCTGGTATCTGTGGGAGCAGTATCTGCTGTCCGATATCCGTAAACCCAAATCAAGCGATCCGTGGGCATAACCGCCCGGATCTCTCCGTTCGGTGCGGTGTTAGAAAACTCAAAACGGGTTTTTTGACACCGCTATTTTTTCAAGGAAAAAGAAATACAGGTGATCCCTATGCTTAATGACAGTATGAATGAAAACGGGCGTCTCCCATCCTCCTTTGGCATGACCTATCGCAAGACGCTGATCACGTTCCCCCTGCGGAAGCTGATCCTCGAATGGACCCCGGGCGATCCGGCGACGCTGACGAAGACCCTTTACGCCGGGGAAAAACTCGAAGAGAAAAGCACGTTCCTTCTCCCGCCTGATGCCGAAAAAGCGGTCGGCGCGTTTCTGAAGGAAAAGGGCTTCCTCAAACCGGAGCGGGAGGAACGGGTACGCGGTTACGCCGGAGCCTCCTTCTTTACCGAGATCCGGACAGGCGGGGCGCTTTATACCGTAACGACCTCCGATCCGCCCACGGCGGGGATCCGCGCGTTTCCGGAACTGGAGGAGCTGCTGCTTTCCTTTGCCTCCGACGAAAATGCGCTCGGGGAAAGATGCGGTGAAAATCAACGGAAGGAACCTTTACGGGTTGATCCGACCGGAAAGAAAGGAAACGTTCCTCTGACGAACGCCGGGGACGTAACCATGAAAGAAACAGAAGCACTTCTCGAACAAACCTTCGGCGGCTGCGAGCCCGGCGCCGCGGTCCTGATCGCCCGGGGCGACCGGATCCTGTTCGACCGCGGCTGGGGCAAAGCGGACCTCGTGACGGAGGCAGAGGCAGACGGAGACACGTTTTTCAATATCGCGTCCTGCTCCAAGCAGTTCACGGCGGTCGGGATCCTGCAGCTTGCCGCGGCAGGAAAATTATCGCTGACCGATCCGGTCTCCCGTTATTTCCCGTCCTTCCGCGCCGGGTTCTGGCGGGATATCACGGTCGGGCATCTTCTTTCCCATTCCTCGGGGATCCCGGACAAGCGCGGGTATCTGACCCGGAAGCAGCTGATCGAATGCGACGACACGCTTGCCGTCGAATATATGGAGACGCTGGACGAGCTTGATTTCCTGCCGGGGACCGCGTACGAATACGAGAATCCGACCTTCGTCCTCTGCGGCAAGCTGATCGAAATGATCTCGGGGCTTCCGTTTGCGGAATATATGCGGAAAAACGTCTTTGATCCCGCGGGCATGGAAGAGACGCTGTACTTTGACCCCGCGCGGCAGGATCTGATCCCGCGCATGGCGCACGGATACGTCCGGTCGGAAGTGGGAGAGGGATGGGAGGAATGCGATTACGGGGAGGAGACCTGCTTTGCGACCCGTCCGGACGGCGGGCTCTACACCTCGACGCACGAGTTTTTCGCGTGGGAAAAGGCCCTGCGGGAAGGCAGGGTGCTCCCGCCGGAATACGTCCGTCTTGCGCAGAGCGGCGTGATTCCCGTGACCGGCAGTCCCTACTGCGAATATCAGAGCCGCCCGAACACCTGGTACGGCTACGGATGGTTCATCGAGCCGCGGATCGACGGGATATCGGAGCGCGTCGTGTACCACACGGGTGACAACGGCGGCTTCAAGATCCTGGCGGCACGCTATCCCGAATCGGACACGCTGCTCCTGATCTTTTCCTCGCATCCGGAATATGAAAGATACGGACTGAAAAACAAAATCGAAGCGCAGCTCGGCATCAGAAAGTGAGGCAAACGTTATGTACCATCATACGAAAGAGACTTTGAAAAACGGTTGGCGCATCCTGCACGATCCCGATGAAGGCGGGACCGGACGCGGATACCCGGATACCGGGATCCCCGCGGGCGAAGGCAAAGACGCGTTCGTCCCCGGCTTTGCCCATCAGTTCTATCCATACGAACACGGCGTGTTCTGGTATGAAAACAGATTTCTCCCGCGTCTCGTTCCCGGTGCGGGCGAGCGGCTGGTTCTGCGTGTCGGCGCCGCCGATTTTCTGACCGAGGTATGGATGAACGGGGTCCGTCTCGGTTCCCACCGCGGACCGGAGGATCCGTTTTCCTTCGACGTTACGGACGCCGTGAAGTCGGGCGCGGAAAATCTGCTCGTCTTCCGCATTTCCAAGCCCTATACGAAGGACGTGGACGGATACCGCTTCGGCGAGATCCCGCACCGCAATCAGCGTCCGGAGGATATCTGGCCCGGGACCTGCTACAACGAGACCGGGATCTCCGGCCCCGTGGAGCTCGTCCTTCTCCCGTCGGTGCGGATCGACGATCTGTTCCTGAACGCCGACCCGAAGACCGGCGTGATCACGGCGGAATATACGGTCCTTTCCGACCGGGAGACGGATCTGACGCTGCGCACCGAGGTCGGTGACAAACGGACCGGCGAGCGCTGCGCGGAGACGGAGATCGGCTTTCACGTGACGGCAGGCTATAACCGCGTCGCGGTCGGGGTCGCGGTCTCGGACGTGAGGCTCTGGAGCCCGGCGGACCCGTTCCTCTATTTTGTCCTTGCGACGGTCTCGGACGGTGAAAACGGGGAACTGCACCGTCTTTGCCGTCATACCGGCTTCCGCACGTTCCGCGTGAACGAAAAAGGCTGGTTCGAGCTGAACGGAAAGCGGCTCTTCCTGCGTTGTTCGCATACGGGCAACTGCTTCCCCTATTCGACGCATGCGATCGTGCCCGATCCTTCCTTCGTACGGAAGGATCTCGATATGGCAAAGTCTTCGGGGCTCAATATGATCCGCTTCATTTCCGGAACCGCGCTCCCGGAGCAGCTTGACTACTGTGACGAGATCGGGCTGATGGTCTATGAGGAACCGGTCGCGTCGTGGCTGACCGAGGACGGCCCGCGTTCCAGAGAGCTGTACGAGGAAGATCTCTTCGGGATGGTCCTGCGCGACAGATCGCATCCCTCCGTCTGCATCTGGGGAATGCTCAACGAGACGAATCCTACGCCGCCCTTCGGCGACTGCTCCCGCTGGGGCAGAGAAGCGCTCCCGGGGTTACGGGAGCTTGACCCCACCCGCCTCGTGCTGTATTCCTCCGGCAGGTTCGACGGGGATCTCTTCACGGGATCGGTATCCAACCCGGGCTCCGACCGCTGGGAGTGCCTGTGGAACAAAGAAAACGAAAACGATCTGACCCACGTGACGTGGCAGCCCGGCGATCCCGGTGCTTTCTTCCGCGGGGTCGGCGATATCCACGCTTATCCGCGCAATCCGGTCAGCGCTTACGATAAAGCGCTGCTCCGTACGGTTGGCTGTGACGTGCGCCGTCCCGTCTTCCTTTCGGAAAACGGATGCGGATCGCTCTTTGACGTGATCTGGCTGATGCGGAAGTTCGAGCAGGACGGGATCGACCCCGATCTGCCCGACGTGCGGCAGGTCATCGGCATGGCGAAGCTGTTCATCGACGATCTGAAGAAATACGGCTTTGAGGACGAATTCGCCTTCCCGGGCGATATCCTGCGGCTCTCGCAGAAGCTCCATTGCCGTCAGCGCGGCCTCGCCTTCGATATCGTCCGCTCGAATCCCTATATGTGCGGCTACTCCATCACCGGTCTGCTCGATCACTCGATCTGCGGAGAAGGGCTCTGGACGCTGATGCGCGAATGGAAACCGGGGATCGTCGACGCGATGCAGAACGGGCTTGCGCCGCTCAAATGGTGTCTCTTCCTTTCGGATTCCCATCTCTACGCGGGCAGACCCGTACGGCTGGAAGCCGTCCTCGCAAACGAGGATATCCTGAAGGAAAAGGATTACCCGGTCTGTCTGCGCGTGCTCGGAGAGCAGGGCGTCGTATGGGAAAAGAAGCTTACCCTCCGCCCGACGGCGGAGCAGCTTGAGGGCTTCTCCGTCCCGGTTTACGATGAAGAGATCTCCTTCGATCTCCCGACCGGTACCTACGAGCTCCACGCGGAGCTGCTCGGAGCCGCGGCGGCCGATTCCGTCCTGACCTTCTACGTGACCGACCCGCAGGATATCACGGCGGACGAAATGACGGTCGCCGCCTGGGGACTGAACCGTGAGACGGAGGCTCTTCTTACCGGAAAGGGCGTGCGCCTCCTGCCGTTTGCCGATCTGCCGGAGGATCACCCCGCGCTGATCGTCCTCGGCGCCGGGAACGACGCGGAAAAGGAGGCGGTCTTTGCCAAGGCGTACCGGATGGCGGAAAAGGGCAGCCGCGTGTTCGTTGCTTCCCGCCTCGCGCTGATCGGCCCGGGCGGCTGGTCCCATTATTATCCTGCCCAAGAAAAGGCGGAGAACTATCCCGCGCATACCGGCTTCGTGGATTGGCTCTATCACAAGGAGTATCTGGCAAAGCGCCGCCATCCGTACTTCAAAGATCTGCCGCGCGGCATGATGGATTGGGAATATTATATGTATATGATCAACGGCGCGGATTTCCGCTTCGGCAGGACGCCGGACGAGATCGCGTCCGCTTCCTTTGGCCCCGGCAACATCAACGAACGCGGATACGAGGGCGGCTTCAATATCGGTTCCTACCGGATGGGGAAGGGCGCGGTCGTGCTGAATTCCTACAACCTCGTTGAAAATATCGGTAAGAATCCCGCCGCAGACCGCCTGATGATCAATATCCTGAACGAAGAGAACCGCAGACTCGGGGAGGAAAACGTATGAAGCTGTGTGCGGCGATCCCCTGCTTTTTCCGCGGGGATCCGTGTGACGCGATCCGCACGGTCGCCGCGCTCGGATACCGTGCCGTCGAGACCTACGACTGGCGCGGGATGGATCTGAAACGGGTCCGGGACACGCTCGATTCGACAGGTGTGGAGATGGTCAGTATCTGCACGACCGAATTCCGTCTGACCGATCCGACATACCGCACGGCGTTCCTTGACGGGGTGCGCCGTTCCTGCGAGGCGGCGCAGCGGCTCGGCGCCCGGAAAATGATCACGCAGGTCGGGAATGATACCGGCGCGCCGCGCGAAGCGCAGCGGGAGAGCATCGAGGAGGGGCTTGCCGCCGCCTGCCCGATCCTTGGGGAAAGCGGCGTGACGCTGATGATCGAGCCGCTCAATACGCTGGTCAATCATCCCGGCTACTATCTGACCTCCTCCGCGGAGGCGTTCGGGATCGTCAGGAACGTCGGGAACGAACGCGTCCGGGTCGTCTTCGATCTCTACCATCAGCAGGTCTCGGAGGGGAACCTCGTGCCGAACCTCCTTTCGGGGCTCGACTGCGTCGCGCATCTGCACGCCGCGGGGCATCCCGGCAGGATCGAACTCGACCGCGGGGAGACCGATTACCGCTTCGTGTTCGACGCGGTGACGAAGGCGGGATACCGCGGCTTCTGCGGTCTGGAATACGCGCCGACGGTCCCGGCGGAGGAGAGCCTTGCACGGATGATGCGGCTCTACGGCGATATATGAGCGCCGGAACGCCGGCAGACGACCGTGCGAAGGGGATCTTTCCGGTCTCCTGCGCGGAACGGCTCTTGCTCGGGATCCTGTCCTCGCGGGGGATCGCTTTCCCGTGTCTGTATCACGCGTCGTTTCTTTCCTTCACGGCGATCCTTGATGGGATCGGACCGGAGGGCGGGCTGAACGATTTTCACGGCTTCCGCAGTCTCTTTGACCTTGCCGGAGAAGAGGGGCTGATCTCTGTTTCCGACAGGGGCGGCGAAGAATTTACCGGGGAGAACGTCTATCGTATTCTGGGCGTGACCGAGGAATTTGCCCGCGCAGCGTTCCCGTCCTCTCCATGGAAAAAGCACTGCGTTCTGGTATCTGCGGAGGGCGGCTGTTCCTACGGGATGCCCGGCGCCGTCTTCGGGGGAGAGCTCCCCGCCGAATGCAGGACCGGGGAGGACACGACCGTCCGTCTTCTTTCGGATTCGCTTCCGGAAAAGCCTTCGGTCTACGCGGACCGGTTCTACGAGATCCTCGCGCGGGAAACTCCGCGGTACGGCGCGTTTCCCGGTACCGCCGCGCAGCTCCGTGACGGCATCGGCATCCTGCTGCTTTCCAGACGCCGGATCACCGCGCTTCTGGAATGCGCGGGATACGACGTGACGAAGATCCGCAGGGAAGTGGGTTCGATCCTCTCCCTCTACCGGGAAACGGGGAACGCGCTGCGCACGGGCGCGGACCGGACGGTATTGAGCGTCCTGCGGACGAAAACAATGGAAGAGGATGAGGCACTGATCGGGCAGATCGTCAGGACGGTCGACCGGTAGACTGCCCGCTTTGTTGCCGTATCAGACAAACGGATCCGCCGGAAAGGAACTCTGGTTTCCTTTCCGGCGAACCGTTTTTATTTTGTGTTACGAATAAAGGTCAGTCGGTCGTGACGGTGCAGTACGCTTCCGCGTCTCCCTTATAATCGGTGCGGAAGAAGCGCTCTCCGATCGCGGAGAGAAGCTCGAGGCTGCCGTCCTTCGTCACGACGACGTCAACGACCGCGGCGGTATCCGGCTGTTCGGTGAACGCGCCGCTGCCGTCGAGGGGACCGACGTGACGGAAGACCATTCCGCCTGCCCGGACGTGACCGCCCTCGACCCGGAGCGCGCCGTTGCGGTTGGCGGGCGTGACGTTGGCGGTAAAGCCCTCCAGGATCAGTTCTCCGTTTTTCATTTTGACGAGGTCGGAGGGGACGTAGTTGTAGCTGGACGCGCCGCTTGAGACGAAGCGGATCACGCTTCCGTCCTCGGCGTCCACGAAGATCCCGACGTTGCCCTCCGGCGTGGAGCCGGGAACGATATCGTCCGAGAAGGAGAGGAGCGTCAGTTCCCGGTCGTAGCTGCCCGTGATCTTTACGCCGCAGAGCGAACCGTCAACACCGCAGCCGACGACCGTGCCTTCAAACCCGCCGGTGAACACCATGCCATAGCGTGCCCGGTAGTTGAAGACGAAGAGAAGAAGCTCGTCTTTTGCGGTGCCGAATTCATAAGCGGTCATATTCTGGTTCAGGTAACCCATGAGCGGGACCGCCATATCGTAGCCGAAGCTGCCGCTCGCGTCACTGAGCTTGGCGGAACCGATATTGTAATAGAAGGTCAGGTTGAAATGGGTCCCGATCAGCGCGCCCGCCTTCGTACTGCCGTCAAGGACGATGCCGCGGTCCAGCACGCTTCCCGTGACGTTTTCCACGTAGTGACCGCCGCAGTCGGCGGACGCCATGTCGATGCCGCGGAAGCAGTTGCCGAGGCAGATATTCCGGATCGCGCAGTCCTGCCCGAGGACGCGGATCGCGTAGGGATACGCCTTGACCGCGTTCCATGCCTGCTCGGGATACCAGAAGGTCAGACCGCGGACGCCGGAGCCCTTCGCGAGCGTCAGGAACGCCGTGCCGTCTCCGTCTCCCTGCCCGTCGGTGATATACAGGACCGAACCGGCGCCTGAGCTGACGTGGATGCATTCGCTGACGCCGCGCAGCTCAACGCCCGTGGGAAGGGAAAGGGAGCCTTCCAACTTGTAGTAGCCCGCGGGGACGTAAACGGTCCCGCCGCCCGCGCTCTGTGCCGCGCGGATCGCTTTTTCAAACGCGGCGGTGTCGTCCGTTTTTCCGTCGCGCACCGCGCCGTATTCCGTGACGTCAAAAATGAGGTCGGTCCCGTGGACGACCGGCGGGGTCGGAAGCACGGGATCTGAGGTCGCATACGTCGGTTCCTTGATCGAATGTTCCGCGGACAGACGGGAATCCGGGAGGGGGGAGACGACAGCGTTTTCGATGCTCTTGCCGAACCAGTTGTCGGAGAGCGCCGCCGCCTTGACACCGTCGCCGAGCACCATTGCGGTCCCTTTTCCGGTAAACCGGTTCGAGGTCAGGGAGAGGACGCCGCCTTCCGCCGCGACCGCGGTGTCCCCGCCGTTCTCCAGCGTGCAGTTCTGGAGGGAGACGAGGCAGCGCGTGCCTTCTTCGACCGAAAGGACGGGACCGGACGCGTTCTTTACCGTGCAGCCGCAGAGGCGCAGAGACGAGGTGGAGGAGGTCGACGCCGTGACCTCGATCGAGGCTCGGTCCCCCGCCGTTTCGATCACGGTATCCGAGAAGGAAGCGGCGTTGTATTCGGCACGGATCCCGACCGTGCAGTCGCGGACGGTCATCTTGTGGATCGCGGAGGAGCCTGCCGTTTCGCCGCTGTTCGTCGTGTCACGGAGCAGGGCGACGCCGGTATGGCAGGACGCGGCGACGAGGTCGAACATCATCTGCGCGTCGGTCCGCATGAGCGTAAAGCCGACCGCTTCTTTTTTCATGGCCTCGGCAACGGTCCCGACGTCGATCCCGGCGAACGCCGCCCAGTATTCGGGCGAGACGCGGAGATCGATAATGCGGGCGCAGTCGTAACAGCCGTTGATCGCAAATCCGGAGCTGAGCGCCGAGACGCGGATCGTTTTCAGGGTCGGGAGCTGCAGCCCGGAGGTCGCGTCGATCGCCTTCCACGCGTTGACGACCGTCAGGTTCTGTATCGAAGAGGCGTGCTGCGTGCCGTCCCCGCTGATGCCGTCCCGGATCCGGATCGCCGCCGGATATTCCTTCGGCTTATCGACCGACTGCTTCGGGTACCAGACGGTGAGCCCGTTCACGCCCGCGGAGGCGCCGATCGTGATCAGCGCGTCCTTCGGGCTTCCCTCGACGCAGAGGACGGTGCCGTGCTTCATGGCGTCGGGATCCTTTTCGGGGTCGGTCCACTCTCCTGCGAGGTAGACCGAGGTGCCGACGGTCAGACTGCCCTTGATCACGTACCAGCCCGCGGGAGCGAATACGGTCCCGCCGCCGAGATCGCGCACGGCGTCGAGCGCCGCCTGAAACGCCTTGGTATCGTCGGTCTTTCCGTCGCCCGCGGCGCCGTAGTCAAGAACGGACGCGGTGCAGATCAGAAAATCGTTCGGGTTTGACGGGTCGGGTGCCTTCATGGAGATCACCTCCGAATAATCAAGATCTTCGGGAAGGGAGAGCGTCGCTTTCGTGCCGCCCGTTCCGTCCGCCTCGGAAGCAAAGCCGAGCTCCGTCC
>JAZLIW010000094.1:0-9100 GCA_045617585.1 Eubacteriales bacterium
GGAACGGGCTGCCGGGGATCCCGACGCAGCGCGGCGCGAACCACGTGCAGGGCCACGTCGGGTCGGTGCGCTTCCACAGGATATCGTTGACGTCCTTCGGCAGGCTGACCGTCCAGCCCTCGGCGATCTGTACCACGGGTCCGAGCCCCTTGACGAGGTTCAGGCGGATCATCGTGCAGGGCATCTCCTCGTCGGTCACGAAGTGAGAGGAGAAGCCGCCGCCGCGGAAGTAACCCATATCGGCAGCGCACCAGTCGGTCACGGAGAGGATCTTCTCCTGCTCCGCTTCGGTCATCTCGTAGAAGGGCTTGACCGCGGGAGCGCCCGTTTCGTCCTTCGCCTTTCCGGTGAAGTCGAGCGCGGCGGCGCCCGAGTTGATCAGGTGGATGAAGCCGTCCGCTTCCTTCGCCTTTCCTTCCAGCTCGTACCCGGTCACTCTCTTCACCGCGTCGCCCGACCAGTAGGTACGGACGTCGGCAAAGAGCTGGGCACGGTTGGTCAGCTGCTTCATCAGCAGCATGGAGATGCCGTTCAGCGTGTCGTTCTCGGTCGCGACGACGAAGGGCTCGCGCGCGCCGTTCCAGTCAAAGGAGGTGTTGCAGATCGCCTCTGCAAAGTCTGCGTTCGGGAGATAGTCGGTCCACTGCCGCTGACCCTGGAAGCCCGCCGCGATCGCGTTGTGGCCCGCTTTTTCCTCAGTCCACTGGTCGTCGAAGGCGTCGTTGCCCGCCATCAGGTCCTGAATGATCAGCGCGCACTTGACCGTGAATTCCCAGTCCTTTTTCTTCTGTTCGTCGCTCTTGCGGATGAATTCGGGGTTCTTGTCAAAGCCCTCGGGGCAGTTCTCCTTCACCCACGCGAGCGCCTTTTCGTATTCTTCCTTATCGTAGATGCCGTTCTCGATGCGGCGGAGCAGCTCGACCTCGTCCACGGATTCGACGCGCATCCCGAGATAATCCTCGAAGAAGTTCGGGTCGATCTGGGAGCCGGCGATACCCATGCTCATCGAGCCGATCTGCAGATACGCCTTGCCCTCCATCGTGACCGCGGCGATCGCGGCTCTGCCGAAGCGGAGAAGTTTTTCCTTCACGTCCTCCGGGATCACGGTGTCGTCCGCGTCCTGCACGTCGTGCCCGTAAATGCCGAAGGCGGGCAGACCCTTCTGTGCGTGCGCGGCGAGGACCGCGGCAAGATAGACCGCGCCCGGCCGTTCGGTGGCGTTGAAGCCCCAGACCGCCTTGACTGTGTGCGGATCCATGTCCATCGTCTCGGCGCCGTAGCACCAGCAGGGCGTGACGGACAGCGTGACGGCGACGTTTTCCCGTTTGAACTGCTCGGCGACCGCGGCGGTCTCGCCCATTCTGCCGATGCTGGTCTCCGAGATCACGACGCGGACCGGCGTGCCGTCGGTATATTTCAGATTTTCCTCAAAAAGCTTTTTCGCGGCAAGTGCCATGCCGAGCGTCTGGTCCTCCAGGGATTCCCGCACCTGAAGGGCGCCTCTGCGGCCGTCGATGATCCGGCGGATGCCGATCGCGGGATGAGAACCGATGTTTCTTGTACGCATATTCCGATACTCTCCTTATGAAAGAATTTTTGACAGAAGTGATTTTGTCGTATCCTCAGACAGTCGTCCGCCCTCCGGCGGATCACGGTTTCAGCATACCATATCACGCGGGAAAAGTCAAGAGCGGGAGCGTCAGATTTCTTCCCCGCAGCCGTAAAACTCCAGCGTTCCGCCCGCCGTGATCTCCGCGTAGGAGACGGTTACGCCCGCAAGCGGCTTCCCGTTCAGGACGAAGCGCGCGGGTCCCTCCTCCGCGTGACGCACGACGCGGAAGACGCGCCCGCCGCCGAAGTCGAGCGCCGCGCTCTTCACGAGCGGACGGGCAAGGACGTAATCGGCGGACGCGGGATTCAGCGGGTAAAAGCCGAGCGCCGAGAAGATATACCACGCGGACATCTGCCCGCAGTCCTCGTTGCCCGTCAGCCCGCTTGCCGGCTCGTCGGAGTAGTTTTCCCTCGCGATCTTTCCGATCTGCTCTGCCGCTTTTTCGGTCTCGCCGAGATAGGCGTAGAGATAGGGAACGTGATGGGAGGGCTCGTTCGGATGGAAGTTGTACCCTTTTTCAAAGTATTCGTCGAGCTCGGCGAGATACCTGTCGCGTCCGAGCATCTCCACCATCCCCTCGACGTCGTGCGGCGTGAAGAAGTGGTAGTTCCACTGTCCGCCCTCGGTCCAGCCGTTCTTCTCGGAGTCGAAGGTCCCGTCCGCTTTTCTGCCGCGGAGCAGGCCGGAGTCGGGATCCATCAGCCGCCGGTAAGCGTGACTGCGCTCAAGGAAATACGCCTCTTCCTCTTTTCTCCCGGTCATCGCCGCGACGCGCGAGATGCACCAGTCGTCGTAGCAGCCCTCGATCGTGCGGGAGGCTGCCTCCGCGATCCGGTCGGTCGGGATATAGCCGAGCTCGGTCAGGTAGGAAAGTCCGGCTCTCGCCTCGTACGGCAGCCCCGGATCCCGGTCGCGCCAGAGCCGTTCCCGATCCCCGGGCGGCGGCACCGTGCCGTCCTTTTTCACCGCTTCCCACGCGAGCCCGGTATCGAACCCGTCAAAGCCCTTCGCCATCGCCTCCGCGATCAGGGAATCGGCGTGCGTGCTGATCATGATATTGGTATAGGAAGGATTCGGCCACTTCGGGAGATAGCCGCCCTCCTCGTAGACGTGCAGCAGGGATTCGATCATGCCGTTCACCCGCTCGGGACAGAGCAGCGTGATCAGGCTGTTTTCCGCGCGGAAGGTATCCCAGATGGAGAACGACGTATAGGTCTTCCCCTCGTGGATCCGGTCGTCGAACGCGGAATAGTAGCGATCCTCCTCGTAGAAGGCGTTCGGGAAGAGGAGCGCGTGATACAGCCCGGTATAGAAGATCGTCTTCGTCCTCCGGTCGGCGTCGATGCGGAGCTTGCCGAGCAGCGCGTTCCATTCCTCTTTCAGCGCGTCGGAAAGCTCCCCGAGGGACTTATCTCCGACCTCCGCGGTCAGGTTCCGTTCCGCCTGTTCGTAACCGATGAAGGAGCTGCCGATCCTCGTCTCCGCCTCGGGCGCGTCGAAGGAGAGGAGCAGCACGGCGTGCTCTTCTTCAAAACGATCTCCCGGCTTCAGTTCCTTTCCGTTCAGCGTCACCGAACGGAAGGGGACGGAAAAGCGCAGGACGTAGTACCCGCGGAAGTGCGGGAGGGTCCTTTCGTTCAGATGGCTGTCCATCCGGTGAGGGTTGCTCACGTAAACCGTCCGGTCGTCAACGATCCTTCCCTCGCCTTTGATCCCGGCGCGGGTGACCTCCGTCATCAGGTACCCCTTCCCCGCAGAAAAGACGGAACGCAGGACGCCGCAGCGGGACGTGGAGGTAAGCGTGACGCCGACCGTCTCCCCGTTCTCCCCCTCCAGCGTCTCGCGGCAGAGACAGGGAGAAAGATATTCGTTTTTCCGGTCAAACGGCATCCCGCGTTCCTCGGGCGACGCCCCGCAGGGCGTCAGCCGGGGCATCACGGTCAGATAGCCGTAGTCGCCCATCCAGATGGAGGGCTGATGCGTCGCCGTGAAGCCGATGATCCTGTCGTCGTCGCAGGACCACACCGCGCGCCCGATACGGTTCTCCCGCGTCATCGGCGAGAACTTCGTCATCGAGAAGGGCGGCGTGACGAACGGGACCGTTCCGCCGTAATCGCTCGGTCCCCAGACGTGGATCTTCGGATCGTAGGACGTCCCGATCAGGGGATCAACGAACCCGAGCGGGCTCTTTTCTTCGTTTCTCATCGTTTTAACCGAGCAGCGCTTCCAGCTCGTCGAGGCTGGTTTGGAAAACGCGCAGCGCGGAGCGGACGGTCTCGGGGGAGGTCAGGTCCACGCCCGCAATCTTCAGCTCGTTCAGCGGATAGTCGGAACCGCCGGTCGTCAGGAACTTCAGATACGCGGAGGCGTCGCCCGTACGCAGGATCGAATCCGCGATGGCGACCGCGGAGGAGAAGCCGGTTGCGTACTGGTAGACGTAGAAGGCGTTATAGAAATGCGGGATGCGCGCCCATTCGATATCCTGCAGCTCGTTGACGGTCGCGCCGTCGTAGTAGAGCAGGTTCAGGTCGCGGTAGACCTTGTTCAGCGACTCCGCCGTCAGGGTCTCGCCGCGCTCGTACATTTCGTGCGCGATCTTCTCAAACTCCGCGAACAGCGTCTGACGGTAGACCGTGGTGCGGAAGCCCTCGAGGAAATGGTTGAGGATATACGCGCGGCGGGCGGGATCGGTCTCGACCGAGAGGAGATAGCGGGTCAGAAGGACCTCGTTGACCGTGGAGGCGACCTCCGCGACCATGATCCGGTAATCGTGGTTGGCGTAGTCCTGCGTGGTGTCGGACAGATAGGAGTGCATCGCGTGACCGAGCTCGTGCGCGAGCGTGAACGCATCGTCCAGCGTGTCGGTATAGTTGAGCAGAACGTAGGGATGGACGCCGAAGACGCCGCAGGAGAACGCGCCCGTCGTCTTGCCCTTGTTCTCGTAGACGTCGATCCAGTTCTCGGAGAACGCGCGGTCAAGCAGCTTCTGATACGCTTCGCCGAGGGGCAGCGCCGCCTTTTTGACCAGCTCCTTCGCGTCGGCGTAGGGGACGTTCATCTCGACCTCGGAGACCATCGGGCAGTAGAGGTCGTACATATTGAGCTCGTCCAGTCCGAGCACCTTTTTGCGCAGGGCAAGATATTGCTTCATCGTGGGCAGTCCCTCGTGGACCGCGTCGATCAGGCTGTCGTAAACACTCATCGGCACGTTGCCGCCGAACAGCGCGTGCGCGCAGGCACCCGGATAGTTCCGGACCGAGGAGAAGAAGCAGTCGGTCTTGACCGAGCCCGCGTACATCGCGGCGAGCGTGTTGATATACTTGCGGAATTCGCCGAAGTACTTTTCAAACGCTTCTTTCCGGACGCGCTGATCGGGGCTCTCGCGGAAGACGCCGAAATTGCCGTGGGTCAGCGGGATCTCGTTCCCCTTTTCGTCGGTGACGGACGGGAAGGTCATATCGACCGATTCCAGCATCTCGAAGGCGTTCGAGCAGCTGCCCGCCATATCGGACATCATCGCGAGCATCTTTTCGCGCTCCGCGTCGAGCGTGTGCGCTCTCTGACGGTCCGCGTCCTCCAGCATGTGGCGGTAGGTCTTCAGCTTCGGGTCGTCCATCCAGGCATGGAAGGTCTCCTCCGGGATGGAGAGGATCTCCGGCTCGATGAAGGCGGCAGCGGTCGAGAACGCCATATAGAGGCGGATGCATCTGCCCTCCATATCCTGATACGCGGGATCACCGTTGTCCCCCGATTTGTGCAGGTTCGCGTAGAGATAGACGCGCTCCACCTTTTCGCCCGTGCGGTCCACCTGCTCCAGCGCGTTCTTCAGCGCGTCGACCGAGCTGCCGAGCGTCCCGGCGAGCGGCGCCAGCCCGGCGATCAGCTCCTCCGCCGCGCGGTAGTCTGCCTCCCACGCTTCCTTATCCGCGTAGATATGCGTAAAATCCCACATGAATGCCGGGTCCATGTCTTTTCTTGCTTTCAGTTCCATGCCGTTTTCCTTCCTTTTATCACGAGATGATCTGATCCCGTTTTTTCGGTTTTTCCTTTTTCAGTGTACCACAGATCCGGGCAAAATGCAAGCAAAAAAAGAGGAAATCGCGTCCCCCTCCTCCCCTTCCCGCCCCACCGCGCAGAATGACGGTTTTTCCCTCCTTTTTTTAGGCATTCTCCGCATAGACATCCTTTTGCCGATTTGTTATAATAGCAGAAGGAAGGCGGCGCCCGCCGCACAGCTCCGAAACCGAAAAACGTCTCCGGCAGCCCGGAGGAAAGGCAGGAACGGTATGAAATTCTACGACAGACACGAGGAACGCACCGGCGTTCAGGAAGCGTCCCCCTACAATCCCCGCAACGACACCCAATGCGATTTCGTCATGGTCTACGGCATCCACAACCTGAAGGAGCGCATCGCGGTCTGGAAAAAGCACGGCTACGTGATCCACCTGATGACCGGCGTCGCGTGGGGCGAATATCAGGATTATCTCTACGGAAAATTCGACGGCATCGATCATCACGACGAAGGGCAGCGCAACAGCGGTGCCGAGATCAATCACGGCAAGGACGTGCCCTATATGTGTCCGTCGGTCGCCTTCTCCCGCTATCTGACCGAAAAACTGAAAAACGCCGTGGACTGCGGCGTCGAGGCGATCCACCTCGAGGAGCCCGAATACTGGGCGGCGGCAGGCTATTCCGAGGCGTTCAAACGCGAATGGGAGATCTTCTACCGTGAGCCGTGGCAGGATCAGGCGTCCTCTCCCGACGCGGCGTACCGCTCGGCAAAGCTGAAGCAGTACCTCTACCGCCGGATGCTCGACCGCCTCTGCTCCGAACTGAAGGAATACGCGATGGTCCGCTACGGCAAGCGCCTCCGTTTCTACGTCCCGACCCACTCGCTGATCAACTACTCGGCGTGGCAGATCGTCTCGCCCGAGTCCTCCCTGATCGACCTGCCCGGCGTGGACGGCTACATCGCGCAGATCTGGACGGGCACCGCCCGCACCGGCAACTTCTACGAGGGCAGACACGCGGAGCGCACCTTCGAGACCGCGTTCCTCGAATACGGCATCGAGCAGGAGCTCGTGCGCGGCACCGACCGCAAGATGTGGCTCCTCCACGACCCGGTCGAGGACGACCCGCACCATACGTGGAGAGATTACCGTGAGAACTACTACCGCACGGTGACCGCCTCCCTGATGCACCCCGGCATCTCGACCTACGAGGTCGCACCGTGGCCCGCACGCGTCTTCAGCGGCGCCTATCCCTCCGAGAGCGGGGACGGCAGAGAGCCGATGCCCGAGGCGTACCGTACCAACCTGATGAACGTCATGCACGTCCTGCGCGACATGGACCAGCCGGACGCCGCGTGGAGAGGCGGAAGGACCGAGGTCGGTCTGCTCCTCGCCGACTCCGCAATGTTCCAGCGCGTCCGTCCCGACCTGATCCCGCCGCACGGGAAGCCGGGCGAAGAGCCCTCCGAGGAACTGATCGCCGCCAGAAAGCGCTTCAACCACCATCAGGCGTTCAGCGCCTTCTACGGGCTTGCACTCCCGCTGCTCAAGCACGGTCTGTCGGTCCGTCCCGTCCAGCTGGATAACGTCCGCCGTCTGCCGGGCTACCTCTCCCCCTACCGCGTCCTCGTGCTCAGCTACGAATACATGAAGCCGGATTACCCGGATATCCACAACGCGATCGCCGAATGGGTCAAGAGCGGCGGTGTCCTCGTCTACGTCGGCAACGGCACCGACCCGTTCCATACCGTGCGCGCGTGGTGGAATCAGAACGGCGGCGATTACAAAAACCCCGCCGAGCATCTCTTCGAGTCCTGCGGCATCGGCAGAACGCCCGAAGCCGGGATCCATAAAGTCGGCAAGGGTGTCCTCGCCTTCCTTGATACCGACCCGATCTCCCTCTCCGACAGCACCGCTGCCGCCGACGCCTACCGTTCCTTCGTCCGCTCCGGCATGGAGGAGGGCGGCATGAGCTGGACGCCGTCCGCCGCGATGATCATGGACCGCGGTCCCTACGTCGTCACCTCGATCCTCTCCGAGACGCCTTACTCGAAGGACGAGACGCTGAAGGGCACCTATATCGACCTCTTTGACGACAAACTTCCCGTTCTCACCGATCCGACGCTGAAGGTCGGCTCGGTCGGACTGTGGTACAACGTGGACAAGATCGACCGCACGGTTCCCGCCGACCTGGTCTGCGCCGCCGCGAGGATCGAAAAGTGGCACGCCACCGCCCGTTCGGTCACCTTTACCGCGATCGGTCCCGAGGGCTGCACCTGCACGGCACGGATCGCCGTCGGCCGCGCCCCGCTCACCGTCACGGCGTCGGTCAAGGGCACCGAGACCCCGATCAGCTTTACCTACGACGAGACCTCGAAGACCGTCCTGCTCACCTTCATGAACGATCCCGCCGGCGTCGCCGTCAAGATGAAATTCATCAAATAAGCGTTTCCCCCGTAAAAAACCGGAGCTCTGCCGCACGGCAGCGCTCCGGTTTTCTTATTTCGTTTCTTTCAGGTAAACCGCGATCGCCCGCTTCGTCCGTTCCGCGGCGTCGGCGTACCGTTCGGGCAGAGGGGTGAGACTTCTCCCTTCCGGCGCGTCGAAGACCGTCACCGGAAAGACCTTGAAATCGCGGACCGCGCGGGCGAGATCGGCGGAAAGCGACGGACACGTTTCCGCGCAGACCGCGATCAGCCCGTCTTTCAGCGACGCCGTCCTGCCCGCGATCGTTTCGAGGATCACGATCTTCCAAAACGTCTCCGTCTTTTTGCCTCTTCCAGCGTCATTCTGCCGTTACTCTTCCGCGTTTTCCGGATACGCCGCCGCGAACAGCGCCCGGCGTCTGTCGTCCTCTCCGCGCAGCCACAGCCACGCGAAGAGCGCTTCGAGCCCGGTGGCGCGGCGGTATTCGACCGTGGACGCGCTCTTCGGCGCGGAAATGCCGTGGGCGTTCCTCCCGCGGCGGAAGACCTCCGCTTCCTCCTCCGAAAGAAGAGGAAGCACCCGTTCGACCGCCTCCGACTGCGCGGTGGCGCGGACGTAGGACAGTGCGAGCTTGTTCAGTCTCCCGACGTCGGTAATGCCCGAGGAAAGGAGCTTTTCTCTCGTCATCAGTTCAATCACGGCGTCCCCGAGATACGCGAGGTCCGCGCCGTTCATCTGATCGGGTCTCAGTTCCATATCTGCCTCACAAGAGTTGTCTGATCTTCACGTACCAGAATCGTTCCAGCGGCCCGAACCGCTTCTGCGTCTCCTCGCTGAGCGCCTGATAGAATCCGGCAAGCGTGCCGAGCTCTTCCCCGTCCAGCGGTGCGCCGAATTCCGCCTTTTCCATCAGCGGCAGGATCTCCGCGAAGGAATGCGGGAAGACGGGCGCGTCCTCCGTTTCGGCAAGGGCGGCGTCGCTGCGGGCGGCGTAATCGACCGCCTGCTCGGTCTTTTCACGTTCCAAAGTCGGATCGTTGCCATGTCGGTC